>JBLIRL010000077.1:0-12057 GCA_049472275.1 Thermoplasmatota archaeon | reverse complement strand
CTGGAGTGACTACACAGGTTCTGATACTGATAGTGATGGAATAGGTGACACCCTACTCCCCCATCAAGGTGTGGATTACTATCCGTTGATGGAACCGTTCGGTTCATGAATTGAAACTTGGAATGGAATGAGTAAATCAGTCAGGAAGAGAAAAATGCGGTATAAACCGCAAACAAAGGAGGATCGAAAAAGATCGCTGTATATTGAGAAAAAATAAAAAAGGTGGTTGAAATGAAAATGTCACGAAAAAAGATCGTTGTGATCATGGGACTTTGTTTGCTTGTGGGTACTTCGATGGTCGCTATATTGGTGAACCCGAACATGGGAGAGGAGATCGGGATCATGGACATGGCGGGCTTGAAAGGAAGTGAATACAGTGGGTCCAGGAATTCCAATTCGGTTCCATTCGGTCATTTCACGGAGAACATGGGACAGGTCCCCCAAGAGGATATCAGATATTATCTGACCTCGGGGAATATTCAGATGGGTTTCGCAACAAGCGAGGTCCGGATGAAGATAATCGGAATGAGCAACGAGATGGGACTGAGGGAGGACCTGATGATCAGGATAACCTTCAAGGGTTCTTTCAATGTCGATCCCGTTGCAGAAAGGGAGCTTTCTTTCAAGAGCAACTATTTCCTGAGAGATCATGAACAAGACCAGCTTATCGGAGTAAGTAATTACAAACGGATCATCTACGAGAACCTGTACCCGGATATCGATCTGGTCTAC
Organism: Thermoplasmatota archaeon; assembly: GCA_049472275.1. GTDB lineage: Archaea > Thermoplasmatota > Penumbrarchaeia > Penumbrarchaeales > Penumbrarchaeaceae > JAFGLL01. Next base: position 11,325 of record JBLIRL010000077.1, on the reverse strand, counting down.
GTTGCCACAGAGGAGAACGTGAAGTACAAGTTCATTGTCCACCCCGGAGGCGACCCGTCATCGATCCATATTCTGTACGAAGGAATAGAATCTCTGGAAATTGATCCCCAGGGTGACCTCATCATCCACACATTACTGGGGGATATGGAGGACCCACTGCCTTTTACTTATCAGGGTTCGGATGACGTGATTCCCTGCAACTACAATCTCAGAGATGAGAAATCTTTTGGCTTCATCTGCGCCGAATGGGATGGTTCCAAGGATCTCATCATCGATCCGATCATCACCTACTCCACTTTGATCGGAGGGAGTAGTGAGGATAACTGCATCTCCTTCACAGTTGACGATAACGGATATGCATACATGACAGGGTGGACGAGCTCAACTGATTTTCCTGCCACAACAGGTGCGTATCAGACGTCTGGAGGATTGGGATCACAGGATGCCTGGTTCGGTAAACTGAACACGGACGGCTCAGCATATAGTTACCTATCGTACATCGCGTATTCGGGCGGTGAATCCCTGATAAGCATGGATCTGGACAGCTCCGGGAACATATATCTCATTGGATTTACTACATCAACTGACATACCCGTGACCACCAGTGCATTCCAGTCGACTTTCGGGGGGCTCTCTGATGCTTTCATCATGGTCTTCAGCAACAATGGCGAAACGTTATCCTATTGCTCCTATTTCGGAGGTTCGTCAAGGGATATGGGAGTATCGATAGTGGTCGATGATGATCATTATTATTTCACTGGCTACACCATGTCCTCGGACATGCCAACAGGCTCGGGTTCGTTCGATACCACCTTCAACGGGGGAGAATCTTCCTGGTTGGGGCCCGGAATGGATGGTTTCGTTGCCAAATTTGCAATTTCAGACCATTCCAACGTGTATTCAACGTTCCTGGGTGGCACCAAGAATGACATGTGCACCGGGATAACGGTGGATGAAAGCGGTAGAGCTGCAGTCTCGGGTTCGTCATATTCCGAGAATTTCCCCACCACATCAAACGCCTATGATACGACATATAACGGATGCACAAGGACCTTTGCAGGATACAATGTGTATGGAGGAGATTTCATCGTAACACATCTCGCAGCCGACGGTTCGGAGCTGTGCTACTCCACATTTTTCGGCGGTAGTGATTTTGATACAACCAACGGAATAACAATGGATGATGAGGGATGTGTATATTTCACAGGAGACACCTATTCACAGGACATGCCCACGACGCAGAATGCGGTAGACACTTCACATAATGGAGCCACAGATCTGAGGGATGGTATAGTGGTGAAATTGGATCCCTCCAAATCGGGTGCCAGTTCTCTTGTCTATTCAACATTCATTGGAGGAACGGGAACCGAATGGACGAGCGGTATCGATGTAGATCCGGATGGTAATGCATACGTAACTGGCTACACAACATCGTCGGACCTTCCCGTTACCAGATGGGCTTTCTGCCCAGACCTGAATCAAAACACACCGGGAGCTGATGGTTTCTTCTTCAAGATAAATCCCACGGCAACCGAATTATTGTATCTGACCTATGTTGGAGGTTCAGCAAAGGATAGCATCAGTACCGTTGTATTCGTGAACGATGAGAACGTGTATATCGGAGGTTTGACCTGCTCCAGTGATTTTCCTGTCACCTCAGGTGCAGCCGACACAACCTACGGAGGCGGAACCTGGGTTGGTGACGGTTTCGTCATGAAACTTGATTTCCCCGATGCCGGCGATATGATAGATTTGCTAATCGAAGATATCGAGGAGCTGGTCGAGGACGAGATACTGAACCAGGGGCAGGGCCAGTCATTGATCGCCAAGCTCAACGCTGCGAAGATCCAGCTAGATAAGGGAAATCCTTCCGTAGCCATGACGCTAGTGAACGAATTCATAGGCAAGGTAGAGACCATGGTGAAGACAGACAAGCTCACGACCTCCCAGGGTCAGGAACTCATCGATACCGCGGAATTCATCAAGCTCAGTATATGAGCTCGTAACACCAATCGAAACATCGTGCAGATATGCAGGTATCGTCTAGACCGGATTCCTGCCCCATCTGAAGAGGATGTTGCAGCTTCCCTCCCTGGAGACCATGCATGGTCCTATGGGAGACCCAGGTTCGCAGCCTTTCCCGAAAAGAGGGCATTCCGTGGGGTCGACGAGTCCCCTGAGGACCTCCCCGCACCTGCAACCGGGCGGCTCGGGAATCTCGAGCTCCATGACCTCCTCGAGCTCGTCCCGATATCTCTTCCTCGCATCGTGTTCCTCGTACTTTCGAGATATCGACAGTCCGGACCCCGGTATCACGGGGAAGCCCCTCCATTTGACATCAAAGGGCTCGTAGGTCTCGTCCATTGCCTTCAATGCAGCTGTGTTGCCCCCGGGTCTCACGACCCTGCCGTAAAGGTTCTTGAGCTCCGCTCGACCCTCCGCTTTCTGTCTTGCTATCTCGAGGCACCCCATCAGAAGGTCCAGAGGCTCGAAACCGGCGATCACCTGGGGTATCGAATGTTCCTCTGAGAGGAACCTGTAGGGCCCCTCGCCTATGACCATGGAAACGTGTCCGGGTTCTATCAGGCCGTCCAGATTGATCTCTCCGGCCTCAGCGATGAACTTCAGCGCCGGCGGCACGGTCCTGTGGTAGGACAGTATGGACAGGTTCTCAGGTGCCCTGTCCTCAAGCAGCAGGGAGGATGTAGTCGGAGCCGTCGTCTCGAAACCGATCCCGAGGAAGACGACCTCCTTATCCGGGTTCTCCTTCGCGATCCGGAGCGCGTCGTCCGGTGAATAGACTATTCGTACATCCCCGCCGTCGCCTCGAACGTCCGCAAGCGTCGAACTGCGGCCCGGGACCTTCACCATGTCTCCGAAGGACGTCACGATCTTCCCGCTCTCCGCGAGTCTTATCGCCATCTCGATCTCCTCTCCGGTGGTCACGCAGACCGGACAGCCGGGACCCTGCCTGATGTTCACACCGACCTCGTTGAGAAGGGGTTCCAGGCCGAACCTGACGAGTGTGTCCTGATGGGTTCCGCAAACATGCATGATCATCAGTTCCTGGTCAAGGCCCCGGATAGTATCCAGGACCTTTGCGGCCATCTCCCTGTCCCTCAGCTTAAATCCTTCCATCATTCCTCCTCCCCGTCGTCGATCAACAACCTGACATTGGTGATTGTCACGCCCTTTCCCTTGACTATCTCGACATCGAGACCGCATTCAGGACAAGCGAAGACAGGCATAAGGTAATGGTATAGAGGATCCTCCTTTACCTCCATCTCTCCTTCGTAACCGCAGGATGAACAGGAGATCACGACCTCCTCCTGGCGGACCTCGAGCTTGGATCCCTTCAGGACCTCCTTCTCATCGGTTATCGCCCCCCAGCAGAAACGAAGCTGTTCCTCCCCCACGAACGAGAGCTTTCCGATGCTCAGATGCACCGTTTCCACCTTCGTGGCATTGGGATGGTCCTTCAGGGCTTCGAGGACCGCGCTCATGAGATTGGATGCGATCTGGAGTTCGTGCAAGACGACATCCCCTATTCCGGCATCTCCCGCCTGAACAGTTCGAGTGCCTCGTCCCAGAGCTTGAGTGTTTCCTTCGCTTCTTCCTCGTCAAGTATCTGAAGTGCGAAGCCCGCGTGGACGATGACCCAGTCCCCCACGTTCGGGTGTACATACATCACATTGGCTTCCCTGCGGGTGCCGCCGTAGTCTATTACCGCCATGTGGTCTTCCTTGAGCTCCACTACCTGTCCCGGGATGGCAAGGCACATGGCCCCCACACCTGATATGTTGTTTATCAGGTTTTTGGCAACTTCGGGGCCGATCAACGTTCAAGGATCAGTCCGCCCAGGTAGACCTGCCCCACGGATATCCCCCCGTCACCGGGGGGGACCCTTGAATGGAGAACGGGCTCGGCACCCCGCTCGAGACATGAATCGACGAACCTCCTGACTATTGGAACGTTGTAGGAAACCCCCCCGGTGAGACCGATAAAGGGTCTTTCCTTCTCACCGTGCAGATCCTCTGCGGACACCGCTATCCTGACCATGTCATCCACGATCGACCCCACCAATCCCATGGCAAGGTCAGCTTTCGTATCATATCCCATGTTAGGTCCTGGAGCTATGCTTCCTCCGGTGATCCTCGAGATCTCCTCGAGAAGAGTCTTCCACCTGTCAATCACCCCGACTTGATGGTCATCCCCATCCTCATGGAAGAGGTCGTACCTTGGCGACCTCGAACGAGAGAGCAGCTTCTCCAACCGCATCGCGGGCTCGCCGTCGTAGGTCCTCCATGTGACCCCCAGCATGAGGGCGGAAAGAGCGTCAAGGACCCTGCCCAGAGATGTCGTCATGGGAGTTCTGCGGTGGGAATTCGCGAGAACCTCCATTGACCACGTGTCCCCGAGGTCCATTTGATAGCCGGCCTCCTGAGATAGCCAGAAGGCGATCCTTTCCGGATGATACACCGAACCGTCACCGCCCGGTATGCCAAAGGGTTCCAGCTGCCCGACCCTGACGTACTTTTCCCTGTCGGTGAATATGATCTCCCCTCCCCAGGGTGTACCGTCGTCTCCATAGCCCACTCCGTCCACGGCGACGGTGGTCATCCGCTCGATCCCGGCATCTGCCATGAGTGATGCAGCGTGGGCGTGATGATGCTGCACTTCCACCAACGGCAGGTCCTTCTCCTCGGCGTATCGGGAACCCCATCTCCTTGTGGTGTAGCGCGGATGCTTGTCCACGACGACCGCTTCCACCTCCTCGGCGCCGAAGAGGTACATGAAACGCTCAACAGACCACTCCATGTATTCCAGCACGGAGGGGTGCCTCGAGTTGCCGATGTACGGGCTCGTGAAAGCCCGTCCAGATCTGGACACTGTGACGGAAACGTTCCTCTCCGCTCCAACACCGAGCAGGATTCTGCCATGCGGGATCTCCAGCGGATCCGGTATCATGCCTCTTGATTTCCGGATGGTGAGGCCTTTGTTTCCGAAAGGACCCTCCCTGGCCTTTACCTTGTCGTAAAAGGGCAGGGGTACGATGACGGAATCGTCGCATCTTGCCGAGATCCTTCTGTCGTGGACGAAATAGCCGTCCGCCTTCATCTTCACAGCATCCTCGAGCTCGAGCGCCATCGGCTCCCCGGGGGGATTTGCGGATGTCATGACGATCCATCTGAGGTCCGATCCGACATCATCGAGGGCCTTGAATAGGAGATGGTGTATCCCCGAATACGGCAGGTACAGACCGACGTTACCAAGCCCCGGGGAGGCCATTTCAAGTCCTTCCCTGGCCCATCCGGGGGGATCGTCCCCCTTCCCGACAAGGACAATGGATTTGGCCGGGGAGGAAAGCAGCCTTTCCTCATCATCGCCGATCATGCCAAGCGATCTCGCGGTATCCATGTCCCTTACCATCAGGGCAAAGGGCTTATGAGGTCTTCCGTACCACTTCCTCAGGGCCTCCAACCTGCCCGGATCGGAGACGATGTGCATCCCTCCCCAACCCTTTACAATCAGGAGGTCGCCCTGCTTTATGGCGCGTGCGCAATCGAGGAAGGCCTCCCATCCGGTGCTCTTGACCTTCAGGTCCGAAGTCATGAAACGGTAGGACGGACCGTCGTCCTGGCACGAGAGGGTCTGTGCATGGTACCTCCTGAATTCATGGTCCGAATATTCCTCCGTGCATTCGGGGCAGAGTGTGAACATCGCCATCGAGGTCCTTTCCCTGTCGTATGGCAGGGAATCGATCAGGGTGTACCTGGCTCCGCAGTCGGTGCAGTTGGTGAAGGGGTGAAGATATCTTCTGTCGGAGGGATCGATCATCTCCGCCAGGCACCTGTCGCAGATGGCCGTATCGTAGGGCAGTGAAGAATCCCTTTCTCCCTCCTTCGAAGGCAGTATCCTGAAATCCACCGGTTCGAGGCCTCCAAGGTCCTCCCATCCCCCCTCATCGACGAACCTTTCATCGATCCTGGCCATGGGTCCGAGCTCCTTCGAAAGCTCCCTGAGGAAGAGCGACGGTTCGATATCGATCCCGATCGTGACATGGGACCCGTCGTTCCTGACGAATCCTTTTGCTCCCGTTCTCAGTGCGGTCCTTGCGACCGCGGGTCTGAATCCGACCCCCTGGACCACGCCTTTCAGCCTGATGGTCCACATCGGACCTCCTCCGGGTCTCAGATGAGACCCATGGCCTCCGCAAGCTCTTCTATCCCGATCCCGTGCTTGGCATCGGTGACGACGATCCTCGAGTTGGGCTTTACGGTATCTGCGTCTGTTTTCAGCTTCTCGATGTCCACTTCCATTACGCCGGCAAGGTCCGATTTGTTGATCACGATGACATCGGCCTCGCGGAAGATCACCGGATGCTTCCTGATCATGTCGTCGCCCTCGGTGACCGATATGATGACCACCCTGATGTCGGTACCCAGGGGGAAATCGGCGGGGCAGACGAGATTCCCGACGTTCTCTATCAGAAGTATATCGAGGGAATCGAGGTCAAGGTCCTCGATGGCATGCTCGGCCAGATGGGCGTCTATATGGCATTCCTTTCCCGTATTGACGTTCACCGCAGGTATCCCGAGGGCTGCGATCCTCCGATGGTCGTCGTCCCCGGCAACGTCTCCCGTTATGACACCCACTTTCAGCCCTCTGTCCCCGAGAAGGATGGTCAGCCTTTCTATGAGAAGCGTCTTTCCGGAACCGATGGACCCTAAAAGGTCAACGGACCGGACCCCCTTCCCCTTCAACAGTAAACTGTTCTCCCCGGCAAGCCTCCGGTTCGCCTCGAGGAGGTCCTTTTCCATGTCGAGGGTTACAAGTTGATGCATATTATCGACCCTTTCTTGGGCCCTAGGCAATTCGATTATTTAACAAAGATGGCTATGGACGTTCCCTTCGCATCGGGAATGTCACTACCCGTAGATAATCCCATCTTTTTGTACCAAGTTAGAATATAATAAATAATTGTACATCCATTTCCGACACAGCGCAGTCAATTTGACGGGCTAACGCTGGGGATGTAGCTGCACGAAAAATACTCCCTAGGATGCTCGAGGAAACGGGAGGGCAGAATATGGATAAAAGGTTAGGTCTTTTCTTATTGGCATTCGTACTCCTTGCGGCCGTTGTTCCAATTTCGGTGCAGGCGGAGCCAACAAGAGCCATGGATGCGGAGATAACCGAAGTGTTACTTGATGGCCCCATGGCCGATGGTGGGGAATTCGCCGTGGGAACCCATGCTGTGTCCATCAAACTGGACAACACCGGCGACGAGGATTTCATGCAGTTCGTGGACTTCCACATGAACATAACCTACACATCGAACGGTTCGGTCTACTATTTCGACATGATGAACAAGGTCGTTTTCATCGCCAGCGGTTCGGTTGCCACACTTGAACTTGATGATGTGGATTTCATCGAGGGTCAGTTCGACATCGAGGTCAATGCGACGATAGGGATGCACGATACGAGGGCAACCGGGACGTTCGATATCATGGATGTCGCTGACCTGAGCATCATGAACGTCGAGTTCGAGGAGGGAGCCCAGTATCCGCTCAACGAGGTACTTGTACCCATGTGCAACGTATCCCTTTGGGGAAACCTTGAGGAGTTCGCGGATACGGTCAATATCAACCTGCTCATAGAGACGATCGGAACTGTATCCGATACCGTCTACGACGAGAGCATGGAGATCCTGACCCCCGCATCGCCTCCTGTCGCTGCGGGCAAGTACTGGATAGTTCTTTTCCCCAGCTGGACACCGAATGCATCGGGTTCGTACAAGGCGACCTTCAGCGTGTTCTACGACACCTACAACGAGGAGAACAACGTGGACATGGTCAACTTCAGCATAGCCAATCCACCGGTTATCGAAGGTACCGTCACTTCCGGAGGGACCCCCGTACCAGGTGTCGATGTCACCGTCTCCACGGTCCCGGTCACGAAGACCACAACGGACGAGGACGGAAAGTACTCCTTCTACGATATCACCGGGGGAAGCTACACGATAGAGTTCCTAAAGATGTGGATGGCCGGCAATATCACGACTGTTATCGTGGTCCCGGGCGAGACGCAGGTGGTCGATGCAACCATGGAGATGCTTGAGGTCGGCGGACTTCACGGATACGTGACACTTCCGAATGGATCCGACGCCATCGGTGCCATCGTCAAGGTAGAGATCGCGGATTCAACCCCTATCTCGACAACGACCAACACAGAGGGTTTCTACGAGTTCGAGGAGGTCCCGACAGGCAACGCAACAGTGACCGCATCTTTCTCCGGCTACCAGGACGATGTGGAGCAGACGAACATACTCAGAGGGACATGGAACTCAATTGACCTTCAGCTCCAGGAGATACCTTTCGAGGTTACTTTCTCGGTACCAGACGGTGAACCCGGATTCCCGATATATGACCAGATCTCAGTTTTCTTCACGAGGCCGATCATGAGAAGCTCCGTCGATTCCGGCTCACTGGTGCTTCGGGAGCTGGCCACCGGAGACCTCGTCAATACGATATATTCCTTCGCGGATAGTGACATGACAGTTGTCATGACGCCGAATCCGCCCCTGAAATACAACACCGATTATCAGATCGAGGTTAAGACCTGGATACAGGACACCAACGGGGATTTCTTCCCGACAACCGTGTACCGCAACTTCACGACCGAATTTCAGATAGAGGAGATCGAACTCACATCGTATTTCCCTGCGAACGATGCGAACGAAGTCGCCCTGAACGTCGTGATATCGGCCGTTTTCCCCGTTGACATGGACGGGGACACCATAACCGATGACACCTTCCAGCTCAGTACCAGGGGAGGTGTACTGGTGGATGCGGATGTCACCTATGACGAGTTGACAAGGACCGCGTATCTCGATCCGACATCGGTCCTCGATTACGGGACCAGATATTCGGTTTCCCTCGATTCCGACATCCTTGCGGTGGATGAGTCCAAGAACTTCCTCGGTTTCACCTGGTCCTTCGAGACCGAGGTGCTTGTCACCACGGGCACATTGACGGGAAGGGTCGTCGATGAGGACGGGAACCCCTTCATCCCCAGTGCTGTATCCATCAAGCTGGCAACGGGAACGTCCAACATACTGACAAAGAACCCCGATACCACCGGCGGCTTCCAGTTCATCGATGTGGAGGAGGGGCTCTGGACCCTGACCATCACCGTTAACGGTTACGAGACCTTCTCGAAGGACTACCAGATAACCGCCGGTGACACAACGGAGATTCCGGAAGACATAAAGATGGTCAAGGAGAAGGACGATAGCAGCGATTCCGACATCCCATGGCCCTTCATAGGCCTCATCGCCATCGGAGTCTTCCTGATAATAATCATCATCTTCTATCTTCTCAACAGGCCCAAAGAGGCGCCGGTTGAGGAGGTCGAGGAGAGGGGAAGAAGGTTCGGACGCCGCGAGGAGGCAGGTTATTACGGTGGTGGATACGACGAGTACGCGGAGGGCGAGTTCATGTGCCCCGTTTGCGGTTTCGTTGTCGAGAGCGAGGAAACGATCTGCCCGAACTGCCAGTCCGAGTTCGAAGAGGACCTCTTCGAGTGTCCGGAGTGCGGTGCGAGCATACCCGCGGACGCCCTGACCTGTCCGGAGTGCGACGCAGTCTTCGAGGAGGAGGAAGAGGGTGAGGAGGACGAGTACTACGACGAGGAGGAAGAGGTCGATATCACCGGGGAGTACGAGGTGGAGGACATAGAGGAGGATTTCGGCATTCCAGAGGTGGAGTGAAGACCACCGTATCAAATGATCGGGGGGTCAACCGACCCCCCTTTTTTTTTAAAAAATTCAGTGATGGATCAGATCACAAACCTTTCCAACTCCACTTTTCTGTTCTTCAGTGAGAGGTCCGATACCTTTATCCGGGTTCCATCGAAGAGTTCCGCCTCTCCGCCTCCGAGCACTTTCCGAGCGGTGATCCTTCCTATGGCGTCAGCCTTCATGATCCCGGAGCCCGAGGTCCCGCTCGACCATGTGATGTTGGTATGTGATTCGATGACCGGGTTCTTGTCCGGCCAATGGTAAGCGTAATAACCGGCCCACTTCATCCTGAGCTCGTAATCCCGCAATTGAGGAAAATAATGGGCGAGAACCGGCTCGATACCTCTTTCGAAATATTCGAGGTCGTACGACGGATCGGACATGTCGAATGGCTGACCCAGGTCATCTGCGAGGCCAAGGATGAGGAGGTTGCGGTGAAGAAGCGGTTTCACGTAGGTTCCCCCGGCGGGCAGGATGAGGGCCGGAACCTTGTCGAGTTCAGTATCGCCTGCGACGGAATGCGGATCGTCCACCCTGATCCCGAAAAGCTGGCGCTTCTTTGGCAGGACCCCGGTGAATATTCCTATCCTTCCGAGGAGATCCTGTGTCCATGCACCCGTTGCAAAGATGTATTCCTTCGCCCCGTACTCGTTGCCCTTCGCATCCAGGAGATGATCTATTCCCGTCGGACCCCAGGGTGCATGCCCGATGTCGCCTCCCCTGAGGACCAGATCTTCCACCTGGGTCTCGAAACTCACCTCGCCCCCCATCTCCCGGAAGAGGTTTGCGTAGTGCTGCGCAAGGCCCATTCCCGAGAGGGACCCGCAGAGCCTGCCCAGGATCCCCCGTGAAACGGAAGGGAAGTGCCCCTTACCCTCTGTCCTTATCCTGAGTTTTCTCCGTATCTCCCCTGCATCCTGGAAGCTCACGGTGTCCTCTCCTGGCTTCAACGTCGATAAAGCAGCCTGTGATGCCTTCCATTGTTCCTCGGAGAACATCCAGAGATAGCCTATTGGGTTCATCTGTATGGATTCTCCGAGGGTGAGGTAGTATGCGATGGAGCTGGCGGATAGGAGCTTTGACGCCCTGGAGGAGAATATGTTCCGATAGAGTGCGGCGCTCTTTGCGGTATTTCCCGCTCCCGCCCTGTTCTCCCTGTCCATCAGGAGGATGCTAGAATCGGGTGAGAGCCTCTTGAGATGATAGGCCGTGGCAGCTCCGACGACCCCAGCACCGACAACGATATGATCGAATTCCAATCCGCGTCACCCCGGGGTATGAATCCATAGGAGGTTATTAGAAGCTCTCCCGAATAAATATGATAAAACTCTTTCATTCTCGAACTGCTTCATTGCGGGGAACTTCTTGGGCGCAGAAGGTCCCCCTTCAATCCCCGTTGTTTAGCTGTTCAAATTAATCCTGTTATATCTTCTTCCATATCGCCCTTGACATCGAAAGAGGAAACCGAGATAACGTTCTAGATTTTCCCGGTCCGCCCCCCTATATTTTTAATATTCACATTA
>JBLIRL010000076.1:0-12231 GCA_049472275.1 Thermoplasmatota archaeon | reverse complement strand
TATCGAGAATCCGATCATCGTCCCGAAGCATGCATAACCGAGTCTCTTGATCTCCTTCCTGGGTGTGACCACCCGGTCCCTGTTCAAAGAGAATACGAACAGGATCAGAAGGAACAGGCAGGGTTCGACATAGTAAATGAAAAGAAGTACGGGACCGAAGGGAATGACAATATCGTTCTTCCATCCCCGTGAGTCCGTCTCATCGGGGAACTCTCCCCCGCCGGGAAGGTACAGATGAGTCGTGTAGGTGCTATTATCATACTCATCTTCCTCGAAATAGGTGTGACTGTAGCTACCCGAACGGTACAGAAGGCTGAAATCCTCGTCGTATTCACTCTCCACTCTGCCATCCGATGTTGGTCCCTCGTCATAATGGGAGCCATTGTGCCACAGAGGAACAAAGGGCAGGATGATCACTATGAGAAGTATGATCCCGTAGGAAACGGTGAACGGATCGATGTTCCATCTCAGTTTCGTGGAGGAAGCGTTCCGGGAGATCCTTGCATCCATCATCCTTCCGTCATTAAGACGCAGTGAGACCTCGGCCACCTCAGGCTGACCGATCCTTGATCTGGCGAGGATCGATACGGCGGAGAAGAGTATCAGCATCCCTGGTATTATCAGGTATCCGAGGTTGGGATGGATATGGATTTCCGGCTGGACTCCCTTCGGTATTACGGGTTCTCCCGCAAGGACTGCATATCTGATACTGTCATCCTCGGGCTGGTGGTAGGCAATATGCGGTGTTCCCCGACTATCGATCTCCAAGGACGTTGGTTCCTGGTTCGACCCAGCATAACTATCATCGAAATAGAATATATCCCAGCTCCCTTCGCCGCCGACCGCGTATCTTACCTGAGATTCTCCCCTGTAGCTGATATGCAGGATTCCATCTGGAGAGACCTCGAGGGAGCTGAATTCCCCGGGTCCCGTGTGATACATCGTACGATGCTCGTCCATGTCCACCACCTCGATGCTCCATGCACCCCCTGACCTCCTGGCAAATTTCAGGCAGTCACTGCTCCAGTCCTTGTAGGATATGCAGGGGATTCCCCCCTGATCAATAGCTATCGACGGATCATCTCCCGTATCCTGAATCGCATCAACGGTCTCCACAATGGTGTCTGAACCGTCGAATGTGGCATATTTCAGATTATTCCCAGAGCGGTCATGGAACGCAATGTGAGGGTTTCCATCGGCATCAAGGACGGCAGAGAAATCTGTTGAATAATCGCAGTCAACCTCCATATCGGATATTTTCCATTCACCGCCTTCCTTCCTGGCATATCTGAAATAGTTACCGAGATCGACCCGATAGATGATGTGCGGATCTCCGGCGCTATCGGTGAGGAGGACGTTCGGCACCCTGTAGAATCGGTCCACGCTCTGTATCTCGATGGAGGTCCATCCCCCGTCTGATAGGTAGCTGTGGTAAAGGTAACCATCGGTTTCGAAGGAGATATGGGGGGTATCGTGGATATCAAGGGTGAAACAGAGGTCCTCTACCTCACCCATTAACGGCAGGTCAATGAAGGTCCATTCGGACCCCGTCCACCTCCTGTATCTGTATTCATGATCGAAGTTGCCCTTCTCGTGTTTGTAGACTATGTGAGGAGCATCTCCGCTGTCCAGTTCGAACCAAATCCGGGGACCTTCCATCTGATCCAGGATCTCGATATCCCAGCCGTTGTCGCTTAGAACCTCTCCGTTCGATGATAACAGGGGAATTAGAAGTAGGAGAGCCCCCGAAAGAAGGTAGATCCTTCTCATGAAACCTCAACTCCTTTGTCGTCATGTCCGGTCCCGGGAGTTTCAAATTCAGAAAGGTTCATGTAGGAACTGTCATCGATCTCTTCCGGTGCGATGACCGGATCTCCGGGACCGGTGCCGGATCGGTCATGCGATGCATCTTCACCAGTTATTGTCCTTTTCCCGATGAATGCCATCATCTTCTTATGGTCCTTCCCCGACATGCTGATGTACATCCTGTCGTCGACGTAGAGCTCCTCCTCCACCTCCCCCCCGAGAAGAAGGAAGAGCCAGCTTATCGTGAGCCCCAGTATCGTAGCCACGGTACCCTGGGTATCCGAATATCCGTGGAACTGCATCTTCCTGTCGAACTCGATGGTATAAACATGTTTTCTCTGGGTGCCGGGCTGGAACCTGCTCGTGGGACCCAAATACGGCCAGAGCGCTATCATTCGGAAAGGGTTCCCCATCTTCATGTCCTTTCTCCATTCCTCGTTAGAGACAGGACGGACCTCGTTGATGTATCGATAGGGGATCCTGGTCACCTGTAGAGGCATGTCCTTCTCGCCCTTCCAGTAGAGGACCTCCATGAACTCATCAGAGAGGTGGACCTTGTTCCTCTTGAGCCTTTTCGAGGATGTAATCAACATTGTTATGAACACGATGAGAACGGACGGGACACCGATGATGATGATTATCAGAAAGAACAATGCAAGAAAGCAGTTCATCCCGCTCCGGGTCCCCTCGAGGAAGCCGAATACTACGGAGAAGAAGATCCATGGAATTAACAATGCCAGAAGGATCAGCAATGTGAGCCAGACATGAGAAAGGGCCATGGTTAGTCTGGTCTGACCCGGTTTGAGGATCTCTTTCAGCTCCTCCCTTCGGAGCCATCCCCTTCCCGATCTGAAGAGGTTCTCCTGTCTTCCATCAAAGAACTCCATCCCTGGCTCCCCGTTGAAAGAATCCTATCAAAATAGATAAGTATTCCTGGTCGGGCCCGATTGTCGAGGTCAACATACCCCGGGCCCTGCAATAAATACATAAGTTCGGATCGGGATCGGTCGGGGAAGACAAATGGAGAAGAAGGCGGAGAAGATATCGTTCGTATTTCTGATAATAGGTATCCTGCTGGTCTTGACCGCCATCCCGTTCATATTCATCTATGACATCCTCGGGGATCCCTTCACGGTGGAAGACCCCAGAGCGAACGAACACCACGAGTTCATGGTGATGAACGGGACCTCAAATTTCACCGTGGATGACCTCGAAGGCGAGATCTACATCTGCGTGGTCAACGGGAGCTTCCCGGAAAGGGTGGTCGTTGTAGCCGGGAACGAAACGATCTATGATTCCCGCGGGAAGCAATATTCGAACACCACGGATGTTTACAATGGTGAAAGGTTCACCTACAGAGGCTGGTTCGAGCTTGACGGTCCGACTACGATCGATATCCGGGTCAACGGAACCTGCCACATCATGTTGATAGAGGGTATGTTCAGGGATTACAAATGGCCCTGGGAGCGATGGCACTGGATCCTGATTTTCATAGCCATGGGTTTCTGCGTCGTCGGATTGGGTTTCATGGTGTACGACAGAAGAGAATTTTCCAGATGGAGAAGAAGGAACCGGAGGGAGAAATGGAGAAGGCTCCGGTCCCGGCCGTGGACGAGAAAGCAGAGGATCGGACTTGCATTATTGGCAGCGGCCCCTCTTGTCGGTGTACCCCTACTGGTCATCCAGCTGATATACATAGGCAAGATATTTGAGCTGGCGACAGTATCCGTAATTGTCGTTCCATCCGTCATCGGATGGTCCTTCATATGGGCCCCCACGGAGTCGGAAACGGATGAATCCGTACTCTATTACCACTGCATCAATTGCGGTCTGATAAATGAGATACAGAACAGGGAGCGCCCGTACACCCACAGGTGCACGAGATGCGGTCACCCTCTCTTCGTTCCCGAGAATTGGGAGGACCTTGCTAAAGGGGATGTCAGGTATTCCGTGTTCATCTGCCTTGTTTGTCGAAGGACGGTTGTCGTGCACTTCATCTCACGCCTCGAGTTCAGGTGTCCCAACTGCACCACCGAGTTGATAATGGACAGGAAGTATCCGGGGAAGAACCCCGTCATGAGGATGAAGGGTTTGGAGATGACGGAGAAGTGATCCGGAAAATGGATATGTTCCATGGATATTAATTTTATATTATCCCAGCCTTGTTGAAAGCTCGTGGGAAAGATAGGGAAGAAAAAGAGAAGATTGAGTCCGTTCATCAAGCTCGGTCTCCTTCTCGTATTGCTGACAGTTATGCTGTTCTACACGACAAACCATATCTTCATTATAGGTTGGAACGTGATCAGCAGATCCCTTTTCAAGGTCCTGTTCCTTCTCACCATCGTGTCCACCCTGGCAGCGCTTGTCCTGCTTGTGGTCGGCATAATAGATTCATCGAAACGTGTGGACCGCCGGATGGAGCGAGTTTTCAGGGAGATGAAGTGCTTCCTGAGGCAGTTCAGTATCGACAGGAGCGACAGAAAGCAGGTATGGGGCGCCACTGTTCTGTTCATCCTGACACCTGTGGTGCTCCTTGTCATGATCGCTCTAATGGTTTCGTTCACCGAGACCTGCACCCCCGAATTCACCATAATGATGGTCGTTGTTACAGGAGTTACGGGGGCATTTCTGCTCTTTCATGAGCCCTGGAAAGCCTTCAGGCAGAAGATAGTCTATGTCCAGTGCAGGAAATGCAGGGAATACGATCTCCGTATCCACACTGGGGCGCCGGAGTTTTACAGATGTGGCGAATGCGGTTACCCCGAGCTCCTCGATGAGAGGGAGATGATGCTTGAGCGGGGGTATTATTCATCCAGGTGCAGGTTCTGCGGGAGGTTGAACTACACACGCAAGAAGAAGAGCGGCAGGTTCCGATGCGCCTTCTGCAGGCATATTATCGAATACGAGATGAAATAGGGGGGTCCGGAAACCCCCCTTGAGATATTCCGTGACCTATGGGTCCGCCGGGTTCAGGCCCATATCGACGCTATTATCGAGTTCAGAGTCTTGCTGGGACGCATAGCCCTGGAAGCTTTGTCATCGTCGGGTTTGTAATAGCCGCCCAGGTCAACAGGGTGCCCCTGGGCTGCGTTCAGCTCTTCCATGATGACCTCTTCCTTATCGATCATCTCCGTGGCAACCGGGGTGAATTTCTGTTTCAGATCGATATCCCCGTTCTGTTCGGAGAGGGCTTCGGCCCAGTACATGGCCAGATAGAAGTGGCTCCCCCTGTTGTCGATCTCGTGAACATCCCTGGTGGGAGATTTGTTGCTCTCGAGGAACTTCTCCGTGGCCCGATCGAGCGTATCCGCAAGGACCTGTGCCTTGGTGTTTTTCGTCTTAATGGCCAGATGTTCCAGTGAAGCCGCAAGAGCGAGGAACTCACCGAGCGAATCCCATCTGAGATGTCCTTCTTCCTGGAACTGCTGGACATGCTTGGGTGCCGAACCTCCGGCGCCTGTCTCGAAGAGTCCTCCCCCTTCCATCAGTGGCACTATCGACAGCATCTTCGCGCTTGTTCCGACCTCAAGGATCGGGAAGAGGTCCGTCAGATAATCCCTTAGTACGTTCCCGGTAACAGAGACGGTGCTCTTTCCCTCCTTTATTAGCTGACAGGAAAATTTGGTGGCTTCCACCGGTGCCATTATGTGTATCTGAAGACCCTCCGTCTCATGTTCCTCGAGGTACATCTCGACCTTTCCGATCAGCTCGATGTCATGAGCCCTCGTTCTGTCCAACCAGAATACGACCGGCCAACCGGTAGCCTTTGCCCTGGTAACGGCCAGTTTCACCCAGTCGCGGACGGCAACGTCCTTGACCTGGCACATTCTGAATATGTCACCTTCCTCCACGTTCTGCTCCAGCAGGAGGTCTCCGGATGCGGAGATCACACGGACCTTTCCGCCGCCCGGAGCAAGGAAGGTCTTGTCATGGGACCCGTACTCCTCTGCCTTCTTGGCCATGAGTCCGACGTTCTGGACGGTTCCCATACTGGTCGGATCGAAGGCTCCGTTCTCCTTGCAGAAGTCTATCACGGCCTGGTACACACCAGCGTAACTGCTGTCCGGTATGAGGAATTTCGTGTCATGGGCCTTGCCGTCCCTTCCCCACATCCTTCCCGAGTTCCGGATGGCGGCAGGCATCGACGCGTCTATTATCACATCGCTCGGCACGTGAAGGTTCGTTATCCCCTTCTCGGAATTGACCATTGCCAGTTCGGGTCTTATCTCGTAGCATGCCTTTATGTCGTCCTCGATCTCGATCCTCTTCCCCTCCGGCAGCTTCAGTATCTGAGCATAGAGGTCTCCGAGGCCGTTGTTCGGACTGATCCCGAGCTCCTTGAAGGTAGCGGCATGTTTCTCGAAAACCTCCCTGAAGAACACCGAGACAACATGACCGAAAATGATGGGGTCGGAAACCTTCATCATCGTGGCCTTCAGATGGACCGAGAAGAGTATGTCCTTTGCCTTCGCATCCTCTATCTGTTCCTCGATGAACACCCTGAGTGTTTTCCTGTTCATCACCGAAGCATCGATGATCTCCCCGTCCAATAACTTGATCTTCTCCTTCAGAACCTTTACATCTCCTCCGCTGCCGACGAACTCGATCCTGCAGTCGCCAGCTTTTTCAGGGGCGATGGTCAGCGATCTCTCGTTCGATCTGAGATCTCCGCTTGTCATATGGGCCACATGCGATCTCGAATCCGGCTTCCATTCGCCCATGGAATGTGGGTGATTCTTCGCATAGTTCTTGACGGAGGTCGGAGCCCGCCGATCCGAATTCCCTTCCCTCAAGACGGGATTGACCGCACTTCCCTTGACCGTATCGAAGCGCTCCTTGAAATCCTTCTCCTCATCGTTTTGAGGTTCCTCGGGATAGTCAGGTATGTCGTAGCCCTTCTCCTGAAGCTCCTTTATGGTTCCCTTGAGCTGGGGTATCGATGCGCTTATGCACGGCAGCTTGATCACGTTCGCATGCGGTGTCTTCACGAGTTCGCCGAGTTCGGCAAGGTCGTCAGGCTGGCGATGGGTCTCTGAAAGCCTTTCCGGAAACTTTGCTATTGTCCTTCCGGCAAGGGATATGTCCCTTGTTTCAACCTCTACGCCCGCAGCGCCCGTGAAGGCCCGGATCATGGGCAGCAGCGAGTACGTCGCCAACGCCGGTGCCTCATCGACCTTCGTGTAAATGATCTTGGATCCTTTCGCTTTTTGCTGGTCGCTCATTTGATCAACTCCTTCTCAAGAAAAATCAGTTCTCCCTCCGCTCTACATCGGTCTCGTCCTTGTCGACGAAGACAGCATCCTCGTAGTATTTCGGAACGACGTTCCTGACAGAATCGATGATCGTTCCATCGCGATATTCAATAAGTGCCACAATCCTGTCTCCCCAGTTCGGTTCGACCTTGCCTCCGGTTATGTCGTAGGCTATTTTCTGGAGTTCCGAGATCGTGCATATCCGGAGATCCCTGGGTATCTTGGTCTTCTCGAGCTTTTCCAGGAGATCTTTTCTGAGAGGATTGATGGCGATCCCTCTCTCGGTCACGATCACGTCTATCGTTTCCCCGGGAGTGACCACTGTCGTGCACTTCTCGACAACGACCGGATATCTTCCCCTGAAGAGCGGGACGGTTATGATGGTCAGCGATGCCCCGGCGGCAGTATCGGAGTGCCCCCCGACAGGCTCGGCCACGAGCCCGTTGGATAGGGTTGCGGTATTGACATTGAAGTCCAGATCCACCTCCGAAGCCCCTAGTACGACGATATCGAGCTTGTTGACCGTGCAGCCCTTGCCGTGAATGTTGGCATACGCACCGATGGGAAGGTCCACATGGTTCTTCGGGTCATCCCTCATATTCCCGATGGCAGTGGTGTCGAAGGCCTGTCCCGTGATGAGCTTCTTGACAGTACCGTCCTTGAGCATGTCGACCAGGAACTTTGTGGTCCCGCCCTGGGCCCAGCTCGCCACCACACCCTTCTCCTTCATCGTATGGTGGAGGAAATCCGTGAATGCGAGGGATATTCCCCCGGCCCCTGCCTGGAAGTTCATGCCGTTTTTGACATAACCCAGAAGGTCAGCGATCCTCACAGCATCTTTTGCTATCTTCAACCTTGTGGGGGAATTGGTTATCCTGAGCTCACCCGAGGCGATCTTGTTCGGATCACCTATCTTGTCCACGACCACAATGTAGTCAACAAGCTCCTGGCTGATGGACATTGGGAAGTTCGGATAGTCCACAAGATTGTCGGTTATGGCTATCACATGGTCCGCGAACCTGGCATCAACGAATGAGAAATTGATGGTCCCGCAAGCCGAGGGTCCGTTCACACCGTTCAAATTTCCAAGCTCGTCAGCGGAGGGTGCCCCGATGAAGGCCACATCGATCTTGATATCACCTGCTTCTATGGCTCTTACCCTGCCTCCGTGGGACCTGATCTTCATCGGATGATCCAGGTATTTTCCGGAAGAGACCATCCTTCCGATCTCGCCCCTGGCGGATCCTCCCTCTATCTTCTTGAGGGTCCCGCTCTTGACGCTGCGGATGATGGCCTCTTCCTGACACGGGAATGTCGAACTGGGTGCAAGCGTCAATCCCTTGATGCCCTTCTTCTCGATCTCCTCGAGGACCATGTTCATCACATGGTCGCCGTTGCGGAAATGGTGGTGGAAGGATATGGTCATTCCATCCTTCAGTCCGACCTTGTCTATGGCCAGCGAGAGGGTGGACACGAGCTCACTGGTCTGGTCGGCAACATATCCCAGCTTCGGTCCGTATTTCCTGTCCTTGTGCGGTTTGTGGGCGAACGGTCCCTCGTAGGGGAACAGCTCCTCGCCGTCGATGCTCTTGGGAACCATCCTGCCTATGGCGTTTTGGACCCATTCGACCTCATCCACCTTGACCATCATTCCTCACCTCCACCCTTCTTGGAACCCTGTTTGGAAATGGCCTCCTTCTCGGTTATCTCCTCGATCGTGGGCACCGGAAGTTCGGCTGAGTGAGCGCGGGCCAGAACCTTCTGTGCCCTGAGGACTATCGGTCTGTCGATCATCTTTGATCCAAGTGCGATGACACCGGATCCCTTCTTCTTCGCTTCTTCCAAAGCGTTCATCACCTTGACCGAATGGACGATCTCGTCCTGGTTCGGATTGAAGGCCTCATGGATCACCTCGATCTGGCTAGGATGGATGCAGGCCTTTCCGTCGTACCCCATCTTCCTTACCATCTCCGTTTCCTTTTTCAGACCTTCCATGTCCTGGAAATCCGAATAGACCGTATCTATGGCCTGGATGCCAGCGGCCTTGGCAGCGAGCACTACGAGCTGCCTTGCCGTATGGATAGCTATTCCGTCCGAGCTCCTCTCCCCGCCGAGGTCGGCGGTGAGGTCCTCTCCACCAATGGTGATCCCCTCGAGCCTCTTGGAGCATCGGGCGATATCATATGCGTTCAGGATACCTTTGGCGGTCTCCATAGTTGCGAAGAGCTTGATGTTCCCGATAGGGAGCCCCTTCTTTTCCTCGAGGTCCGTAACGAGCTCGTCGACCTGGATGACATCCTCCGGCGTCTCGACCTTGGGTATATAGATCCCCGCGAGCTTGTCGCATACGATCTGCTTGATATCCCATCTGCCCCATTCCGTCGACATCGGATTGATTCGCACGGTGACCTCCACAGTCGGACCGAAATCAACAACCTTGAGAGCTTCGGAGACCAGCATCCTCGCATCGATCTTGTACTGCGGTCCGACCGCATCCTCAAGATCGAGCGAGATCACATCGGCTCCGTATAGACCGGCGGGAGGGATCATCTTTGGATTGTTACCAGGCACGTACAACCTGGACCTCCGAAGTTTCATTCGAAGGCACCTCCCTTTATTGCAGCGGCCTTGGTCCTTGCGATTATGGTGAAGTTCAGGGGACTCTGGCCCTTGCTCCACACTTGGACATCGGTTATGCCCATGTTCTTCAGTGTTGTCTCGAAGACCTTGAAGACATCATCACGGAAGAAATCCCTGGATTTCCCCTCGATCTCGATCTTTATTCCGGATCCTGGTTCCGCAGGGGTCAATCGGACCAGACAGTCCTCCCGCTCCTCGGTTCCGGCAACTCCCTCTCTTCTCAATCTGACCGTCTCGACCATGTTCATACCTTCTAATTCAGGCGATCTTTGACCTGGTATAGTTGAGGGTTCCGCCCTGTTTCATGACCTCTATCTCCCTCTCTGACAGGTCGTGTTGGAGAGGTATCCTGAGACCCTTGTTCTCCACTTCAAGGACGAGTTCCTGGTCAAGGGAACCGATCTCGAGCTTCAGGGAGTCACCCTGTTCCACCTTGTCGAAATCCAAGGGATCCCTGAACGTAAGCGGAAGTATCCCGAAATTGACCAGGTTGGCCCTGTGGATCCTTGCGAATGATTTGACAATAACGGCCTTTATACCGAGGTACTTGGGGGCCAGGGCGGCATGCTCCCTGGACGATCCCTGTCCGTAATTGTCACCACCTATGATGAATCCTCCGCTCTTCTCGAGCGCTCGCTTGGGGAATGTGCTGTCCACCGAATTGAAGACGAACTCCGAGATGGCGGGTATGTTCGACCTCAGTGGAAGTATCTTCGCACCGGCGGGCATGATGTGGTCAGTGGTTATGTTGTCACCGACCTTCAGGAGCACCTCGCCGGCCTCTGTCACGGGTAGTTCATGGAATGCGGGCAGAGGTTTGATGTTCGGTCCGCGGAGTATCTCGACATTCCTCGCCTCCTCCGGCGGCAGGGGAAGGACGAACAGATTATCGTCGGTGGAATAGATCTCGGGCTCCTCTATTGACTCAATCCCCTGGAATTCCCTCGGATCAGCGAACTCTCCCTTGAGAGCCGTAGCCGCTGCCACCTCTGGTGAAACGAGATATACCTGGGCATCCTTGGTCCCGCTCCTTCCCTCGAAATTCCTGTTGAAGGTCCTCACCGAAATTGCACCGGAATTCGGTGCTAGTCCCATGCCGATACAGGGCCCGCATCCGGATTCAAGGATCCTGAACCCTGCTTCCACGAGGTCGGAGTATGCTCCCGTCCTTATCATTTCCTTAATTATCGTCCTGGACCCCGGGGAGACCGTTGCGGAGATGTCCTCTTGGAGCTTCTTCCCGCGGACCATATTCGCTACGATCATGAGGTCCCTGTAGGATGAGTTCGTGCACGAACCTACGCATACCTGGTTGACCTTGGTTCCGATAAGGTCCTTGACAGGAACGACAGCTCCCGGCGAGTGAGGTTTGGCCACCAGGGGTTCCAGCGATGACAGATCGATGCTCATGATCTCATCGTACACGGCATCTTCATCGGCCTTCAGCTCGATCCATTCGTCGCCCCTGCCCATGGCTTCCATGTATTTTCTCGTAAGGTCGTCCGAGGGGAATATCGAGGTCGTGGCACCGGTCTCCGTCCCCATGTTTGTTATGGTCGCCCTGTCGGGGACCGAGAGGTTCGCGACCCCTTCTCCGAAGTATTCCAGTATGTTGCCGCGTCCCCCTTTCACATCTATCCTACGGAGGACCTCCAGGATGACATCCTTTCCGCTCACACCCTTCGGTAGTCTTCCTGTTAGCTCGACGCCCATGATCTTGGGGTATTTCAAGTCGAAGGGACCGCCAGCCATCGACACCGCAACATCGAGGCCGCCTGCACCGATCGCGATCTGGCCCATACCGCCCGCTGTCGGAGTGTGCGAGTCGGACCCAATGAGGGTCTTTCCCGGTCTGGCGAATCTCTCGAAGAAGACCTGATGGCATATACCGTTTCCAGCCTTGGACAGTATGATGCCGTATCTTCTGGCGATCGATTGCAGATAGATGTGATCATCGGCGTTCTTGAAATCGGTCTGCAGCATGTTATGATCGATGAACGAGACAGATAGTTCTGTCTGGACCCTGTCCAGACCCATTGCCTCGAACTGCAGGTACGCCATTGTTCCGGTGGCGTCCTGTGTCAAAGTATGGTCCATTCTGATGGATATCGATTCTCCGACGTTCTCCGGTCCCTCTACGAGATGCTCCGTTAAGATCTTTTGAGCCAGGGTTAATCCCATATTATTCCTCCAGGTATCCGCTCCCATTGAGCTGGTGGTGATATTGGGTACCATTATATATACGTTACGTAATTTTGATTATTGGGCCACATTTACGAAAACATGGACATCTTTCTATGACAATATGCTCCATTTTTCATAATATTAAAATACTTGATAATAGTTGGTGGTTTCAGGTTAATGATATGAAGGGACTTTCCAAGACCGAGAGATTGGCGTTCATGGGGCTTGTCACGTATCCCGACGACAAGGACCGCGAGATAGCGGACAAACTGTCGCTGCCGAATTCTACCTTCGCATCGGCAAAGGCAAGGCTTCTTGAATCCGGTTTCCTCCAGGAGACCTACGTTCC
>JBLIRL010000075.1:0-12464 GCA_049472275.1 Thermoplasmatota archaeon | reverse complement strand
CGATGTACGTACTCAACGGAACCGTCCCCTACACGCTGAACCCGGGGAACCACGACCTCGGTCCGAACGGGAACGCGGCGAACCGTGACACCCTCCTCAACGACTATTTCCCATCCGGACCGATCGAGAACTGGACCTCGTGGGGGGGAGCGTTCGAGAAAGGACATCAGGAGAACACATACCATTACTTCTCGGCGGGCGGCAGGGACTGGATGGTCGTTGCCCTGGAGTTCGCCCCGAGGGATGCGGTTCTTGAATGGGCGAACGACATCGTGAGGTCGAACCCGGACCGGCTCGTTCTGGTGGTCACGCACAACTACATGGTCGCGAACCAGAGGATGACAACCCTGGGGGGCAACTACGGTGTAGCCGCCAGTCCCGAAGGTGCGAACAACGGGGAGGACATATGGCAGAAGTTCGTCAAACAGCACAGGAACGTAATGTGCGTGTTCTCGGGCCATATACTGTACGAATGGGGGTGGCTCGTCAGCAACGGCGTCAACGGCAATCCCGTCTACCAGATGATGACGAACTTCCAGATGAACACGGGAGGAGGACAGGGTTTCTTCAGGCTTCTGACCTTCAACATGGAGACCGAGACAGTCCACGTGGAAACGTACTCGCCACTGCTCGATCAGCTGAGGACGGAGAGCGAGCATCAGTTCGCATTCGACTTCGACCTGTTCGATCATGTCAATGACCCGCCGGTGGTGAGGCGGCCCCTGGATGTGCTCAGAATGCTCGAGGACCAGCCGGCCGGATACCTGGACCTGGACGGCAACCGGAGACCGGGGAGCGGGATCTTCTTCGATGCCAACGTCCCCCAGGGGGACGAGCTAAGGTTCGATATCTGGACGGGTGACGGATGGACATGGGTCGGCCTCGGGTCCCCCGTTCAGTACGGGGAGATCGGCATAACCATGATGCCGAACGGGACCTTCAGGCTCGAGGCTCCCGCGAACTGGTTCGGCGCCGTCGATCTGAAGGTCAGGGCCAGGGACATCAGGGGTGGAGAGGTGAACACCACGGTGAGGTTGGAGATCGCCGCAGAGAACGATCCTCCGATGATCCACGAGCCGTTCATGTGGAGGTTCGGGGACCCGAAACCGATCGTGAACGGGGACATCATCACCTGCAGCGAGGACCAAAAGCTCAATTTCTGGGTATCCGGACAGGACCTGGTCGAACCTGAGGATCCCATCTCCTACTCGATCCTGAGCAGCGAGATAGAGGACTATGGGTTCGACAGTAAAACCGGAGAGTTCCTCTTTCTGCCACTCAACGAACACGTGGGAAGCCATCTGATCACCTTCGGGGTCTTCGACGGGACGGACACGACCTCGAGGGATATCATGATAAAGGTACTCAACACGAACGACGCCCCGATGATCACGACGGATAGATTGGAGATCTCCATCGAGGACGAACCCTACTCGTTCAGGCTCGAGGCCGTTGACGAGGACCCTACGGGGGACGAACTGAGATGGGAGATGGAGACATCCGCGGAGTTCCTATCCCTGGACGAGAGGAATGGTGTCCTTTCCGGAGCGCCCCGGAACGAGGATGTGGGCACATATATTGTCAACATCACGGTTGCCGACGGAGAGGGGGGATCGGATTCCATCGGGTTGACCCTGGAGGTGGAGAATACCAACGATCCGCCCTTCGTTAACAGATCGCCCTACACACTTTTCATGGACGAGGACACTGTGGCCTTCCATGAAATCGGTGACTGGTTCCTTGACGTGGATGACCGGGAACTGGATCTGATTCTGGACCATTCCGGACCTCTGAGCGTGGCTCTGCTCGATAACGGATCCTTGAGGATAGAACCGCCCGGGGACTGGAGCGGTAAAACCGTCATAACGGTCGAAGCATCCGACGGGGAGGCCAACGCCACGGACACCTTGAGCGTTGTGGTCGATAATGTGAACGACCCCCCCTTAGACCCAAAGGCGGAGATCGTCGGAGAGGGGCCTTTCAATTCCAGTTCGACAATACGCCTTTCGGGCTCTGCGAAGGACGCGGACCTGGAATACGGCGATGCGCTCGAGTTCCACTGGTATTCCAACATCTCCGGAAACATAGGAAGCGGACCCGATGTGGAGCTTCAGCTCGTCAGCGGGAAACATCTCATAACCATGAAGGTCTCGGACAGGTCGGGTGCCTTCGTTCATGTGAACCTTGAGGTCTTCATAGAGGACGAACCTCGGGATGATGCCGGACAGGACGACGACGGGATCGGGCCGGAAAGAGAGGATTTGGGGAAAGGACCGCTCATTGCCATATCGATCGTTGCCCTCATCATCCTTCTCGCTGCGGTTGCAGGGATCGCCCTGTTCCTTCTCAGGAGGATGAAAGGAGGCCGGAGTCCGGGATCAGAAGTCAAGGATCCAGCCGGGATTGGTCTCCCGGAAGACCCGAACTCATGAAGCGCCGGGACCGGCAAGATAAGAGAAGGTAGAGACTATTCCTCGTCCCAGCCCTCGTCCTCCTTCCTTCTCACGGCCATGACTATTGCGACAATGACGAGGCCAATTATCACCAGTATGATCACCGTGGAAATTATGCAGACCATGACCCATGGATCGTCCTCGCTGACAGTGGTCTCGCCTCTCGGGTCGACTGCAGTGCCGGACCATTCCGGAGCGAGATCGGGACCTCCTTCCCTGTCCGAGAAGTGGTAGCTGTAGGTTTCGCCCCTCTCGAAGTTCTCCGAGAAGATGTTCGCGGCATAGGTTCCTGGCGCGGTCTCACTGAGGATGAAGGAGTCCACTCCCGCTATGACGATGTATACCGTCAATCCCTCGTTTCCCTTTGCCCTGACCTTCCAATCACCTGCCACGAGGACGCTCACGGTCACCTCGGTTAGCTTCCATTCCACGACGACCACCGGCGCCTCGGGTGTGGTGAAATCACCCGAGAACGCCGGGGCCATGTCGAGTCCGTTTATCCTGTCCGTGAAGAAGTACTCGTATTTCTTCTCGTATTCGAAATTGGAACCGTTCAGTAGCAGAGTGTATACCCCTTCAGCCGATTCTTCCAGAAGGAAATAGTCCAGGTCGGATATCGCGATATAGATCGTGAGGCCCGATGGTGCGAGGACCCCCACCGACAGGTTCATCTCGACGAGGGTCACCTCTGCGGAGATTATCGTCCATGGATTCGACACGTTGCCCGTAGTGAAATCCCATGAGAAGGGCTCCCCGCCCCAGAGAGCCCATCCCTCGTAGGAGACCGCTCCGAGACCCACGGTCACAACATATGTCGTGTTCGGGAGGAGGTCCTCATGGTTCACGGTGAGCACGGAGCCCCATTCGTCCCATTCGAAGTCGATGACACCCGGCCGAGGCGTTATGATTATGGAGGTCTCCACCGCAGTGCGGTTCATCACCGTCGAGAACACGATGATGACAGGTTCGTCCAGGTAGACCACGGTCCCGCTGGGTGAAGCATAGGTGATGTTCACATACCCCCCGGGAGCCTCCACCACATATTCCAGGACCGGATCGATGATCGTGGACGGCCCCGCCACGGTGAAGTTCACGATAACTGTTTCGTTGTAACCCGATCTAGCATCCTCGAGGGGCATGATGTTCGGCGGCGGAGCGGCGACGAGGTCGTATGTTCCGTATGTGACCATGGTGAGCTCGAAATCCCCCTGGTCGTCCGTTATCGTGTAGTAGGCCTCGTCCTCTCCGTCCATCAGTGAAACACGGACCTTCGGAACGCCGTCGGCATAGGGCCCACCGGACCCGAGGACGGTCCCCGAAACATCGCCCATGGTGCGGTTGCCGAGATAGAGGTGGTTGAACCAATCGCTCCAGCCGTCCACCGTTATGTCATTGACCCTGTAGTCGGAATATCTCTCAGACATCCCGATGACGATGCTGTACGTTCCCGCGGGCACCATGAACGAGAAATTGCCTCCGTCGTCGCTGATGTCCCAATCCGTAAGGTCCTCGGCGGGCTCCAGGACCAGGGTCACGTTGATCCCCTCGATCGGCTTCCCCTCCCAGTCGAGGACCCTGCCTGAGATCTCCGACAGCGGTATCAACATCAGCTCGAGATCCTCGATGCCTTCCTCCGTCAGAATCACATCCCGGGAACTCTCCAGTGTCTCGTTGAAATAAGCGAGGCGGTAGGTGCTCGGCCAGAGCTCGACGCTGAACTCGCCCGTCGTACCGATCACGATATCGTACCCGGCCGAGCCGGGATGGTCCATATCGGTGATGTTGAGCCCCCCGGCCACCGGTTCACCCTCCATGTTCACGAGAGTGCCGTTGAGGTAGGCTTTATGCTCTGGGAGGGGGTCGAGGAGGATATCCCTCGTGACATCGGCCCTGGTGGGCCCGATCTCCACCTCCTCCCTGTAATGGAAATAACCCTCCCTGTCGACCGTAAGGATGGCGGTCTGCATGCCGTAGGTCCTGTAGAAGCCTTCGATGTTCGAATACCTTCGCAGATAGAGATATTCCACACCGTCAAGATATTCAATGGGGTCTTCTTTGAACATCCGCGTCCCTTCACCGGGTCTGACGGAATGACAGGCTATGTTCTGAAAGTGCAGTGGCTCGGAAGTGCTCCGGTCCCTGATGGTCCCCGTTATGGTCGAGGGGGCGCCCCTTGGATACAAGGTGATATCCGGAAGTCGGGTCTGGGTCTCGTCGGGAACGAGGACCCTTGTGCGGAAGGTCCAGGGATTCAACTGAGAGCCGGATTGGAGATCCGTGAGCGGCAGTATCTTGAGTTCCATTCCCGGGATATGGACGAACTGGACCCTTCCATCCTCCTCGGAGACGAAATCCATGGTGTAATGATGGTTGTATCTGTAATTTGCCGATATCGTCAGGGTCGCATCGGGCACGGGTACCCCTGCCTCGTCCTTGACGAAGAAATGGTAGCTCACCGGTATGATGCCTCCCCTGAAATCATAGCGTACCTTCCTCAACGTGATGTCGTTGGGGCTCGTGGAAAGGATCTCGGTATCTTCGAGCATGCCGAAACCCAGGTTATCATAGGCGCTGATATCGTATCGTGCTGAAGGTAACGTGCCCGACCAGGAACCTTCAGAATCGGTGTAATCGGAGAAGGAGTAGGAAAAATCCGAAAGAGTGTCATAGAACCAGAAACGCAGACCTGGAATGGGCAGAGAGGTCTCGTCATCGACAACTGTCAGGTTGACCGAAGCCATCGGAGGATCCGGCGGCATCTCGAACTCCTCGAGGGTTATGTCCAGCACGAAAGGGCCTTCCCCGTGTGTATCCACCTCAACGAACCTTCCAACATGCTGAACGGCGTTCACGGAGAAGGTGTGGACCTGATCCCTGGGAACATATGCTATCAGGGTCCCGTTCTCATCCGTACCGTTGTGATAATCGCCCCAGTACGAGTTATGCTTGCTTATCCCGCTGAAGATGAAATTGCAGGATGCTCCCTCGATGGGGCCCGAGCCGTTCCTGACGGTCAATTCGACGGGAACGAAGTTCGAGATATCCACCGGTATCTCGATATCCATGCGGGTGTCGTTCTGCTGGACGTAGTACCTGAAATTGATGTATGAGTTCTGGAATATCCCGGGATCAGGAGTGAAATGGAACTCCGTCTCTCCCCTGGCGGAGGAATAGTTCCTCCATCCGTCAGCCTCCTCCTCGCCAAGGTCCGGGTTGAAATTCGAGAACCCGTTATCAACCGCATAGGTATCCACCGATAAACGTCCGAAAAGCGGCTCATCCGTGTCGTCCCTCACGAATCGAACCCTGTTTTGTATGCCGCCCTTGAACAGGGGATCCAAGGTGAGGTCGATCTCGTATTGGTCTGTGCCCTCCCTCATGAAGAAGTTCCTGTTGATCCCCCTGAAATATGATGTTCGTGGCACATAGAGGGTGATATAGCTCCCGGTGATGTTGATGATGGAGAAGGTGTACCTTCCCTCCGCGTCCGTGGTGTTCTCTATATTTATCTCGTTTCTCAGATCGTCCCGGCCGTACAATCTGACATCCACTCCGGAGAGCGGGGAGCCGTCGCTTCCGTTGTAGAGTTTCCCGGATACGGTGTTAAGTGCGGGCGGTTCGGCTGGAAGAGTGAGGTTCCTGAATAAAACATCGTCCGGTTCGAGAAAGAGGGGCTCAACAAAATTGTTCACGTAACCGGGATCCCTGATGTAGAGGGTCCCCTCCCCCTGCTGGCGGATGGTCAGATTGATGGTATGCTCACCGTTGGAATCGAGATATCCTCCGGTGGTTCCTCCGCCGTGGGCTCCCTGCCAGTACGTGTAATAGCCGGCTGCGGGTGTCCCGTTGGAAAGGTCGATATCGAGATTGATGTATGCGTTGTGGTAGGCTTCCACCGGTGCCGCATCGATCGGGTCCGGCCCTGCGAGAAGGACGGCTGCGGACCCTGAAAAGATCATAATCAGTACCATTACCAAGCTCTTCGACCGATCGATGTTCATCAGAACACTCCCTGGATTCTGCCATAATGAATGAAAGGACCAGATATTAAAGAATTGGGCGATTGAAGTATACCGGGGAAGATGGAGAATTCAAAGGGAGGGATGCACCACTTCTCGCGATCAGAACTCGGAAAAACCGATTATCAGGACCACGACGACGATCACAAGAATTATCAGAACTGCCAGACCTATGTTTATGGAATTGAGTATGACTCCGGCGACGGCCATTCCCTTACCGTTGGAGGCACCGGTTCTCTTGTACCTTGCCAGTGACACACCCCCGAGCGAGACGCCGACTATGCTGGCTATCATGGTGATGACCGTGCATACCCCGTAGAAACCCATTCCGAAAATGTGAAGGGCAAGACTGCATATACCGAGGACCATTGAAGCTGTTCCGAGACCCTTGGCACCCTCGTCGTCGATGGGGGGCATCATGCCGTATGCACCGTACGGGGGGGGATAAGGGGAGCTCTGGGAATAGAGCGGGCTGTTCGATATCCTGTTGAAATCGTATCCAGGAGAGGTAGACCCGGGTTGCTGCCCCAGGGGGGGAACCTGCCTCGGGGACGCACCATCACCCGTGACCCTCGAGTATCCCGGGTATTTGTCGTATCCGCCCCCCGTGCCGTGCGGCGGCTTCGGATCCCATTTCTCATCGTCCATCTTCCTTCCCCACGGGTGATTGACCACTGGCGATTTAATACATTGCTCGACACCGTCCAGGCAGACCCCTCACGTATCTTTCAGAAACATTTTAATAATCATCTTCCAGCTGGGCCACTACAGGTGGTGTTGATATGGGACCCCGAGAGAGAGAGAACGAGATGACGAACCGTCCCGGAAGCAGCGGATCATTCAGGATGGGCTCCACTGTCCTGCTCTCCGCTCTGCTCCTTTGCACGTGCCTGACGGTCATGATGGCCCCGCCGGGATCTGGCGGCCCCGGGACCGCTGCAAGGACGGTGAACGGAGAGAAGGGATCCCTCCATGAGATCGACCTGGATGGAGGGGAGCTGACGGACCTCATGATGAACGACGACGATCAACTGGAACTTGCAGAGGAAACGTACGAGATCACAGAGGAGTTCGAGACGCTGGACGGCGCCGAGCGTTCGGAGAACCTCGTCGAGGTCCATGGTGCCTCGGAGGTGGAGCATATCTTCCGACGGTCCTACGGAGGCTCCGGATCGGAATACGTGGAGAGCTCCATCGTGACGTCGGACAGCGGGTACGTCGTGGCGGGAAGCGTATATTCGACCTCTACCCTCTACGATGTGTTCATCACGAAGATCGACGGCAATGGCGATCACCTCTGGACCAGGACGTTCGGCGGGAGGGAGAGGGATTACGGGTATGATGTTCTGGAAACGACTGGGGGGGACCTCGTTATCGTCGGGGGAACGGCCTCGTTCGGAACGGGCGATAATGATGTCTGGCTCATAAGGACCGATAGTTCCGGGATCGAGAGATGGAACAGAACCTATGATTTCGATGGGTCCGAATTCGGTCTTGCTGTGACGGAAACGACCGGGGGTGACTTCGCGATCTGCGGCCAGTACCAGAGAGGCCAGTCCGTGGATATGCTTTTGTTCATGGTCTCGCGAACCGGTACGGAAACCTGGAACGTGACCTGGGGAGACGACACGAATCAGCTGGCAAGGGATGTGATCCAGATATCCGACGGGAACCTGATATTGATAGGGGACACCGAGCCGTTCAACGGTATGGAGGTCATGTCAATCTGGAAATACGACACTTCAGGGGAAGAGATCTGGAATATGACCTATACATCGACCGCGATGAGGTCATGGACTTACGGCTACAATGTCGCCGAGCTATCGGGCGGGGACCTCATGCTGTTCGGACTGATGGAATCGACGCCGGGCATGGGGCAGAAATTCCTGCTGGTAAGGAGCGTGAGCCAGGGCAAGCCCCTCTGGACCCAGACATACACGGGAGGAACCGGGAACACCAGGGCATACTCGATGACCGTTAATCAGACAGGCGTTACCATGGTCGGGACCGCGATCGGTACTACGGGGACCACCGAGGATGCGTACGTGCTTAGAACGGACCTCTCCGGGAACAAGAAATGGGACTTCCTCTTCGGAGGCGCTCAACTCGATGCCGCCGCGGAAGCCGTCCCCCATCCCGACGGGATGTGCATCTTCGGACACTCCATGAGCTGGGGACCAGGAGCTCAGGGCGTATTCCGCCTGGACCTCAACCACGAT
The DNA here is from genome assembly GCA_049472275.1 of Thermoplasmatota archaeon. Classification (GTDB taxonomy): domain Archaea; phylum Thermoplasmatota; class Penumbrarchaeia; order Penumbrarchaeales; family Penumbrarchaeaceae; genus JAFGLL01. The sequence goes on along the minus strand of JBLIRL010000075.1, from coordinate 3,773 downwards.
GGCGGGGCGAGCAGGGGACTCTACAGGTCCGGTGACATGATGGACGGATCACTCGCGAGCGGTCTGAAGGAGATCGGATACACGGCTGATATCCCCACGGGATCCTCCGTCGAGCTCAGAGTATCGCTGGATGGAGTGTCGTGGTTCGATGCCAGCGGGCATCCCGGCAAGTACACCACTCTTTCTTCCGGGACCGGTAGGGTCCTCCTCAGCAACCTCCCCGGATTGACCGGGGAGTTCCGTTTCGAACTTACGTTCCAGTGCCAGGGCGGCAATACCGCGAAGATGGACTCGCTGACATTGAGGTATCTGGCAAAGCATTCCGACGGCCAGTTCGTATCATATCCCTTCGACGGAGGTGAAGGAGCAAGGTGGGGAATGATCGGTTTCGACTGGGGCGGGCCTGAAGCCACATTTGTCACGGTCAGGACCAGGACGGGAGACACGATCGAGGAGCTAACATCGAAACCTTTTACGGGTCCGGACGGAACGGAGATCACATCCTACGTAGACCGCACCCGAATAAATCCGAGCGAAGGAGGAGGGAAACTACTTCAGATCCATGTCAACCTTTCAACAGAGGTTCCCCATGCATCTCCACTGTTCTCAGGCCTCAACTTCACCTACGACAGGCCGGGGTCGATCGGAGAAGCGGACCTTGCCTTCGACGTCGGGGATATCGATGACAACTTCCGGTTCTCCGTGGTGTTCACGGACCCCGACGACGATCCCCCGGACTCGGTGATGGTGGAGATCGACGGGGAGAACCACACGATGGACCCGGCTGACGATGATGACTCCATGACACTCGACGGGAAGGAATACGAGTATTACTCCGGTTTCTCCGCGGGGAACCACACATACAGGTTCTTCGCCGGTTACGGGGACAGCGTACTATCGACCGGGGGCGACCACTTCAACGTACTGCCGGGGCCTCTCAGCTCGCTCGCGATCGAACCAGAAGAGATAACCGTTACCGCCGACGGTCATGCACAGTTCTCGGCGACGGGCAGGGACAGGATGGGAAATATCGTCGAGGTCCTGCCGGAGTGGGAGATCGAGGGAGGCGGGACGATCGACGGGACCGGTAATTTCACCGCCAACGTGGTCGGGACTTGGATCGTGAAGGCCACATCCGGGCAGATCTACGCATATGCGAACGTCACCGTGGAACCGGGCTCCCTGGTTGGTATTGAGGTGATCACGGAAAGCTATACCTTCTCCACCGATGACATGGTGCAGCTTCAGGCCAGGGGGTCCGATTCCGACGACAACACCATCGAGATAGAACCCACCTGGGAGGTCGATGGCGGCGGGAGCATCGATCAGACGGGCCTGTTCGATCCCCAGAGACCGGGATTCTGGACGGTATATGCCAACCTGTCAGGGATCTCCGGCAGCGAGACGATCGAGGTGGTGTCGGGAGCCCTCAGCTACATCATCGTCGAACCTGACGATGCGAGGCTCAACATCTCGGACACCCGGAAATTCTCCGCAGGCGGATTCGATTCGGACGGGAACCAGGTCTTCCTCGACCCTCGATGGGAGGTTGACGGCGGGGGCTCCATGCATTCTTCGGGGATCTTCACGGCGGAAACACCGGGTACCTGGACTGTCACCTGTTCATACGAAGGCATCGTAGCGTCCGTTTCGGTGATCGTAAATGCACCGCCATCCGCCGACGATGACGATGATTTCGATGACGACGACGGGGGCGCGGCCTCCGAGAAGGAGGGCATCTCACCGGCCCTTGTGGGGATCCTCATCGGGGCTATAGTACTGCTGCTCATCGGGGTGGTCGTCGTTCTCATCCTCGTCAGAAGGAGAAAGAAGGGGCCGGAACCCATGGAAACCCCGATCCCTTCTCCCGATGGACCGCCGCCCGCAGAGGCCCCTCATACCTACGAGGATCCGTACGGAGGATACACTTCAGGGGAATCCGTCGAGGTTGAGCAGACGGCATATGGCTACCCCTCCTCCCAGGGATCACCGTACGATCCTGGCACGGACGAAGCCCGGGAGGCCCCAGGAACGGGGTGGCCAGACCCGGCGGCGAAAGCTCCTCTTCCGGGGGAGGAAGGTTTGCAGGTCGGAAGCACGGAGGAAAAGGCAAACCCCCCGGGCGTTCTGGAATACCAGCAGGAAACGCATGCCGGGATGGATCCGGCAGCGGCCCCCGATGAATGGAGCACTGGAAATCTATGATGACAAGGATGTTCATCCGAACATTGCCCATAATATCGGAAAGAAACTAAACGGGTTCTTCCCCTTCCTCGATATCGAAACCGCGGTCCCGGTCCTCCTCCCTCTTCCTTGCCCGGTATTCCCTGTCATCCTGCGTCTCGTCTATCACCCAGAGCTGGGTCTCCTCGCTCTCCCGTCTGCGGGATATGAAGACCATCACGGCGATGACCGCGATGACTATCAGGACCATGACGACAAGCGTGACTATGAAGGCGACCCAGGGGGTCTCCTCTTCATCGATGGGATCTATGGGCCCCGTCCCGTTTGGGTCCTCCGGTTCGAGGACCGTGATATTCACAAAAACGGAAACGTTATGCCCGGGAGCTCCGTCGTCTGCATACAGCGAGATCCTGTGCTTCCCGGGCTTCAGCATGACATCGAGGACCCTGGAGGTTCCCAGAAGGCCATCGATGCTCGATATCCACGTCAGTCTCACCGGGGAGTACTCTCCTATACCGTCGTCGCTCGTACCTTCCGAGCTGAGATAAACGGGGACCCCGTACCCGAACACGGAATTGTTCAGCGGGGTCTTGATGATCGGGATCGGCTTCCTGTTGACGACCGGCATCTTAACGGTCAGGTAGAAGGACGGCGACTGGCAGCGGTTGCCCATGACGTCGCTTCCCCTGAAGACCATCTCGACAAGACCGAAGGGAAGGTCGAGCGAAAGGTTGAGGGTGACCTCCTCACCCCGGACATCGAAGGGGATCCTGGTCCAGTTGGACCATTCCTCCTCGTGGTTCACCTTGTACTCGAGTGTCACCGCATCGAAGCCGGAACCCTTGAAGTCGGTCCCCCTGATGACGAGGTCGACACGGCTGCCCTCGATGGTCTCGCCGGAGGCGGGCTTCATGATCGTGATCTCGGGAGGTTTCAGATCCACCCCCACCTCGATTAGCGGTGACATGTTCTCGTTGTGTTCGACGTCGGATGCGGTGAGCTGGACCTCTCCCCTCCAGTCCCTGGACAGCGTCGGCTCGATGATCGCCGAGTACCTTCCCGGCATATCTGGGACCTCCGAGACCTTCGAGGGTTCGAGCCAATCGGAGATGTTCCCTCTCTCATCGACGGTCCTGAACCTGATCGACAGTGGATCGAGTCCCGATGTGGCCGGTGTCCCGGTGTCAGCATCCCATACGGCAACCTCGAAGGCGGGTTCTGGCACGTTGACCCATCTGGGTATTCCCGAAAGGTCGAATGCGGGACCCGCCCGGTCGCGAAGCAGGGTCAATCTGGAAGGAGGGGAAACCTGTCCGACCCAGTCCTTTGACGTGACCTCCACGATCCCCTGCTGACCACCGATCCTGATCGTCTTCTCAGTTGACGGATGATGAAGGAATTCCCCCGGAACCGGCGAGAAGGCACCGGTCCCGTCCTGATAGAGGAAGGAGAAGAAGGAATCACCAAAGGATGCTAAAAAGGAAGAGAAAAAAGATAAGAAGTGATATTTATGGCGCTTATCAAAAAGAAGGATATAAGGAACATGTCAGAAAAGGACATGGAGAAGAACATAAGCGAATTTCGGCTTG
>JBLIRL010000074.1:0-12581 GCA_049472275.1 Thermoplasmatota archaeon | reverse complement strand
GAAGATGTCGGTCGTGTTGCTGCCGCCCGTCACCAGGACGCGGCCGTCGGCGAAGAGCCGCACCGCCCGGGGCTCGGCGCGCGGCACCGACATGAGCGTGGTCGTGCCGAGGGTCTGCTCGTTCACGGGGTCGTAGATCTCCCCGTCGGTCCAGTCCGGCTGTCCGGGAGATGAGAAACCACCGGTCACCAGATACCTGCCGTCGGGAAGGAGAGCACCGCTGAAGTAGCCCCGCCCCCTGTTCATCGGTGAAACCTCAGTCCACACATCATCTGACAGACGAAAGCACCTGGTGCTCCCCGTCTTGGAGGTGCCGTTGTGACCGCCCGCAACCAGAATGCTGCCGTCGTCGAGCTTCACGATAGAGAACCTGGCGAGGGGTGCGGGTAGCGGGGGGTATTCCTGCCACTCACCGTCCCTGTACACCTCACAGCTCGAGAGGGCCCCTGATGAAACGTTAAGACCCCCGATGATAATGAGCTCGCCTCCATCTGTGATGGCCGAACTGTGCCAGAATCTGCCGGTTCTCAGTTCGGGACCGATTCTCCAGGCAGCCGAGGAAGCATCGAATATCTCGCTGGATGACAACGAGATGTTTCCCTGGCCCGAGAAGTGTTTCACGAGGGAGGGGTGCCCCGAACCAACGAAACCGCCTGTTACTATCACATCATCGGTCCCGGGCAGGATGGCAGCATCATGACGCATCCTGGGGTGGAACATTGGCGATACCGATGTCCATTGTGCGACCGGATCGTAGATCTCACATCGATCGATCGAGGTCCTTCCGTCAGCTGTTCCCCCCGTGACCAGGACCGTCCCATCCTCCAGGACCGTTGCGGTGTGATTGTACCTGGGTGTGATCATCTCCCCCAGAACGGCAACATCCCCAAAGACCTCCTGGTCCTGGCCGCTGGCCTGACCATGGCTGCCCAGCATGATTGTAACCAGGACCAGGACTATTGCAGGAGATAGAAACTTCCTCATCGCTGATACCGACCGCACTTTGGACATTTATATCTGTTGAAATCCTTGTTGTATTCCATGTCCGCACCGCAGGCCGTGCATTTCTTCTCCTTCGGATTCTCCGATCCTTCCTCTTCCTCCTCCTCCTCCTTCATGTTCTTCATGTAGAAGAATACACCCACGCCCGCCGCCACGAGAAACAGGGGGATGACGATCGCAAGAACGACAGCGGCACCGATCCCGGAGCCTTTATCGTTGGAATCGTCATCATCGTCATCATCATCATCGTCGTCGTCAACCGGTTTGATTTCCTTGGGAGCTTTGGGCAGTCCGCCGGGTATCGTCAGGGAGCCGTCCTCCTGAATGACAACATCGAAGAGAGGGATCACCACCATACCATCGATCTCCACCCTGACCTTGTATGATCCAGGTTCGAGGTCCCGGAATATGACGTTTCCTTCCTGATCGGTAACCGCGGATATTGTCTCGTCATCGGCAGTAAGGAACACGGAGCCATCCGTGAGAATTGACCCGTCCTCGAACTTGAAGGGGCCGAGGGAGATGTCGAACTTCGGGTCCTCCGGAATCCGTTCGACCAGAATGATCACCTCATCCCCGGGACTCCAGGCATCCTGGTCATCGGAAACCGTCAGTGTGAACCTGTATTCCCCTTCGGCAACTGGAACGAATGAGGGTGTCGCCCCCTGTGCGGATATCAGTGTCACCTCATGCGAGGTGCATGTCCAGTTGTAGCTGACTATGAAACCGTCCTCATCGTAGGATCCCCTTCCGTCAAGGGTGACCAGTTCGCCGACCTTCACAGTCTGGTCCTCACCGGCATCGGCCACGGGTTTGGAGTTCACATAGGGTAATTCCACACGGATCCTGACGATGTCGTACGAGGACCAGGTATCATTGTCATCACGAACCCTGAGCCTGATGACATGGTCCGTTTCGTCGCCGGGAGTGAAGGACGGGTTCGGTGAATCGGCAAATGTCAGCGACGGATGGGAGGTTGACGACCAATCCCATTCGGTGATGGATCCGTCCGGGTCGTAGGAAGCCGATCCGTCAAGGGTAACCTGCTGTCCCAGAAGGACATCCTGATCGGATCCGGCATTCGCAACCGGGGGCAAATTCTGTCCGACCTCTAATACCTGCACTATGAGCCCGTCCGGTTCGGACCATGTGTTGTTATCGTCGTAGACTCTCAGCGAGATCTCGTAGGTTCCAGCTTCTTCGGCCGTGAAACGGGCGTTCACGGTTCCCTGACCTTCAAAGTATATCGAATGGGACGAGCAGGTCCACTCATAGGCCGTTATCATACCATCCGGATCAACGGATCCCGACCCGTCCATGGTGAAGGTGTCGTCGACGTAACCCGATTGGTCAGCCCCGGCATCGGCCATGGGTGGATCGTTAGGTTTCAGAACCGTGATCTCGACCTCATCCTCGGACAGGGACCAATCATCATCAGGGTCCCTCACCCTCAGCGTCAACCTATAGGTCCCGACCTTGTCAGGTGTGAACGTGGGTTCCGCCGAGTTCTCTGAAGGGGTGAGAGACGCGTCCCTTATCAGGGATCCAACGGGATAGACTGTCACGTTCCAGTCATAGGACAGTATGTCCCCGTCACTGTCACCCGCGGGTGCGTCCTCGGGGTCCGAACTTCCGGTCCCGTCGAGGTTAACATCTTCCCCGAGCACGACCTCCCGGTCATCCCCCGCGTCCGCAGTCGGTGGTTCGTTCTCAGGCGGAGGCGGTGTGGAACCCGAAGTGTGGATCGTGAAAGCATCCACTCCTCCCCCCCAGGAACAGGCAACGGCATCCAGGTCCCCATCACCGTCGAAGTCCGCGAAGTTCGCGCCGTATCCGCTCCCCCCGACGGTAAGACGTTCGCCGGTCTGTGTGAAAATCTCCGTCCATGAATTGGGCAGGTTGTTTATGAAGATCCTAGCCCTGTCCTGTCCGCTGGAAATAGCGATCACATCCAGATCCCCATCCTTGTCCACATCCCCCAGTTCGACCTGGTTCCAGCTGCCTGATGAGGTCGGGAGACCGGAGGAATTGTCTGTCCATGTGAAGGTTGTTCCACCTGTCGAGCCCCCACCGTTCCCGCACCAGAGCTTCACCCCCTCGCTTCTGGATCCGTAAATAACATCACCGTTGCCGTCACCGTTGATATCTGCAATCTTTATCCCGAATGCCTCCGTACCGGTGTTCTTGAACGAGACCTCAGACCAAGTTCGAGAGGATCCCTGGATATACATCCTGATTTTCTGTGAGTCGAAATAAGGGGTTCCCACTAGGTCCATCAATCCGTCGTTGTTCAGGTCACCGGCACCTATGCCATCTATCTCTATCGCTCTGGAACCTTCCTTGGCCTCGGGGGGACTCTTCTCCGTCCAAGATGTCGCCGATCCTGAACCGAAGTAGGCCTTGATACCGCCGTAGAAGGAGAAGATGATGTCAGGATTTCCGTCACCGTCAAGATCAGCAACCTCCGCTTCGTTCGTCGATTGACCGGGGCTGAATGTATGAGACTTGGTGTAAGCATGGTTGGAATTGCTTGTCCAGACCTCGACGGCCTTTGTCGAGGTATCATACCAGCGGGAGGGTATCGGTGCAACGATGTCGAGGTTCCCGTCCTTGTTGACATCACCGAGCCCCAGTCCTCCGTAGTACTCGCCAGAGCTCGATCCTGGTAGACCGGATCCGAATCCTGACCAGGAAGAGCTTGATGTTGAAAATTCATAGGAGTAGATACCTTGGGATGGAGGATTGCTTCTACCGGCTCCACCGAGATATATCTCGTACTTGCCGTCATCGTCCGCATCCCATTTCTCCACCGTGGAGAATGACGCAGACTGGGGCAATCCCGATGAATTCTTCTCGTTCCCGGTGATCGTTGCTCTCGTCGGAAGACCGTCCACCCCGGAGCCGATGTCCGGTGAATGGAGGTAAGCAAGAAGAGCGGCGGTCATCAACGATAATATCAGGCAGATGGAAAGGGCTCTTGTCAAACACGGAACCTCCTTGGAACCTATTAATATGCCAAGTACAGAGTGCATTTAATATTATTATTTATAAAAAGGCATATGGGAGGGCCCCGGGAGTATATCTCAACCAACTGGTCGATGCACGGTCCACATCATATCCTGTAAGACCTCGAACTCGAATTCCCTGGAAAAACCCTTCTCACCGTCTATATGAAGGGGGAGCTCCCTGTCCTCAAGGGATTCCACCTTCAGTCTTCTGAACTGTTTGTATACGGTAAGGTCTATCTCCAGGTGCTTTCCCTTGAAGGCCTTGGGAACGTTCCACATGGTCTTGAGGGTCCCGGCGCTCTTTATCAGGGACATGTCCAGGAGTCCGTCGTTCATCATTGCCCGCGGTGTTAGCCTGAACCCTCCCCCGCATGTCGTGCCGTTTCCGATGGTCAGCATCTTGACCTTCTGCTCCCATGCGGGATCGTTGTCCAAGGTCATCCTTACCTCCATATCCTTCCATCTCGGGATGACCCTGAACGTGCAGTAGGCATACTGGAATGTGGGACCGAACTTCTTTACGAGGTCCCTTCGGTCTGCGACCTCGTGGTTTATGGCCGCATCCATTCCTATCCCGACGACGTTGACGAAATATCGGTCGTTCATCCGGGCAATATCCATTGGGTGCCGTTCACCCCGAACGATATCCGCGATGCAATCTTCGATGGATCTTTTCTCGCCGGTGATAGATACAATTCCGTCATTGCCCGACCCGAGCGGGACAATACCTATCCCTTTCCCGCTCCCCACGAGTCCGTTCGCAACCTCGTAGATGGTTCCGTCTCCTCCGCAGGCTGCGACAATATCGATATCCGAGTTCCGATAATGCATGGATATCCGCTCGGCATCTCCCGATACCTCTGTCTCCGATATCTGAAGATCTATCTCAGTACCAGCTTTGGAGGCCTCCTGTCGAAACCTTCTCTCGATTTCCCTGGCATCTATCCTGAACCTGCCCCTTCCTGCCTCTGGATTGAATACGCATAGTATCCTGTAAATCGGTCACACCCCCAAAATGGCAGATGAGTCGTATGTCCCCAATTCGGACCCCATGGGATATTGGGATGGTTGGAATATAACCTTTTCACATTCAGAGGCCCTTCTTCATCGAGGCGTCACCATATTCTCTGTTGAGTTCAACGGCCTGCTTGACGAGATATCCCAGGGCTTCCCTGTCCATGTCATCGATCGAAGTGATCTTCACATGCCTCATCTTCTCCCCTGTCCCTTGAAGATATCCCCTTGGGTCATCCAGCTGTACCCCCCTCCAGAATCCGAAATTGACATGCTTCTTGTGGGCCTTGATGAAGCAGAACGGGCCATTGTCCTCGTAAACCGGTTGCGCCCATTTGATGCTCTCGGATGCATCCGGAGCGTTCTCTCTCACGATCCTTCGAAGCTCAGTCAGGATCTCTGATGCCCATTCCTCCTGAGACAGAACATATTCATCCACGGTTTTCATGACCACTTCAACCACCGTATGTATGACAGCTCACTTGATATTTCATCATTGGACCATAGATGTTCAGGAAAACCGGTATCTACCCAAAGGTAACTGACCCTGGGATGCCTGCAGAAGTTCCCCTTTACAGACAGTCATACGGCTATTCCTGCGGTCCGGCGTCTCTTCTGATGGTCATGGGATTCCTTGACCGGGACCTGGTGCTGGACGAAACCCTTGAAATGGATGTATGGAGGGATGCGAACCTCGGTGAGTCCAGGGCTACCAGCGCATACGGACTTGCCCTTGCAGCATTGAGGAGGGATTTCGGGGCAAAGGTCTGGACCGAATCCGAAGGAATCGGTTTCGAAAGGAGGCTCAAGGAGCATTTTCCGGCCATTGATATGGAGCGAATGTTGAAACTGTACGAGGATAAGAAGGACCAGGCCAGGAATATGGGCGTCGAGGAGATCAGAATCCGCGTGGAGCTCGAAACCATCGAGGAAGAGCTGGGAAAGGGTTCCCATCCCATCGTTCTGGTCTCGTCCGGAATGATGGGTGAATGGGTCCAGATACCACACTGGATCGTTGTGATCGGCATCGACGGGAGGAGGGTGACGATCCAGAATCCGGAGACCGCAAGGATAGAATCCTATCGCAGGAAACGCTTCACAAAATTCCTTGGGTTCCAGGGTCAGACGAGAATGGTCTCCATCTACTCGAGATAGGGTATCTGCCACGTCCTGAGTATCTGCGACAGAGGTCTCGAGTTCAGAACCACCCTGTAAATGTCCTTCCTGCCCAGTCTCTCCGGTTCGAAACGGTCCGGATCCAGATACCTCTTGACGATCTTTCTGTCCCACCAGTGCACGAGGTTCAGACGACCATGCTCGATCTCCAGCGTTGTGATGCCCTTCCTGCCGATGGCGGCACCCGAATTGTAAAGAAGCGGGGTCCTGGAATCAGTTCCGAAAAGTGGCCGATGTGTATGGCCCATGAATGTGAGTATCCTGTTCTTCAGGGAGAACTCGGAGAGCCTCATTTCCTTCACAGTGACGCCCTTCCTTCCCAGATCGAGAGTGGTGCTCGGTATTCTCAGAGGATTCACGATGGTCTTGAACATCACCCTGTTCAGATTATGCAGCCTCTCTAGCCAGTTCGAGGCCTGATGGCCATGGAGGAAGAAAAGGTTGGCCTCCTGGACCTTCAAACGAAGCGCCCTGTAATGCCTGCTGAACACCAGGTCGCCCCTGTCGAAATTGAACCATGGATCGTGGTTCCCGTGCAGTCTGAAAAGAGATATCTCATCCCGAAATCTCTTAAGAAGCTCGTAGATCTGGGCCCACTTTTGGACCACCTTGTCGAGGACGAACTTGTGAAGGTCCTCCACATCTCCGTTGAGGATCAGATTGTAACCCCGTTCCAGGTAGTAGTTCCGGAACACCCCTTTGAAAAGTGATGAGGTCCTGCGGAAATCATCGTTGGAGGAGCCGTCCCCCATATGCATATCCGAGACTATGACGAACCTGTCCGAATCCTGAACATGGTGGACGGGAGAATTGTTGAACAGATCGTTCAGCCTTTCCTCAACGGGGAGCTCGATCATCGCCTGCATCAACTCGCTCTAATTAAGCCAGGGGGGGCTAAACAGGGATGGTTTATAACCATTTCCGGTATCATGTTACAAAGATGCCGTCCGAATAGACGAGAAACACAGATAATTCTGATATCGTCGATGAACGGGTTCGTCACCATTATTTTTCGTGGGGGCTTGAGTATATCACATGCGTCGTGATCCCACCATCGATCAGGCCCTCCAGGATCCTCTTGTATGAAAGAAGCTGTTTTTCATGAGACGTCTTGGGGGCACCCGTTTTGAAATCTATGATCACGAATCCGCCGTCCTTCAATTTGAGGAGAAGGTCCATCCTGCCAAGCACCGGGACAACGGTCCCTTCACTGTCCAGCAGACCCACTACCTCAAGCTCATGGCAGGACATCTCCTCGTCAAATCCTCCCAGAACCCGATCCACCTCGGCCACCGCATCCATCACCTGATCCTCCCTTCCGCTCCACCCGTACTCTCCAAGGACCCTCTTGAGAGGCAGGCCCTGAAGGATCGAATGCACCATGTCCCCGAACTCGTCCGAAGGGATATCGGAAAAAGAACCGGGACAGATGGAAGGCAATCCACGGGGGTCCATGCCCTTGATGAGTCTGCTGGGTGAAAGAAGGAAGGTGTGCCCCGTGGATGGGACCTTCTTCAGGAGAGGTAGTTCCACTGCATCATCTGGGAGGGAGGCTTCCAGATAGGGGAACTCGTCGGTTCCCTCCTCCTCCGCGATCTCCTCCGGTCTAACGGCCACGAGGGAGATCTTCACTCCGTTAAGTGTCCTCTCTCCCTCATCCAGATCTGCAACCGAAAGGTCCAGGGCATTCCAAACAAGGCCGAACATCCCTCTCGGGGTCAGCTCTATACCATCCTTCCTGACGGGTACCATCCCGCTTAGCACCAGATGGTCCTTGGCTCTGGTCATCGCCACGTAGAGGAGTCTCTTCCTCTCCTCGCTCTCCTTCTCGCTGCGCTCCTCCTCGGCCCTGATCCATGAGGGGGTCTTCACGAGCTCGCCTGTGGAATGGTCCGCAACCTTCATGGAAACCCCGTTGTCCGGATCGAGCAGGTACGTGTCTCCCCATCCACCCCCGCCTTCGTGGTTCATACCTAGGACCATGACCATCGGCCATTCAAGCCCTTTTGCGCTGTGGATGGTCATCATGGTAACCGAATCCTCTTCCGCGGAAAGGGATGGTTCTCCCTCTTTTGGGGGCTCCTCGATAAGCCGTCTCAGTCTTTCCGCAAGCTCGAACATTGTCCTGGCGGAGGACTCCTGCATGGCCCATTCGATAACGCGGTCCAGGTTCCTCCCCTCCCTGCGACCGCCCGCGGATGCATAGACACACGACATCTCGAGCATGTTCCTCAGCGCCATATGGGGCGGCAGAGCACCGGAAAGCTCGATGAAGTTCTGGAGCAGCGATCTGTCGTCCTGGAATTCCCCCCCCATGGACCCGAGCTTATCGAAGAAACTCGAACCATCCTGCAGGGAGATCCTGAACAGGTCCTCATCGCTGAGTCCGAAGAACGGTCCCTTGAGAAGGGAGGCAAGGGCGAGGTCATCGTTGGGATTTGTAACGAAGGATAGAAGAACGAGCACGTCCGCCACCTCCTGCCTCTCGAAGAATCCCTTTCCCTTGTACACCTGGAAGGGTATGTCGTTCGTCCTGAGTCCTTCCTCGTAATGGTTGAATCCTTTCCTCGTGGGGACGAGGATGGCGATGTCGGAGTACTCCAATGGTCTTTCCTCCCCGTCCGTTCCCACCATCCAATTTCCTACTGCCCTCCTGATGATCCTTCCCGCTTGCTCTCCCTCCCTCCTCTCAGAGCCGTAGGCGCCCAGTACACCGAGCAATGTCACTGACCCACCGGACATTCTGTGCGCCTCCAGGGGATCGAAGGGCACCCCCCATTTATCTGAGCCTTCTTCCATTATCCCGGGAAACATCCCGTTGACCAGGTCCATTATCTCGCTCCTGGACCTGAAGTTCCGGTCGAGGACCACCCTGCTCCCGGCATCCTGAGCGTACAGCCGTTCCTGTGCGCCCAGGAAGAGACGGACGTCGGCTGACCTGAAGCCGTATATCGATTGTTTGGGATCACCGACGATGAACAACCTGCAGCGGGTTCCACCGTCCCAAAGAAGGTCCACCAGTCTCCACTGGGCGGGGTCGGTATCCTGGAACTCGTCGACGAGAAGATGCCGATACCTGATCCTGAGTGATTCCAGCAATCCCTCTTCGTTACTTTCCAGAAGGTCCATTGCAAGAAAGATCATGTCATTGAAGTCGAGTCCGTTGTTCTCCCTCTTCGTCTCGGCGAAAAGCTGATGGATCTTTTTGTAGACCGTGAGAAGGTCGCTCACCCTCTCCGATGCCCTCATGGACATCGATCCGTCGAAAGCGAAGGGCAGGACGTACCTGTGGTTGAATACGAAGGAGAATATGTTAGAGAATATCTCCCTGATCCTCCCGAGGTCTCCTTTCCAGACTCCGAGGCTCCCAAGGTTCGTGGACCTTCTCTCCCCACCGCTCTTTGTGAGGAACAGGTCCCTGTTCAGATAGAGCGAGGACATCAACTGTCCGTGAGACATACCGGGGGTGAGAAGACCCTCCATACTGCGGATGAGGGCAACTGCCCTGTCCTTCTCCACGGGTGGTGCCGTCATACTACGGAGGTCCTCCAGGGACACTGCCACTGTCCCGATATCTCCCATCGCATCTTCCAGGTTCTCCGTCAGGCAGCTTTCAAGATGACTAATCGATATTTCCTCGAACTCCCTCGAATCGATCCTGAGCGATGACTTGCCGCTCTCCCTGAGAAGGCCCTTGAGCATGGACACGGTCTGGTTCATGCTAAAATCCACCAGGAGCCTCCTAAGCGAAGGGGTTTCCGGACCGGCTACCGTGAAGACCTCGTTGAGAACATCCTTGAGCATTTCGGAGGCCTCCGTCTCGGAGATCACCCTGAAGTCCGGGTCGACACCGGCTTGTACCGGGAGAGTCCTTACAATCCGGGTGCAGAATGAATGGATGGTGGAGATATCAGCCTGTTCCAATTCCTCAAGTATGTCGAACCACCTGCCGCCCTCTACGGATGCCAGTTTCCTGATCTCCCTTCGGACCCGATCCTTCATCTCGGAAGCAGCCTTCTCGGTGAAAGTCAGAGCGAGAATGTTCCTAGGTCCTATGCCGGGTTCTCTCCTTAGGATGGTGATGTACCTGTCCACAAGGATTCGGGTCTTACCCGATCCGGCACCTGCAGTGACGGCTATGTCCCTCGAGGTGTCCAGGGCTTCCATCTGCCTATCCGTGAGCTCCATCAGGGATCCCCCCTTCTGCAAAGGTTGTTGAATGAACAGTACCTCTCCCTGCAGGCAGCCTGGCCCGAAAGGTCCCCGGCTCGTATCGCATCCATCATCTCGAGGCATCTGCGAACGGTTTCTTGGACCTCCTCTCCAAGCTCCCGTATATGGGCCTGAAGTGCGTCCCTGTCAAGATCCCTCCCGTTGTATATCCCCTCACCATGTACCGGAGACCTCTCCACCGATCCACGCCTCCTCACATAGTAGTATCCTCCCCCCGCCGGATAATGATCGGGGAGGAGCTTTCTCAATGCAGCCAGGTATAGTTGGACCTGCACCGATTCCCCGTCCACTTCCGATCTTCCGGTCTTGTAATCCCAGATGAAATCCAGCTCCCCGTCCCTGGTCGCAAGAACATCCAGTCTATCGATGGATCCCCTCAGAAGAAAACTGTCCGGACCGGTCTCTTCACCTGGAAGTGATATGCGCACCGCCGGGACCGGGCATTCCGGTAGCCCGAACCGAAGCTCGGTCCTCTCCACCAGAAAGTTTCCCTGATAAGCAGCTTCCACCTCGAGGAAACAGTCCAGGAGCCCTTTCTCGATACCGGAACCAATCAACTGGTCCCTGAGGGCGTCCCAGTATGGCCCCCGGTTCGGGTAGCGCCCCATCACCTCGTCTGTTATCTTTCTGATCAGAGCCCTGCATGAGGTGAGATTATCCTGGGTAACCTTCCTTTCTGTCCCGGCGCCCAGTATGTTGTAAAATCTCTCCGCTACCTCGTGGAAGATCAGTCCTTTCTTCTCAGGTGGTATCCCGGGCTCGAGGTCCTCGAGCTCCTCGACCTTGAGCAGATATCTCACGAGGAACTGGTAGGGGCACTTTCTGTAGGTCTCGAACTGCGTCACGGACCACACGTGTCCGGGACCGAACCGATCCCTTATCACATGCAGCAGATCGTCGTCCAGGATCCTTCCGGAGTGTTCATTGGCCTCAGCCTTTCTCCTTTTTCTGAATGATGATATCCCCCTCTCGAGCCTCTGGAGGTCGCCTCCTGAACCCGATAGAAGTCCGGAAACCGTCAATATCTCTTCCGGGGATATCCTTGTCGCAGGGTCCACAAGCTCACCTATCCTCCGGTGAAGATCCACCCTGGACCTCGGATCTCCTCCACGATCGATCCCTTCTAGGTGGAGGTCTTCTATGAAGGATGAATGCAGGACGGGTCTGTCATCCTGGGTCCGATGACTGCAAATCACGGGAATATCCGAAGAACCTACGGTCATGGCCAGGAGCTCCAGTTCCCTCCGGGTGTTCCTTATCGGAGGCAGACCCATTTCCTCCCTTTCTGAATCGGAAAGTATCCTGAATGTGGAGTCGATCGAGGGTATGGATCCCTCCACGAGGTCCATGAAATATGCGGTTCCGAGATCGAGACCCGCAGCTTCCAAAAGACCCATGACCTGGACCCCGTGGACCCTGACGGTCGACCGGACCTTTCCCCTTGAGACTTCCGTTTCGATATGCTCCACAAGCTCCTTGAAGGTCATATCACCGATGGACAGCAGCCTTGATCTCCTGTCCACGGTCCTAAGGACCGTAATGAAGGACTGCAGGGCCGGGGCGTTCATCTGATACGGCCCATCACCGGGAGGGGATCCGGTTCGTACCTCCCCCTCCTCCAGCAATCTTCGAATCTCTTCATCAAGGTGAAGATGGCTCAGGACCGCGTACACACGTTCCAGGTGTCCTGCGACAGGCCCCGTAATACTGCTCATTTCTTCAAGCATCTCGAGGAACCCGACAAGGGGGCCTCTGCAGCGAATGGCCATCGATCTTACATCATCCGGAGCATCTTCGCCGTCTACAATCTCCTTAAGCCGGAGGTCCCAACCTTCCTTCACATCTCTTCTGATCGGGGACATCCCTGCGGACCGGGTCAGGAATTCGAGGTTCTGGCCCGTGATCCTTTCACCTCTGTCGTCGTACAGGCTGAAAAAAGGTGATGAGAGCACCTCGACAACCGACCTTCGCCTGAAACCCATTATCGGAAGCTTGAGAAGGCCCATCAATGCCACGACGACGGGCACGACCTCATCGCCCAACTCGCGTCGGCCGAACCGGGACGAGCTCGTGAGGTCCGTCCCATTGATGAGCACCTCGTCCAAGTGGAGGGGGCCATCGCCGCTCGACGCCTCTCGCTGCACGTAC
>JBLIRL010000073.1:0-12680 GCA_049472275.1 Thermoplasmatota archaeon | reverse complement strand
AGGTGCGTGATGCGCCGGTCGGCCTCGAGCTCTCGATAGAAGATGCTGGCGACGGTGGCGGCGTGCCCCTTTCTCCGGCGGACGTCGATCTCCCGGCCGGGACCGCCGTCACGTTGTTCGCCCTCTGGCGCGAGCCCCTGCCCCCCGACGCTGACCTGGACAGGATAGTTGCCCGCGCGAAGGCACTCAGCGGCGCCCTCGCGCCCTACCTCCTCGCGGTCCGGGCGACGATCGCGTGGCGGCCCTTCTTTTCACGGCAGGGCGGGGCTCCTATTAGAACCCCCCGCAGGCGGAACATACGCGCCGTGAATACCGAGTCCCGCCCGAGCAGCAATGAAGGGAAACCACAAGAAGGCGATCCTGGTCGCGGTCGTGATCCTGGTCCTCGTGATCCTGATTGCCTACGCCGCCAAGAACCAGCCGGGCTGGGCCCACCTCGACTACTGGAAGGCCCACTTCATCGAGGGGCCTGACCAGATCTACGACCGGAGCGCCGGGGGGTACGACGAGGCCGCCGCCCTCGCGCTCCAGCGGTCGGAGGACACCCCCGCGCCCTCTCCCGCCGACCACCTCCGCGCCGCCACCATCATCCACCGGAACATCATCTCGCAGGAGCACCGCCCCCGGGTCGGGGCCGACGGGGCCCCGCCCGCCGACGACCGCGAGCTGAGCCGCCTGAGGCACGAGATGTTCGGGCGCGCGCGGGGACACTACATGGCCGCCCTTACGGGCCTGACCGACACGGCCGTCGCCCGGGACGAGGCCGACCGCGCCATCCGCCGCTTCGGCCTGCCGACCTACGCCGAACCCGACGACGAAGCCCCCGCCCCGCCGCGGGGCGAGATCCCGGCAGCTTAATATCGTGATGGCACATGATATGCCCGATAGAATGAAAGGCGATCTCTTGTTCGGTACCGATATCTCTTACGGATGGGGCATCATAGACAGCCTTCCAGAGATCCTGCCGGAGGGCAGGGCAGTTCTCGTTCTCGGCCGGGACCCGGACAGGGCAGGAAAGCTTGAGAACAGGATAAGGAACCTGTTCAGGGGCGAGATTGATGTCTTCATGGGCGTCGAGGCGAACCCTTCGGCCGGAACGGTAGAGAAGGGTGCGAAGTTCATTTCTGGCTGCGAACCTGACATTGTCATTGCTGCGGGAGGTGGATCCGTCATGGACGCTGCGAAGTTCATGTCCGTTCTTGCAGGGCATGGCGGGGAGATAATCGAATATATCAATGGCTCCAGATCCCCCCCCGACAGCGGATATCCCGTCTTTGCGATACCTACGACCCCCGGGACCTCGTCCGAGATCACACCGTTCTCCATCGTTACAGTCCCCGAGCTCAACAACAAGGTCGGCCTTCGACATCCGGCAATCTACCCCAGGAAGGCCGTGATAGATCCTTCTTTGACCGTACCGCTGCCAAAGGACCAGACGGCAGCGACCGGTTTCGACATACTCTCACATTCCGTCGAGAGCTACTGGGCCAAGAAAGCGACCCCCTTGACCAGGCAGTTCTCCCTGAACGCCATCAGGCTCCTGAGAGAACATCTGAAAACGGCCTATGACGACGGGACCGACCGCGCAGCAAGGGAAGGGGTCTCGCTGGCAAGCATATTCGCCGGTCTGTCCTTCTCCAACACAGGAACGACCATATGCCATGCGATATCCTACCCTGTAACCTTCGACACTGGCCTCCCCCACGGTATGGCCTGTGCACTGTCGCTTGGCCCGACCTTCGACCTCCTGGCGGAGAGGGGCGTGGAAGGTATGGACCGGCTCGCGGAGAGCTTCGGGTCCTCCATCGGGACCTTCAGGGTGGATCTGCTTTCCATGATGGATGGAATGGACGTCCCGACGAGCCTGGGATCGATCGGTTTCGAGGGCGGCCCCGGCAGGATCATGTCAACGAACATAGCCGGTTTCCAGAGCAATTTCACCATCGAGCTGTCCGACAGGGACGTTGAAAGTATCATCAATGGCATGGAGCGGGCCTAACCGTACATTTGCGCGGGTATCTCCCTGATCCCGTCCCGACCGCTCCTTGACTGCTGGATAGACTCCTTTATCTTTGTCTCGAGGTCCTCCGCATCCTTTTTCAGGGGTTCGGTCTCGATCTTCAGTTTCGGGAGCATCTTGTCGATAACCTCTATCAATTTGACGGCACCCCTCGAATCAGGGAACCTCGGGTCCGCATCCGCCAGGAGGCAGACCACATCCTGATCGAGCCTGCGTCCCTCGACAAGAAGGACCCCCGAGACCCCCATCACGACACCGTTCTTGACCGTCTCGACACCGAGTTTCTCCATGAGATCGTTCATCTTCCCCGTGGCCCCGACCCCGAATACCCTCGTCTCCTTCTCGGGATCTATGTCCGTGGACGGCAAACCCTCAAGAGACACGATGATATCGCAACCCTCCTCCCTGCACCAGTTCAGGATCGAACCCGCCACCGATGAGATCTGTTCGGTCGGTATCGGGAATTCGGACATGAGAACCACGAGCTTCTTGCACTTGCCCTCCGGACCGCAGGATTGGGGCTTGTAGTAGATCCTCACAGGGGGATAGGGAACCCCATCGACGATCACCGCGGAGGGGGTAACCCCGGGATATCTTATGCAGCCGATGTACTGGAGGTCGAGCGTCTTTACGATGAAGCTCGCCGCGATGGAGCTCACGACGCCGATGCTGGGGAACGCCTCGACCACCAGGGCGTTGTTCAGATCGTGATCCGTCTCGAGTTCTACAATGTATTCGGGTTCCAAATCGATTTCCTCCTCTTTCGCTCCCGGTCATTCGGGACCGGACCAATAAAACTTCCGAAACTGCAAAATGGTCCAAGGACATTAGGATGCTTCCCAGGGAGGATCAAAATGGAAGGAACCAACGGGCCGGTACTGCTCTGCACCGTCTGCAGGGAGGAGATGAAGGCTGAGGGGGGCAAAGAGTTCGGGGGAGCGCCCGTCTGCGATCCGTGCTTTGACAGGCTGGACCTCGGATCCATGGATATCGGTGGCAAGGATGATCGACTGCTCGCCCTGACCGAGGGGCAGGGACAGGACATCATGGGCGAGTTCACGGCACTTGCAAGGTCCATGCCGAAAGAGTACGGCTGGAACATCCTGGCCATCGTGGGAAATATCACTGAGAGCGTGGAGGACGCCCAGGCGAGCTCACTTCTTGAAAGCTCGACCATGCTCTGCGGCCTCAGCGTCCTGAGACTCGGCGAGGGGGAAGGGGAGGTGGATCCGGGACTGCTCTCGCTTTTCCTCGTACTGGGGCAGGTCATGGACCTTTCAATAATGAGAAGGATCGTGCTGAGTTCCGGACTGAGGACCTCGAACAGGCTGGATGAACTGTTTCTCATCGGGGACCACAACAGGACGCTGTTCGAACTCATCAGGAACGTCGACCACGGAGAGGACGAGCAGAAGGAGATGATCCTCGCCATATGCATGGAGAAACTCGTCTGACTAAAGCAGACCTTCCACGATGACCGCCGCAAGAATGGCACTCACTATACCAAGGGCGATTGTCATCATGTGAAGGAATGTCTCCCAGAGGAATTTCCTTCTCTTGACGAAGGATATGGTATTGGCAGGCTGCAGCTCCTTCGATTTCACTATGGAGAGGTATATCCCAAGGATGCTGGATGTGAAAATCACAACGGAGATAATTACGGGGTTGATGCCGAACAGCAGGGAGAACACCGTAAGGATCACCGCAGCCAGGAGGACCACCATCCCCCATATCAGCAGAAGTCCGAACCTCTGATGGACACGGTACCTCTCACCTCCGCGCGGGAACATCTCAAGGAGGGAGGTCTCCATTGCTTCCGTCCACTTCCCGGCCCCCTCCAGTACCAGCTTTCCGGGCCGGTCCGGGTCCAGGTAGAGAGAGGCCCTCCTGCCGTCTTGGTATGTTATCGTGTAATAGAAATAGCTCGCATCGTCCGGTATGGAGCCGACCCTTTCCTCGAGATCGGAGATCGAGGTGAACTGGTAGGGCTTCGAGGAAGATGAGAACATTATCAGCTCCTCGGGTCTGTCATCCCCCTTGATCACCTTATCGCGGAACCCGTGAAGGTCCGAAACGGAAAGATCCTGGGACCTAAGATCGATGACCCGTCTGTCCTGGTCCTTCATCTTATCATGCAATCATGAACCGGACCGTATATAACGGTTGTTGGACCCCCAAACCCCGTTTGGGATACCCCAAACACCTCGCGAACGGCCAAACATGAAACCTTCAACCTAAAGATTATTGTAGCCAAACCCGTTTGGGGCGGTATGGCTCCAGGCTGGGAGGACACCTACGACGAGGCTCAGAAGAAGACCGAGGACACGAGGAGGAAGATGTTCCTCGATGCCGTCAGGGAGAAGATCCCGGCGATCGATCCCGAGCTGGCCTTCTTCACACCCACTGAAGTGGCCAGGGCCATGGTCTCAAACGAGACGGTGATGGAATATCACAATAAACTTGCAGCTTACGAGGCCGAGGGAGGCGATCTGGCCCTACTCTTTCCGGACACGGATCACAAACCCTGGACCAAGGATTCCACAAACGCGCTCATATACAGGAACCTCCACACCTCGATGAGGAACCTCAAGCTCGAGGGGAAGGTCCATGTCTTCACGGTTTCCCCGCTTCTGGGGATCGTCCCCATGGAATGGTACGGCAGCATGCCCATGTACGATTGCTCCGGTGTCCAGTCGTTCATGGTCAGGAGAAGGGGGCTTACATGGAACGTCGAGGACTTCAAGAAGGTCCTAGACATGTCGGCCGGTCTCATCGTGGAATTCCTCGGAAGGAACCATGGAAAGTACAGGAAATGGCACATGATATACAGGACCCCCTCCGTCCATCAGAGGATCTTCGAGACCGTGATGGAGAAGCAGCCCTTTTCGATCTGGCCCCATACATCCAAAAAATCCCTGGCAGATTCATACCTCACAATGAGGACGCTGATGAAAGATATATCCGAAGGTTGATGGAAATTGAGAGACGAACAAAACGAAAGGATGGATAAGTCCGGCCTCTTCACGGGACCGGCGATCAGGACGCTCTTCGGCAGGGTTATCTCAGCCCCCGGTGCGGGGGCGCCAGACGGTGATGTCGCAAGGATGCGGGCAGCGAAATTGGTGGAACAGATCGCATCCAGATTTTACATCATCGAGGAGCAGAGATTCGATGAGACGGGGATCTTCCTCAGGGTGAAGATCGATACCGACAGGAACGAGGAGATGTTCGACGAGTTCAGGAGGGCGCTCAAGGAATACGGTCTCTACCCGAGGCTCGTCAGGGAACGGAGCAAGGATTTCATACTGGTCTTCCCGCTTCCAAAGAGAAAGGGAAAGCGGAACACCGTGAACCTGATTCTGCTCATCGCCACCATCTTCACGACCGTGTGGGCAGGGGCGATCCTCTGGATGTCCAGAACGGAGGAACTCTCATCCGCCGGGGACATATTCGCCGTACTATTCGATCCGGAGTACCTGCTCATGGGAGGTCTGACCTTTGCCCTCCCGCTCCTTCTGATCCTTGGGACCCACGAGCTCGGTCATTACTTCACCTCGAGGAGATACGGTATCGACGCCACCCTGCCGTATTTCATACCGATACCTCCATTCATATCTCCCATCGGAACCTTCGGGGCCCTCATCTCCATGAAGGAGCCGATCTCCAACAAGAAAGCGCTCATTGATATCGGGGCTGCGGGACCGATAGCCGGTTTCATAGTCGCGATACCTGTCACGATCATAGGACTGCTTCTGACAAAGGCCTATCCGGTGGTACCGACGCTTGCCACAGGTGAGACCATTCTCATAATCAATCCCCCATTGCTCTTCCACGGTTTCATGGCGCTCCTCGGCGTTCCGGACGAGGGGGTCCTCCATCCGACAGCCTTTGCGGGGTGGCTTGGACTCTTCGTGACCGCATTGAACCTGCTGCCGGTGGGCCAGCTGGACGGAGGCCATATCATCAGGGGCGCACTCGGTGACAGTTCGAAGTACATATCCACGGGAGCCATGGTCCTCATGGTGATCCTCGGGGTGGTCACCGGTTTCATAACATATATCTTCTTTGCGATCCTGATCCTTCTTCTAGGTGCAAGGCACCCGCCCCCCCTGGATGACGTATCACCTCTTTCCGCCAGGCAGTGGACCGTTTTCGGTCTCTCCGTGGTGATAATGGCCCTGACGTTCCATCCGGTACCCCTCGAGCAGATGCAGGTGGAGAGCGAGGGGCTTGAAATGAGATACGGATGGGACGAGCACTTCGCTTCACCTTACGTCCCCAACTGGGAGAATTTTACACTGGTGAACGACGACAGGTCCGACCTCGAGGTCAGCATCCAGGTCCGCATGGGCGGGGAAACCGTCGTTCCTACGATAACCAACAGGACCCTGGACGTGGGAGAAGGTTGGGGGAACGTGAGCCAGAGTAGTTTCTTCGTCTACAAATCCGGGGGATGGTACATCCTGCTCATGGGGGCGAAATCCTTCGAGATCGAGGGGCAGAGCGAGTACGAGGTCCCTATGGTCCTGGGTTGCTCCCTGGATACCTCACCGGAGAACTGGACCGATGTGGAGGTGGTATTCCTTCACGGGGATTCCGGCGAGCTCGTCACCTCGTTCCGGCTCAGGAGGGCATCCGTCTTCCTCGAGCTGGAGCAGGTTGATTACCACGGATCGAGGTTGATCAACGGAACCCTGTGGAACCTAAACGGGACCGAGGGCGTTATGAACCTGTCCATTTTGAGGAAGAACGCATCCGGGACCGGAACCATCATCTTCCATCCGGTGGAGGGTGCCGGATCGTCGTGGGACTCCAGGGAGCCCTTCCAGGTCGTAACCGAACCCGGAGAGGTGATCGACCTCCAACACATCGAATGGACCGGATCGGAGGCTAACGCCTCAACCGCGCGCTTCACGCTCGAACTGGACAAGAACACGAAAACCTGGCTGGACGAGGTGATCCAGGTCGGGTTCTCCGTTCCCGGAGAGACGAGCGGAACAAGGTCCATCAAGGTCCTTTGAGCAAGCGACCCCCTCGAATCTCCGCAAAGGTTTAAATGCAACCTCCTTTATCCTGCGGTCCGTTCCATCTAGTAAGGAACCCATTTCCATGGTGGTGCTCAATGAAGGACGGTGAATTCATAAGGCTCGAGTTCGATGCCTTCGTCAAGGAAACCGAACAGCTTGTCGACACGACCCACGAAGAGGTCGCTAAGGAACATGACGTCTACAACGAGAGGATCAAATACACTCCCATTCCCATCATCATCGGCGCGGGCAACATAGTCAAGGGGCTCGATTCCGATCTACTCTCCGCCAAGAAGGACGAGGAGCGGGAAGTTGAGATCACCCCGTCGGAGGCTTTCGGCGAGAGGGACCCGAAGCTCGTCGAGGTCTTCCCAGAGAGGAAGATACTCTCCCTGCCGGAATTCAGGAAGGGAGACCAGTATCCGGTGGAAGGCATGGAGATCCGGATCAACAACCGTATCGGTATCATCGCGGGAAGGTTCGCGGGAAGGTACCGTGTGGACTTCAATCACAGATGGGCCGGCAAGACGCTCGTTTACAAATACAAGATCACAGAGGTCATCTCCAGGAGGGAGGACAAGCTAAAGGCGATCATCGAGACCAGCTACACATCGCCGGACGAGTTCCGCTTCGAATGGAAGGGCAAGGACGGCGTCGACATCACCCTCCCCGACATGGTGAAGCTCGACCAGGGGTGGACCATGGCCAAGTTCAAGCTCGTATCCGACATCAGGGCACACCTGAACATGAAGACCGTGAGGCTCATCGAGGAATACGTGAAGAAGGAGGAAGAGGAGAAGGAGGAGGCGGAGGAACACCATCACGAATGTGATGATCCCGACTGCACCCACGAGCACCAGCACGAGTGCGACGACCCTGACTGCTCCCACGAATCCCACAATAAGGATGAAGAGCAGAAGGAGTGATATCGGGACCACATAACGGGCTCTCTTTACGGGGAGCCCGTCAATTATTTCTCTACGACAGAACCCCGGAAAGCTGCCCGAGCGGTTCACATCTGGCCGAAATAATGAACAATGTTAAAGTACTAATCATCTGATTTATTCAGGGAAAAGAGGGGACCTACGCCATCCCGCCCCCTTAACGGTGATACCTATGGACCTGAAGAACAGGTGGACAGGCAGCAAGATGTCCAAAAGAGCCTCTTCGATAGTTCTTGTGATGCTGTTGGCATCCACGGGATTGATGATGATCAGCCCCGTATCGGAGGGGTCCGTCACTCCAGCGAGCCCGATCGGACTGATCGTGAGCAACCAGAAGATACACGAGAACTCCACTGCGGTTCCGGTTTGGGGATTCCGTGCCACTTCCGATACGGGTTCAGATACCCTAGACCAGGTGAACGTCACGCTGGTGAACAGGGGCTCCTTCCTCATGTCGGACCTGAGGACTGTCACATCCAATATGTCGAACTCCGGAGTGGCCCTTTACAGGGACGACGGGAGCAGCAACGACAACCTTGATGCGGATGATACGCCCCTCACCATCGCTTCCTTCTTTGTCACCGGGACGACCGTCGTTTTCAACATATCTTCCGAGACCGTACCCACTACCACCTCGGGGTCCCATCACTGGTTCATAGTCATCAGGACCTCCTCCACGATCTCCCGGGCAGACAGGTTCCTCGTGAGACTGGAAGCGCAGGCCATCAGGTTCTCGGACAACACGAGGATACCATCCTCCAGGAGCGAGACGAACTCCATCGAATGTGAGTACATTTTCGGCAAGTTCGTCGGGGGGACATCGGTCGTACCCATCGGTGAAGAGGGAGTAGATGGCGATACGGTCGCCGTCCAGGGCCTTTCCCTTTTCACCGGAAGGTCGAACCTCGAGACCATCTCGAGCTTGACCATCGATCTGATGCCTATCTCCGGCTTCGATCCCGCGGTGGATCTCTCACCCCTGGCCTTGAACGGCACATCCGGGGTGAAGCTTTATGTGGATGACGGCCCCACCAGCGCCGATTCGTTCAATCCCTCCGAGGACACATTGGTGGTGCCCTCATCAGTATCGATGACCTCAATGGGTATGTACTGGAGGGTCAAGATGGAGATGTACACCTCCGGTTCGAACGCAGTTTGGCTTCCGGCTGCCTCCGTAGGTTCATACGATTTGTTCGTGGTCGTCTCCTCCTCTTCCGGATTGGGCCACGGAAACAGGTTCTACACGCTGCTTCCCTCGCTAGGGGTCGGCCTTCACGGTGTCGATGGCAACAACGTCAGCGTCATGCCCGCACTCAACAGGTCAAGGGAGCTCCGGGCGGACACGAGGGCGCCCGACCTGTCAGGCGCCACCATGACCATATTCTCGGACAGCGGACATTTCTATGCTAAGGATACGAACCTGCAGGGGACCGACACTGTCTTTTACAACAGCATATCAGGAGAGGGGCTGAACCAGAGGATATCCACGATCTTCTCCGGCTACACCGAGGACTTCCCTGACAAGCTGATGGGAGAACCCGCCTTCAATTACAGACCAAGCGGTCCGGTGGACGACGGCGACACGACGACACAGTCGCTCACATACAGGATAGATGCGAACGGCTATGTCGATAATCCCCTGACCTACACCATCCGGGACAAGGTTGGGCACGAGACGACGTGGGACGTGTACTATGTCAAGGACAACTCCCCACCCGTCATAACGAACGTGACAATCAGGGATTCATCCCCCTTCATCTACGCCGAGCAGGCATCACGGGACATATACTTCAGGCCCATAATGCTTTCAACCCAGAAATTCCACCTCACGGGTAACGCGTACGAACCCGGAAACGAATCGGGCCTCAACAAGGTTACCTTCACCCAGGAGGGGTCCCTCACCTCGTCTCCGTCGGACGACCTGACGCCGGCAGAGTGGAACGGGTCCTACGGCGTGAACTCCCTTGCACAGGATTGGAACTCTCCCATCTACGTCACCATATACGACAAGGTCCTCAACGACTGGATAATCGATTTCTCCTACCACAGGGTAACGACGCTGCCCGATGTTGAGATCATCGCACCCACCGGGAACGGTGTCAATGTATCAGGCATCTACAGGGTTACCGCAAGGGTGAACTCCGACTCTCCCGTATCCAAGATGGAATTCTCCTTCGGAACGAGCACCTACCGCGAGATGACCTACATCGGAACCGCGGGGGACTGGGACACCTACGTCTACGACTGGGACACCTACGAATCCAACGAAGGTGCGGTCACGATCAAGGTTAAGGCTACCGATTCGATTTCCGGGGTCAACTACAATTCCACATGGGTGAACGTCAACAACTATCCTCTCTGGGGGTTCTTTTCATCCCCCACCTGGAACCGGGCGGTATCTGGGGAGATCCAGGCAAGAGCCCGGGTATCCAACTACTGCTCAAATGCGATGTTCTATGTGGGAAACCAGCTTGTAGGTTCTTGGTCGACCCCCCCCAGCAACGGTTTCATCTGGACCAATGTCAACACCGCGCTGTTCTCGGACGGGAACTACATCCTCAAGGCATATCTCCAGGGATTCGGTGGAAGGTCACTCGATCTATCGATCCCCATAACCATAGACAATACGGTTCCCGTGATCTCCGGCATGAAGGTCGTCTATCCGGGCATACAGGAAGCCGCGAAGGTCGGCGACAAGGTAAGATTGATGGCGACCATCTACGACAACACTTCCGGTCTAAGCGAGAATTATGTCGTTGCAAATTCAATTGGGGGTCTGGTCTATCAGGAGCTGTTCGATGACGGCGCCCATGCAGACGGATCCAAGGGTGATACGAACTTCGGGTCGGAGGTCGTGGTTGTGGATGCCGCCTGGGGTTACCATGTGATCCGGTTCATGGCGACAGACCGCGCCGGCAACACCATCGAGAAGAAGGTTGACGTACCGGTGGACACGAAGCCTCCCTTCGTGGAGGATGCCTGGGTCCAGTATCCGGGCGATCAGCAGGCCGCCAAGACCGACGACCAGGTCAGGGTCATGGCCAGGATCAGCGACAACACAGCACCGATATACGTCACATTGATCCTAGATAACTCAGGCTCGATGGGTGGCACCAAGATCGAATCCCTGAAGAAGGCCGCCAAGACCTTCATCAATTCCACCAGGTCCATCGACTACGTCTCCCTCTGGAGATTCTACGAGGACGGGGAATCACCCCACCCGGGCGGCAGACCGGGATGGCCCAAGAAGATCCTCAACTTCACGATGATGAACTCCACGGGGAAGGCGGAGGCAAGGATGATGATAGACAGCATCCAGCCACTATCCGGCACACCCATCTGGGATACCATCGGGAATGCCACGAAATACACAATCCAGAACGCCATGTCTTCCCCTGTGGTGGTGGCATTTACCGATGGGGCTGACGATTATTATTACGAATATCCGAACGCGACCCACGAAGAGGGTTCCGGACATTTCGCCCCCTGGCATCAATGGGGCTCCGTCCAGTACGTGAACTACCATTGGGGGAAGTACGCCGACAACGGCAGACGCATCGAGAACGGGAGCTGGGTATACAACAGGACGGACAGGTACCGCTGGGTGAGGAGCCCCATCAGGGAATGGAGGGAGGGGCTTCTCGACATACCGATCCCCGTCTATACAATTGGCCTGGGGTTGGAGCACCACGATCCGCCCAACCGGCCCAGGAGGACCACGGCCCCGTCAAATTACGAATATGACCAGATCAACGCGACCTGGACCGGGGAATACGGGACAACCGAGTACAATCTATGGAGAATAGCCACGACATCGGCGGGCGGAAGCTACTACTATGCCCCCTCGGCGACACAGCTCGAAACGATATACCGCAACATCGCCAGATCGATCTACTCCACGGACAATCCCGCAAAGATCATCAAGGCCATCGGAAACGTGCCCCTGGATGTGACCAAGCAGGTCCTCCTCTTCGACGACGGACTTCACAACGACGGGCTGGCGGATGACGGACTGTACGGATCTACCATCGTGGAGATCCCAACGCTGAAATCCAGCGAGAGGATCGTCCTCATCGAGATATACGACTGGGCCAACAACATCGGGCTCGGCGAGGCGGACCTCATCATAGACAACATCCTCCCCCAGGTCCAGACTCCGGTGAGGGTCCACTATCCGAACAACAGGTCGTCGGTGGCGGATGACGAACCCTTCCACATGGAGATCAGGGCCTGGGACAAGGGATCGGACATATTCTCGGTGGAGGCGGACGGCATGAACATCGGGTTCTTCCCTCCGATAACCTTCAACAACACTGGCGAGGGTAACGATCTCGATGAGATGGACATGAACTACACATCCATAGACGTGTTCCCGAATACGGGAGGCGCTCCATCCAAATACTACTTCGTCGAGATCATCATCACGGACATGGCGGGGAACAGCATCAAGGCCCTCGCGCAGGTCCTGGTTGTGAACGATAAATACGCACCGGTTGTGGAGATGATCGATCCCGTCAACAACGGGGCTCTTTCGAGGAAGGATCGGATCTACTCGCTGGTCACCGACGACGGTGTGATTGCGACGGATCCGCTCGGCGTGGAATCGGCGCCGTTGTACCGCGAAGCGATCCGGGCGGTCACCGATCAGCCGGTTAAGTATGTCATCTATTCCCATTCGCACTGGGATCA
>JBLIRL010000072.1:0-12795 GCA_049472275.1 Thermoplasmatota archaeon | reverse complement strand
TTTATCGAATGAAAGCCAATCAGCGTTGGTTTTACATTCCCAAACCAGGCTCCCGGCAGTTGTTTCTTTGTCCGTGGCTTGATAATGGACAGACTACTCTTCGTCCTCGCTTGCCGAGGTGTCATCGATCGTTGTGATGGTCGGAGGGGAATTGGGTTCGTTGAGGATGAGGTACACTTGACCAGCATTCGTTCCACCCTCATCATTGATCGTTGTGCCGATGAGAATATCAAGCCGTCTGTCATTGTTCACGTCCCCTTCTCCTGCTACAGATCCTATTTTATCATAATCGGCTTCTCCGACGAATGAAGCACCATCACTGTTCGTAGCCGATGCATTCATGGTCCAACCCGAACTCTTTCCATATATCACATGGACCTTTCCCCGACTGGAACCACCACCATTATTGTCGGTGGCAGCGACCATGAAATCGTCATAACCATCACCGTTCAGATCACCTGCGCCTGCGATGAAACTCCCGAGATGATCGAACATTTGCCCGACAAATGAGGCGTTGGCGTTGTATAGTGAAACGTTATGTCCCAGGTTCGATCCGCCGAATGCAAGATATGCTCTACCAAGTCCCAATCCTCCGCCGCTATCCTGGTCGGAGGAGATCAGTATATCGTCATATCCGTCGCCATTAATGTCACCGGCCATTGACATGGCCTTTCCCTGACCGGTATTGGTAGGTCCGATGAACGAAGCATTGGCCGATGAGAGGTCAACGTCCATGGACCAACCCGATGACCTACCGTAGATGATATAGACCTTCCCAGCGTTGCCACCGCCTTCATCGTTCTGATAAGCTCCTATGATGATATCATCGTAGCCATCTCCGTTGATATCGCCTCCTCCCGAAACACAATTCCCTGCAAGATCTCCAGCCTCTTCACCGATGAATGATGCATTCACATTGGCCAGGCTTACATTATTTGACCAACCTGACGATCTTCCCAGGATGAGATACGCTTGACCTGCGACATTGCCTCCGGCCGAATTCCAGGTGGCTCCGATTACAAAATCATCGTAACCGTCATTATTGACATCTCCAACCCCGCTGAGACCCCTGTATGATTGGTCCGATGTACCTTCTCCAATAAATGATGCATTTGAGTGGACCAAATTCATGTTCATCGACCAACCGGTTCTACGCCCGAAAATGACGTATGTTTTTCCCGGCCCTCTGGCGGCTGAGATGATTATGTCATCAAATCCATCCCCGTTCAAATCCCCTGCTCCATCCAACGCTCTTCCCGCATAATTCCACTGACCCTCCCCAAGGAATGTCGCGTTAGCATTCGCAACATCCATATCTTTGATATTGCTGGATGCATTTCCGAATATCAGGTAAACCTTGCCGACATCTGTCCCTCCGGAGGGTGCAGTATCGTAGCCATCAGAGCTCATGAGGATGTCATCATAACCATCCCCATTCACATCTCCCGCAAATGCAATAAGGGTTCCAAGACCAGCTCCAGCATACTCACCGATGAATGATCCATCAGCATTTGATAGAGAGATATCCTCATCGAGTAGCACAGCATCAGCAGGTTCATATGAAAATGATAATGACATTATTATCAAGGTCAGAATTACGGCAATATGTCTGATCGGGTCGAAGTTCATGGCAGATGTCCCCCGGAAGGAGTATCTCCAGAATTCGTATTAATAGATTATTTATGGTATTTGGCCATATTATCGGCAATCGATAATTTCAAAGTCCATCGAGTATCTCATCGATATGTTCCGAGATTATCTTCATCTGCACCTCTGGGGCCCAATAATTCACTTTCACTAACTCCCCTCCATCATCACTTTTATAATAACTGATTGAACAGAATTGCATGTGTAACTCTTTCAACGAAATCCGGGGTGGTTAATCGATGAATGGCGGGTGGAATGGAATATCTTTTTATAAAAACATATACATATGTATAAATATGCCAAAGGTCAAGGATCGCGTTTCCATACCCGTCTCTCTGCCGATCGGGCTTGTCCATGAGATCGATGAAATGGTTGAACAGAAATTATTCGGTTCCAGGTCCGAGGTACTTAGATACGGTGCAAGGCTTGCCGTGATCTATCATAAAAGGATCCATGAAAGAGCTGAGGAATACGCCCTGGGGGAGGTCAAGGAGGGGTTGGAGCGTGGCAGGAAGATATCTCGATACTGATTGCATACTCGCTCTCATCAAGGAAAGTGATTGGCTGAAGAGCGATGTCCAGAAAGCCCTCCACGACGATCAAAGAAATTACACCTCGATACTGACCCTTGTTGAAAGCAAACTAGTGATCTCGAGAGAGGAAGAAAGGGATAGCATACATGATCTGAGTGATCTGATCAAGGCAATGAACATTGAGCTGTTACCAATGGACCAAGAAGTGGAGCGTATATCGAACCAACTCATTAGGAAATATGATTTCCTTGGGATTTTCGATTCGATACATGCTGCAACAGCGAACATCAATGATCTTACCATGGTTTCCACGGATCATATCTTTCCTTTGATGGAAGAGCTGTCGGTGATCGACCCAAGATATATTTCTCCGAATTGAAAAGGGCCATTTTCCGAACCTATGGGAATTTTCATAATCCGTCCAATATCTCATCAATATGCTCCGAGATGATCTTCATCTGCACCTCTGGGGCCCCCTCGCCGATGATCGATACGAGAGAATCGTGGGGGAAATCGGAGATGGGATTCTGCTCTATCACCCCCCTTGCACCCAGGGTGATCGCTCCCCAGAGGGAGATCTGCATCCCTTCTTCCGTATTATAGTGCTTCGCGAGCGACGAGAAATGCTTGAAATCCCTCCCGGAATCGCACTCGAATGCCGCCTTCTGGATGAGAAGCCATCCGGCTTGCAGATGTGCGAGCCTGTCCGCGAACTCGTTGCTCTTTGACTCGTGCTGGAACAACGTCTTTCCGAAGGCCTTCCTCTTTCTCGCATGAACGAGAGCATGTTTGTATGCTCCCAGAGCTGCCCCGAAGGCAAGCGATGCCACACCCATCCTGCCGTTGTTGAAGATCTCCATCGTCTGGTAGAAGCCTCTACCCGGCTTCCCCAGCCTGTTCTCCTTCGGAACCTTCACGTTCTCGAACCGCAGGGTGCAGAGATGGGATTCCTTCCATCCGTACTTCTTGAGACGTATCCTCGTTAATCCCTCTGCATCCCCGTTGATGATGAACATCGATATCCCCCTGTGCCTCTTCTCGGCATCGGGGTCCGTGACGGCTGTGAATATGATATCGTCCGCGAAGTCGGCGTTCGTGATATAGGCCTTCATCCCGTTGACGAGGAAGTGATCACCCTTATCCTCCGCGGTCAGTTTTATCGCAGAAGCATCGGAGCCTGCCGACGGTTCCGTGTTCGCGAAGGCGAAGAGCCTCTTCCCCTCGATCCCGGGTTTCAGGTACATCTCCCTCTGCTCATCGTTGGCATAGAGGTAGAGAGCCTGGTTGCCCAGCTGCCCCTGAACGAAGGTTGCGATCCCCAACCCTCCCGAGAATGCTGCGAGCTCCTTGTAGAGATGTATGTTCTGAAGCCACGGGATCTGCACTACCTTTCCGTCCTCCTCCCTGAATCCCAGCAATCCCTCCTCCCCCCAGATCTCGAACATCCTTCTCGGTGTCGTCTTGTTCTCTCTCCATTCGGGGTATTCCGGGGCGATCCTCTCATGGATCACCCTGCGAACGTGCTCGAGGAATCCCGATTCTTCATTCGACGGGTCAAGGTCCATCTTCCCACCTCTTGATTTGGAATCGACTTGACGATATATGCTTATTCACTGAATTGTGAAGTGGATACCACAATAAAGAGGTTCATAATCTCTTGAGGTTGAGAAATCCGAAGATCTGACGATAATCTCTCTCCCTGTTGCAGGAGAACAGGTCCTTGAGAAGCGATTCCACATGTGGACAGTTGACCTTGTACGGACGATCCCTGACCTTGACGGTAAGTTCGCTGCCTTCGATCCTGTATTCGCCCTTTACAACTCCGGTATCGAAGGAGCCCTTTCTCCCGTCCCCTTTGAATCCAATATCGTTCTCCCTGGCTATCTCCGCCACTTCGGCTATGAGCTCGTCCGGATCCGCTTTCATCCTTATCGTGAAGTGGTCGCATTCGAACATACGGACCAACATGTACCAATTAGCCTGCGAAGTTCTTATCACTTTCCTTCCGATGAACGCTCATTTCCGATGCGACCTGTAGATCGCAACGATCGCTGCTGACAGGACGGAAAAGATCAGTATGAGATAGATCGACGATAGACCGAGATCGCCGGAGCCCTCCTCCAACACATAAGGCTCCAGGGGCCCCCCCAGGACACCTGAGACGATGGGGGAGCCGTATTCGTACCTTAGGTCAACACTTACAAGCGCCGACTCCGTTTCGTTATTGGCCAGAACGACATAATAGGGAAGCTTCCAGACGGTTACCGAGCCCCCTCCGCCCTTCGTCTCCAGCCTCGAGTCATATTCCAGGATGGGAGGTTCCTCATGGGGGTAGGGCGCACCGGTGTGCTTCTCGAGATATTTGTCGAACATGTTCTGGGTCATCTGCTGGATGGTGATCCTCACATCGCTGTTGACCGAAAGCCACATCTCGGTGGGCTCCTCGTCCTCGATCACCACGGCCCTGAACTCCTTGGGAGGGATGTAGATAACATCATGGAACACTATCAATGAAGCGTCTCCGTATACGTTCACAGGTCTGAGGTTCACGGTTTCGACGAGAACCTCGTTCTCGGATATCGTGAAGTTCCTCTCATAGGTCTCCAGATGATCCCTGTGTGTCCTTATGTGATAATCGCCGTCCTCCAGTTCCAGCCTCAACCATCCGTCTGGTTCGGTCAGGTAGAATGTTTCCAGACCAGTGCTGTCGGTGATGATGACCTCCAGGGCGAAGAGGGGATATTCGTCGTCCCAGCTGTAGAAATGGACCCTCACGTTATGGTCATGTTTGACCAGCTGGAAATCGACGGTCTCCTGATCGAACAGATCCACCTCGACCTCCCTGACCCGATATTCATGAGATTCCGTGTATACCGCGATAGTGAACCCACCGGGGGAACCCACATTGAATGAATAGGAGCCGTCGGCCTCCGTTCTGTAGTAGAAATGCAGATCCCTTGTGGAGTTCACGGCGGCGACGAAGGCTCCCTCAACCGGCAGCCCCGTCTCGGAATCCGTGACGGTTCCCGATATGAGGGTGGGGGCTTCCACCTCTCCGTCAGCATACGATAACAGGGACAGCAACATCGATGAGATCAACAGGACCAGTACGACTAAGGTCATCCCTCTGGCTTCCATGTGGTTCCATCCTGGTCTCGATAGATAAATGATTTGGATATACGTACGAAGGTATGGATCATCGGAGATCCTTCAGCTAGGACCTTTCGTTATCTGTTGAAATCTAATCATCTTTCAGGACCGCGCCGCTTCCCTTCCTTGTCATGACCAGAAACAGCGTCAAAGTGAGCCCCACGAGGACAACAACGAGGACTATCAGAAGAACGAGGATCAGGAGAAAGCCACTCTTTTTCTCGTACCTGTCGGGATCGTTGGGGTATTCATCCAGGGCAAGACCGGTCGAGGAATCCTTTCGGCTCATGCCCTCGTTCCATCTGTCGGGATATCCGTCGCCATCGGTATCGATCGAAGCTGCCTCATCGTATGGGAAGGCGTCTGCGTTGTCCCCAGTTCCATCCATGTCAGAATCCCTCTGCTCGGATGGGTCCGTGGGGAATGCATCGTGGTTGTCCCCCGTCCCGTCGTTGTCCGTGTCCTCCCATTCACCAGGATCGTAGGGGAACCTGTCATCCTGGTCACCGACACCGTCGCGGTCGTAGTCCTGCCATCTCTCGGGATCCTCCGGGAAAGCGTCCGCGTTGTCGCCAACGCCGTCGCCGTCCGTATCCTTGGATTCGAACGGATCCTCCGGGAATGCATCCTTGCTGTCCGCAACCCCGTCCCCATCGACGTCGCTCCATTCCGTCGGGTCTTCGGGCGAGGGGTCCGCGTTGTCCCCCACGCCGTCGCCGTCCGTATCCTGCCACTCATCCGCATCCTCCGGGAACGCATCGGAATTGTCGCCAACGCCGTCGCCGTCGGTATCATACCACTCATCCGGATCATCCGGGAAGGCGTCCCCGTTGTTCCCTCTCCCGTCTCCGTCGGAATCCCGCCACTCGTCGGGGTCCTCGGGGAAGATGTCCGGATCGTTCCCGTCAGGATTGTCGCCGTAACCGTCACCGTCCGAGTCCTTCCACTGTGTCGGATCACGAGGGAAGGCATCGATACCGTTGAGGTATCCGTCCCCGTCAAGGTCGGTGTTGATAACCGGTCCAATCAGGGGATTACCGGTGTTGCATGTATCGTACTGAAAGCTTCCCCAGACTATCTCTCCCTTTCCGCAGGTGGTGTTCAGCGAGTAACACTGGACCGTTCCCTGGTCGGAGTTTCCCATGGTGGAGCTCATTATGACTTCGAGATAACCGTCGCCTGTGATATCGGCGATGACGGGAGATGAAGCCATCTGCCTGACCTTGGGAAAATCGAGCTCGGATTCTCCGTCCTTGTTAAGACAGAAGGCTCCGCCCCACCAGTCCCCGGCAACCAGCTCCACTATGCCGTCATTGTTGACATCTGCGATGGCTGGTGAGGAATAACCGTTGCCGAGCTCATTGACCCACTCGATCTCGCCGAGATGACTTATTCCGTAGATGGACGCATCCCCCCCCTCGGTCTCCACGAAAGCCTCCAGGTGGCCGTCGCCGTCGAGGTCGTAGACCGCGGGTGATGAATCGCAAACACCCTCGGTGGTCTCGGCTTTCCAGAGGAGTCCGGAATTTCCGCTTATCGCATACAACCCTCCCGTGTATGCTCCGACAAGTATGTCCAGGATCCCGTCCTCGTTGACATCACCTATTCCGGGGGAGGATGCGACATACCATCCTGCGGGGGTGCTCCACTTCAGACCTCCGGTACCCGAGTAGACATAGACTGTATCCATGTCGCATGAGATCACCTCCGGTTCGCCATCGTCATCGAGATCGGCGATCGTCGGTGCGCACCTGTAATTGCCCTTGCCGGTCCACTCGACATCACCGTTGCGATCGAGGACCACCAGGACCGACCTTCCGCAAACGAGTATCTCTGGATGGCCGTCTGCATCGATATCCTCGACCGCCGCGGAGCTCTCGCATTCGTCCAGGTCATAGTCCCATATCAGTGTCCCCTCTGCCCCGCTGAGACAGTAGAAACCGCCGTTCTCGGCTCCCACGAGCACCTCCGGGGAGCCGTCACAGAAGAGGTCGTAGATCACTGTTGATGCGGGGAAATCATCATCCACGGAGAACTCCCACAACGCTTTGCCTGTATTGTCCAGAGCTATGACCTCGCCGCCGCTGCCCCTCGTATCGTGTACACCGTTGCCGAAAACGAGATCCAGATCGCCATCCCGGTCGAGATCGCCGACTGCGGGTGATGAGAATATCCAGTCGTCGGTTATGTACTCCCAGAGAAGCTCTCCAAGCTCCGACCTTGTCCCCGGCCGTGTGGTATCCTCGGAAGCTATGTCGGGGTCCGAATTTTCATAGTCTTTCCCCTCGATAGCGAGAATTGAGATCGCAACTATCATCATCGCGGATGCAAGCAGCACAATGGTTCGGGATATTTCCATCTTCTCTCCCCCCGGATGCCTCTGGGACCATATTGGGGTAAAAACTACTTAAGAAGTGTGGAACGATGATGTTACTGGCTTCGGGATGAAACGATCCTCAGGTCATCTTGAAGACGTCCTTCAATCTCTCGGCGATCAGGTCCATGTCCTCCTTCCTTCCCTTCTGCCCTGCCATGATCGCGTCCATGCTTACGTGGGACCTGAGGAGGGCGGGTTCGCCGTCTCCGTAGCCGAGAACGAGCTTTATCCCGTCCTCTGCGATCTTCAATGCGGCATCCTTCGCATAGACCCTTGCCATTGCCTGCCAGGTTTCCCGGTCGAAACGGACAGCCTTTGAATATTCCTCCTGGGATGCTATCCTTGAGAAGATATGAGCGGTCTCCCCCCACGCGGAAAGCTCTCCGAGCCTCATGAGGATATGCTGGTTCCTGGTGAGCTTCTGAACCCTGCATAGCTCGTAGATGTTCGAGAGGGCTTTAAGTCCGATAGCAGCAAGGTCGGCGCCGACATTCGGATCGGTGGCGTGGACAGCTTCGGCTTCCTTCGCCATCTCCGAATAGAAGGAGCCGCGGGTCTTGAGGTGCTCCTGCCATCTGTTGCGGGCGATTGTCATCTCGAGTATCTCGTTGGTCCCCTCGTAGATGCATGTTATCTTCACGTCGCGTTTTATCTTCTCGATCACCATCTCGAGGACGTAGCCGTAGCCTCCCAGGGCCTGGATGGAATCCTCCGCCGCTTTGTTTCCAGCCTCGGATCCGGCCCATTTGGCGATGGCTCCCTCGGTCTGATACCCCTCGTGCACCCTGTCCAGCTCAAGAGCGACGAACTCTATGTAGGCCCTTGCGGCCTCGAGCCTGACCGCGTTCGGAACGATCAGCTTGTGGGTGTACCCCTGTTTCTCCGAAAGGGGCCCTCCTGCCTGGATCCTCCCCTGGGAATAGCTCACTGCCCTCCCCAGCGCGGCCCAGCCGCAGCCGAGGCCGAAGGCAGCGACCATGACCCTTGTGAAACCGAACACGGCCTGGGCCTGGGTCAGCCCCTCGCCCTCTACGAGACCCACCAGGTTCTCCGCGGGGACGTACACGTTGTCAAGGGAGAAGGCCACCGTATTGGCCAGCCTGATGCCGTGCTTCTCCTCAGGATTGTTGAACTCCAATCCCTCCGATCCTCTCTCCACGATGAACCATCCGACCGCCTTTGGGTCCTTGGCGAGTATCAGATAGAGGTCCGCTATCCCGCCGTTTGAAATCCACTGCTTGTTGCCGGTTATCCTGTATCCCACGACCTTTCCGTCCTCCTCGACGGGGACCGCCCTTGTCTTCAGGGACCCCAGATCCGATCCTGCTTCCGCCTCGGTCGCTCCGTACGCGCAGAGGAGTCCTTCCTGGGCGAGTCTGGAGAACCATT
Organism: Thermoplasmatota archaeon; assembly: GCA_049472275.1. GTDB lineage: Archaea > Thermoplasmatota > Penumbrarchaeia > Penumbrarchaeales > Penumbrarchaeaceae > JAFGLL01. The sequence goes on along the minus strand of JBLIRL010000072.1, from coordinate 3,699 downwards.
TCTGCTTCTGCTCGGGAGTACCTCCGACCCTTATCGGGTCCATCCCCAGGAAAGTTGCGAAGACCGAGGTCGCCACCCCCAGATCGATGCCCGCGAGCGTCTCGCAGATCTGGTACATGTCGAAGCTGCCGGCACCGATCCCTCCGTACTCGGAGGGTATCATGAGGAGGTTTATTCCGAGTTTCGTCGGATCGTACATCTCCTGGATCTTCTCCTTGGAGATGAACTGGTCCTTCCTGTCGAACTCCAGAAGGACATCCTCCGGAAGGTTCCTTTCCGCGAAAGCCTTGATGCCGTTGATCATCATTTCCCTGGAATTATCGTCCAGACCAGTCATTCCATACACCCCTTGAGATAGGTCGAGTTTGAGGAAAGAGGGCATGGGATATATTGATTTGCTTCACTCAATGCATAAAAACATCACATAAGTGCTGTTGACAATGGGCCCATAGACTAAAAATTTATTAGAGTAATTTTGATTCGGACCCCATGGACTTCGAACTCTCAGAGCAGCAGAAGATGATCAGGGACATGACAAGGGACTTCGCAATGAAGGAGGTGGCTCCCAAGGCTGCTGAGCTGGACATGAGCGAGAAGTTTCCGACCGAGATCATGGACAAGGTGGGGAAGCTCGGCCTGATGGGTATAATGATACCCAAGGAGTACGGGGGAGCCGGACTGGACGCGGTCACTTACTCCCTTGTCATCGAGGAGCTGTCCAAGGCCTGCTCCACTACGGGGGCCCTCACCTCCGTGCATAATTCCTTCGCTCCCTACATCATCCTCAAATGGGGAACAGAGGAGCAGAGGAGGAAGTACGTCCCGCCCCTTGCCAGCGGTGAAGTCTACGGAGCCTTCGCTGCAACGGAACCGAACGCCGGATCGGACCTCGGCTCGATGCAGACCTCGGCCGTGCTGGAGGGCGATTCCTATATCATCAACGGGACGAAGACATTCATTTCCGGGGGGCCGAAGGCGGGGACCTCCATAGTCTTCGCGCTCACGGACAGGGAGGCGGGCCCCAGGGGGATCAGCGCTTTCATCGCAGAGAACACCTACCCCGGGTACAAGGTGGGTGCCATCTTCGACAAGATGGGGATCAGGGCATCCGAGACCTCGGAACTCATTTTCGAGGACATGGTCGTTCCTAAGGAGAACCTGCTTGGAAGACCCGGAGAGGGTTTCAAGATAGCACTCGCCTCCATCGACGGAGGGAGGATAGGTATCGCCTCGCAGGCTGTCGGGATCGCTCAGAGGGCGCTCGATGAAGGTGTGAAGCGTGCGCGGGAGAGGGTCCAGTTCGGAAAGCCCATCTCCAATCTCCAGGCGATCCAGTGGATGATCGCGGAGATGGCAACCAGGGTGGAGGCATCCAGGCTTCTTACCTGGCATGCCGCCTATTTGAAGGATAAGGGTGCGAGGTTCGGCAAGGAGGCCGCCATGGCAAAACTGATGGCAAGCGAAACCGCTGTTTTCTGCGCCAATACCTCACTTCAGATCCACGGCGGGTACGGATACATGCGCGAATACGGCATCGAGCGTCTGTACCGTGATGCCAAGATAACCGAGATATACGAGGGTACCACGGAGGTCCAAAAGCTGGTCATAGCCTCCAATCTACTGCGGTGAGCAGATCAGGGCTTTCATATGAATATACGGACCATAATATTCCGAGATCTGCTTATATGAATATTTAATTACAAAAATTCAAATATATATTGAAAATTCTTTATAAGTTTCATTTCGATATCTCATTTCGGGAAAAGAGGTGTCTGAAATGACCAAGGGAGAGAGAACAATCGGTGAGCCGCTGCAGCAGGATGAACTTGTGGGTCAGAACGGATATGTGGACAGGATATCCTCCGGTCTGACCCTGGGGGATGTGATAAGACTGATGTTGAGGAGGGGATGTTCCTTCTTGATCATTTTCGGATTCTTCATCCTCCTCGTACCGCTTCTGGTGTTCCCCATGGATCCCGCGGGAGTGATCATCCTGGCGTTTTTGATACTGTTCTTCCTCGGTTTCGTGGGAGCGATCCTGCTCATCGTCCTGCTCTGCACGGCAAAGAGCTCGGCGAAGATGCTCGGGGAGAACAACTACATACTGGTCATGAAGGACAGGCTCGTGGTTCAGTCACAATCCGACATGATGATGACGGTGCTGAGGAACGAGATACCGCTGTCCAAGATATCCCAAATTGAGAAGATACCGCCATCCTACATCAGGGACCGGAGATCCAAGACGAACATCTGCACAAGGATCTTCATGGGAGGTTATCTCCCACCGGTGGGCGGGTTGTATCCGATAGCCTCCAGGCAGGAGAACCTGATGGCAATAGGCCTGAAGAAGCCGCATGAGATTCACTGCTCCGGAAGGAATCCTAACGGAATGGTCCAGTTCGGGGACAAGAGGGAGTACGTGAAGGAGATAGTGGTCTCGGTGGACGGGGCTTCTCAGAGAAAGTTAGCCAAGATGGCGGCCTCGAACAGGCTCTAGAAAGGAATGTCGGGAAGTTTGCTAAACATTGAATCATTCCCAACGGGAGACCGCTGATGTCCGGGGTGGGGGCATCCTCATTTGAGGACATTGGTTAGGATCTCATCGGCGGCCGAGTACGGATCGAGCTCCTTCTTCTCGATCCTGGAAAGGAGGCCCTCAACCTTCTCCCTGAAGACGGCCTCGTCGAATATCAGGTTCATCAACCTCTTGCGGATTATCTCCACGAGCTCGGTCTCGTACCTTCTGCGCCGGTGTCGATCGAGTTCACCGGAATCGAGGAGCTCCGTCTGGCGCCTCTCTATCTCCGCGATGAGGTCGGCGATCCCGATCTTTTCCTTGGAGTTAGTACCGAGTACCGGCGTTCTTCTCCTCCCCGCCTGGACGTTGAGGTCGACGAGGGATTCGACCTCCGCCATGGTCCTCTCGAAACCGGGATGGTCCATCTTGTTCACGACGAATATGTCCGCAATCTCCATGAGACCAGCCTTGATCGCCTGGATGGCATCCCCCAGGCCGGGCACGAGCACCACCATGGTGGTATCGGCTATCTTTATGATATCCACCTCCGCCTGACCAACCCCGACCGTCTCGATTATCACTATGTCCTTTCCGGCCGCGTCGAGGATCTCGACAACATCGTAGACCGCACCGGAGAGGCCTCCAAGCATACCCCTGGTCCCCATGGACCTTATGAAAATACCTGGATCCGTGGACACCTCCATCATCCTGATCCTGTCGCCCAGCAGGGCTCCGCCGCTGAAGGGGGATGTCGGATCTATCGCAACGATCCCCACGGTCTTTCCCTTTCTCCTGAACTCCATTGCAAGTTCGGTTATGAGCGTACTCTTTCCGGCACCCATGACACCCGTCACACCGATGATCTGCGCCCTTCCCGTCCTCTTGTGGAGGCGCGCCATCAGGGCCGGGGCCTCCTGGGAACTGTTCTCCGCAAGGGTTATCATCCTCGCGATGGCTCGGGGCTCTCCCTTGAGAACCCTCTCTGCCAGATCGTTCATCCTTTCACGTTCTCCTTGATGAATCTGATGATATCCTCGAGCGGGGTCCCGGGCCCGAATATTCCCTTGATCCCGGCCGCGTTGAGCCCGGGAACATCCTCCTCGGGTATTATTCCCCCTCCGATGACCAGCACGTCATCCATATCGTTCTTCTTCAGGTGCTCAACGATGTCGAGGAACAAT
>JBLIRL010000071.1:0-12859 GCA_049472275.1 Thermoplasmatota archaeon | reverse complement strand
CGTTCACGAGATGCAGAACGCCGCCAAGCTCGGTTGGGGGATCTGCGTTACGAAATACACCGGTTCGGGGGGCAAGTATTCCTCCAACGATGCGAGTGCTGAATTCATGGGTCTCGTGCGCAAGACCCTCAACGATGCAAAGGTCCCCTGGCAGACGGGGGAGCTCGGGAAGGTGGACGAGGGCGGGGGGGGAACTGTCGCAAAGTTCCTGGCCGAGCTGAACATGGACGTGGTCGATGCGGGCCCGGCACTGATCTCGATGCATTCCCCCATGGAGATCTCATCCAAGGCGGACATATGGGCGACATACAACGCCTACAGGGCCTTCTACGAGATGGTGCCGTAGCTAGAGGTTAAAAAAAATGGGTTCAATAGAACCCGGTTCAAAACCCGCCTATAGCGAGAGAGCCTGAACTGGGCATGCGCCCACGCAGGCGCCGCAATCCACACAGGTTCCGGCGTCCACCTCGACCTTCCCGTCAACAAGCGAGAGAGCCTGGACGGGGCATGTTCCAACACAAGCTCCGCAGCCGATGCAGGTTTCCTTGTCTATCTTTACGGCCATTTCATTGCCTCCATTTTTCTTCCACCAAGACGGGAAGACGGGGATAAGTAAAGAATTACCGTATATAATTTTGTGGGCTCCGCTACGGTCGTGGTTTCCCCTTCTCGTCTTCCCTGAATCCCATGAGCCTGAGGCAATCACCGATCTCGCCCAGAACGAGAGTGGTGATACCCCTGCGGGACCCGGGATTGGCCAGCCATGTGTCTCCCAGGACCTCGGTCATCCTTCCCGAGCGGTCCGGGGATTCGTGTATGTGTCCCGACAGAACCGCCTGGGGTGAATCCGACAGTATTAGCTCTCTAAGATCGGTGGATCCCAGGTGCTCCCCTCCCCATCCGAGGTCGAGAGAGGTCCCGTACGGTGGTCCGTGGCTGACCAGGACCTTCCCGGCGAGGCTGCCCGACCGGGTCAGCTCGTCCATAAGGGTCCGGTCGTCCCGGACGACACATTCATTCAACTCCCCCTCCCAGGAGCAGTAGCCATCGATCCTGGACATCGGGCTTACCGGCGAGGTGGCCTCGATCCTGTCCCAGTCCTTGATCGGGAACGGGGTCACCGGAACGTGGGAGCATCCGACCACCTCGATGCCCTCATCCAGCCTGAACGAGCCTCCCTCGAAGACCTCCAGCTTGGGACACAGCCTGCCGAAGTCCCTCGATACGATGCCCCAGTCGTTGTTGCCGAATATCGTGTGAACATCGCCGTCAAAAACCTCGAAGGCGGGTTGTACGTCTTCAACTAGGAACCTCCTCTGCCCCTCGATGGAGTTCCCTCCCCCCGCACGGAATAGGTCCCCTCCGAGGATGATGTGCGGGCATCCGAGCTCGATAGCTTTTTTGACCAGGTCACGCATCCTTTCCGTGTCCCCGTGGAGGTCTGATGCGAAGACGAACGAGGGTCTCATCGGAGGTTCAACGTGCAGAAAGTTATTAAGGTTCCCCGCTCGGAGGGAATGACTTACCTGGAAGAGGTCGCGAACTGTCTCACTCTCGAAAGCGGAATCCTGGGAGAGGAGATGACGAGGTGCCTCTTCCCGCTGCTGGACATGGATTCATGGATAGACCACCTGCTCGGTTTCATCCCGAAGGGCCGTGTTGCGAGCTTTGGAGCACTCGCCGGGGCCCTGGGTTCCATACGGGCATCAAGAGCTATCGGAGAGCGCATATCTTCGGGGTCCCTGGAGGGACCCACCCACAGGGTTGTCTATTCGGACGGGACCGTTCCGGACGGGTCCGCGCTCCCTCTCTCGGCCGAGGTGGGTCTTAAAAAAGGGAACCGTGTGGACAGGGAGCTCTTCTGCAACCTGGAGATCGAGGATCCTCCTCTGAAGGTCCTCTCTTCGCAACAGGAAAGGATGCTTCCGCTTCTGACGGAGGAGAGACCGGTATCGGTGGGCCTGGTGGCAGGGATTGACATATCCTCGAAGGACGGGGTTCATGCCGCAGCGATGGTGGTCATGGACCCGGGCGGTTCCGGAAGGGGTGAGATCTGCATGAAAGGGCGCCCCGGCATTCCCTATGTCTCCGGACTACTTTTCTACAGGGAGGCCCCTTTGATCATACCCCTGATGCGCAAGGCACTCGAAACGGGTCTTACGGACATGGATACGCTCTGCGTACTGGATGGGAACGGTATGCTCCACCCGAGGAGGATGGGGATAGCCTGCCAGATAGGTGTCGCAACCGGTGCGCGCACATGCGGAGTTGCGAAACGGCTTCTCCACGGAAGGGATACCGGGGAATACAGGCAGGTGGGAGGAAACATGCTTTCAATGGTCGTTGACGGCACCGATATCATAGGTTCCGCCATGCTGGGAGGAAGGAGCAGAAAGCCTGTTTACATCTCGAGGGGGAACAGAATCGATCAGGTCACCGCGGAGAGTGTCATCTCTTCGCTCACGTCATCCAGGGTTCCAGAACCCACAAGGAGAGCGCACGACCTCGCCAACAGGTGCCGCAGGTCAGAAACCCCATCTTGAGATCTTGAGGTCCTTCCTCTTCCGCTCCATGTACGAATAGACGCTGGAATGCTCGGAGCCGGACAGGAGCATCGTGACAGCCTTGGAGGCGACCTTCAAACCCTCGAGGTCGCCGATCATCGCAACGGTATTGCCCTTTATGGACAGCATGCAGTCGGTCAACTCCTCTATGAGCCGCCTCGTCCTGCCTCCTGTCCCTATCACCCGCGAGCGTACCTGCATGATCCTCTTGCCCGATTTCCCAACGTAGTCCCGGATGTCGTACTCCTCGTAGTACATCTCGTCTTCCAGCAGTTTGAGCGCATGGTCAGGGGAGAAACCCCTTCCGATGGCCTTCAGGACATCCCTCATCCTGTAGGAGAGGTAGGTGTCCTCGGAATTCTCGTCGAATATCGTGACCTCTCCGGTCTCGGAGTCCACATCCACCTTGACCTTGCCACGTTCCTCGAGCATCTGGAGGGTCTCACCCTGCTTTCCGATCATTGCCCCTATCCGATCTTGGGGTATCTTGAAACGATAGACCATCAGGCTCCCTTGGGCTGGAGAATGTGGGCCCATATAAAATACATTCCCAGAGAGGTGCATGCCCCGGCAGTTCACGAGGTTCCAAGACTTCTGGGAAACGTTTATTTAATCCCGGTCTTTTCAGAAAACCGAAAAGGGGAAAGGATTGGGGGATGAGGTCCCGTTCGTGATTCCACGAATCATGAAATCACAACGAAACTCATATATCGGCCAACCTTCCATTTTCATCCCCTGCGCGATCGATCCTATGGCCTGAGGAAGCGATGTGATGTCTGATCTGGAATCACAGAAGATAAAAAAAGCCCTGGACGAGGCACTATGGCAGGTTGAGGAAGCCAAGGCAATGGGCCTTTCCATCACGAAGGCCATGAACTTCATCAACCTCTCTAAGGAAGCGCAGGGGTACGGAAACAAGAGGCTTGCGCTTGGGCTCCTCAACAAGGCCAAGGACCAGCTCTTCAGCGATCTCGTCAACCACGCCATAGGTTCCTTGAAGGATGAGAACGACGTCATATCCAAGATGAGGCTCGAGAGGGCGGTAAGAGAGGGAAGGGACAAGTTCTCGAAGGGCGATCTCAAGGGTGCCTACGACCTCATCCAGAGAGGCAACACAGAGGAGAATGACAAGGACAGGACCGAAGAGGTCAGGGATGATAACGTCCCCCAGCTATATTCGGAAGCGATCGACAGCCTTCAGAGGGTCTGGCTCAAGATGAAGCAGGAGGAGGACAGGGGCAAGGACATGACCAGGGCGCAGGCCCTTGTGAAGGAGGCCAAGATCGTACTCGCACAGGGAAGGTACGAGAGGGTGATGGAGCTCTGCAACGAGGTCCTGGGCGCCATACAGACACCCCAGGACAAACTGAAAGAGGAGGTCGAGGATACAATCGATGATATCGCAAGGACCCTCAAAGGCCTCTTCCCCGAGGAGCCCGGGTCCCCCAAGGAGAGGTTCTTCAAGAAACAGATCGAGGAGCTCCTGATGCAGGCCCAGAACAACCTCGATACGGACAGACCTCTGGAGGGCATTAGCTATTCCAGGAAGGCCCGCGAGGTACTCAGGAAACTGGAGCAGGAGACCATCAAGGGAGAGATCCCCAAGATGATCATCGATCTCCGGGCCTCGATAGACGACCTGAAAAGCAACGGGGTGGACTCGTCGTACGAGGATTATCTCCTCAAACAGGTGGAGGAGACCTTCTGGAAGGGAGAGTACATCAAGGCCAGGAAGATAGCCAACAAGCTTATGGCGGTCACCGACAACGCCAGAACCCATCTGCGTGTCAACCAGATCACATCCTCGCTCAAGGACCTCAACGACCAGCTCAAGGACAGGGCCGGCAAGGAAGGATACCTCGAGGCAAGGGAATACATAGAGAAGGCCAAGATGCTCCTGGAGCAGTCAGCCTTCGATATGGCCCAGTCGTTCATAGAGAAGGCAAGGAGCGTCCTCGAGGCCTGACCCTGCCGGGGATAGGATTTTAACCGATGTTTGGATAATGACCCCGTGTTCAAGCGGATCGCTGCCATCCAGATCCTGTCGAGCGGAGCTTTCCTGGCCTCCTTCACTTACATCGCCATATACGCCAGGGAGGCCGGTCTCACCAATTTCCACATAACCGTGATGGCATCCCTCTACTCGATGGCGACCTTCTTCTCAGCATACCTCTTCGGCCGCCTGGCGGATACCTACGGAAAGAGGAAGGTCCTGCTGGTCGGACTCTTCTCGCTGATATTCTTCACCATTAGCCAGGCCCTGGCCCGGGATGTGTTCTCTTTCATGTCCTTTCGCTTTTTCGCGGGAATAGGCTTCGGCATGTTCCCTGCGGCGCTTGCGGCCTATGCCTTCGAGGCGAAGGCGAAGATGGGGAGGTTCTCCGCCTTTGGTGCACTGGGATGGGGCCTATCGCTCCTATTCTCGGGGGTCGTGGCCGAGCAGTTCGGCGTCTGGTCCGTCTTCGTTTTCGCGGGTGCGATGGTCTCGCTCGGTCTGGTCATCGCCACGAGGCTCGGCAGGATACCGGAGGTCAGGATAAGGACCCCTCTTCTCCCCCTCGGGATGATCAGGAAGAACTACAGGGTCCTGTTCCCTTTCATCATGAGGCACACCACAGCAGCCTCCATCTGGGTATTGTGGCCTCTTTTCCTGCAGGACAAGGTGGGCCTCTCCTTCTGGGAGATCGGCGTGGTCCAGGCGACCAATGCCCTAACCCAGTTCCTCTCGATGTTCCTCATCGGGGACCACCTTAGGCCAAGGACATCCATAGGTATCGGGTTGGTGGCCTCCGCCTTGGCGTTCATATCGTTCACCGTCATACAGGATTTCCCCCTGTTCCTGATCACACAGGTTCTCCTCGGTTTCTCATGGGCCAACCTCTACGTTGGATCGCTCAGGCTCATGCTGGACCGAAACAGGGAGCGGGCGACGGCCGCGGGGCTGCTCGCCTCCTCGATCTCGCTCTCATCGCTGATCGGTCCGCTTATCTCATTGCTCATCGTTAAACTGTTGCCCGATTCGTCCTTCGAGGGGCCGATGTACCTCGCATTTGGAGCGTCCTTGGCGGCTTTTATCTTCTTCCTGTCACAAATAAAGGGCCTTGAAAGTGTCAAACCGGAGTAAGGCCGGTGAAGATTTCCAATAGATTTATCTACCTCCGTCCTTGTTCCGTCCCTCATGGTTCCCGAAACCGGTCAGGTCCCCCTCTATTACCATGACGATTACGTCAGGCACGAACAGGCTCCAGGACACCCGGAATCTCCGGAACGGATCCGGGAGATACTGAGATACATAGAGACGAACTCCCTGCCCGTTGAGATGAAGACCCCTGCGGAGATCGTCGAGGGGGACCTTCATCTGGTCCATTCCGTCCCTCATATTGAGAAGGTCAGGGATTTCGGCCTGGGTTTCATGGACCCGGACACATTTCACACCGACAAAACCTTCGGATATTCCCTGAGGGCCGCCGGAGGGGTGGTCGGTGCCGTGAGGCAGTGCATAAAGGAGAACAGGCCGACCTTCGTCATACCGAGACCCCCCGGCCACCATGCGGGTTACGACTACAACATGGGATTCTGCTACTTCAACAACGTGGCCCTATCGGCCAGGATGGCGCAGAGGGAGTTCGAGGACATGGAGAGGGTAGCCATAGTGGACATAGACGGGCATCACGGTAACGGGACAAACGACATATTCTCGAGCGATCCCTCCGTCCTCTATGTCTCGACCCACGAGTGGGGGATATTCCCGGGAACCGGCCATTTCACGGATGTCGGAACATCAAAGGGAGAGGGAAGGACCGTGAACCTGCCCTTCGCCGGGGGCTCCGGCGACGGCACCTTCTCACGCTCCTTCGAGGAGATCGTCATGCCCGTTCTCCATGAGTTCTCACCCGACCTGCTTCTCGTTTCGTTCGGGGCCGACGGTCATCTGATGGACCCGCTGACAACGCTGTCTTTGTCATCCCCCGGCTTCCTTCAGATGACAAGGTCCCTGCTTGATTTCGGCAGGAAGGAGGTCGGAGGAAGGATCTGCATAGAGCTTGAGGGTGGCTACCATACCTACGCTCTCGCTGAAAGCTTCGGCTGGACCATTGCCTATGCCGCGGGAATGGACCCGAAAACTCCGTTGAGGTTCACGCGGACCAGGGACGAGAAGGGCGACAGCAGGACCCTCGAGATCATCAGGGAGAACTCGGCCTCCTACTGGAAAGTGTGAATCAACGGTTCCTCTTCCGCTTGTCCATATCCTTCCTGACGGCCTTCTCGACGTTGTCGAAGGCGTTTCCGATAGCACCCTCGAGGCCCCAATCGTATCCCTCCCGGGAATAGACCTCCGAGGATGTGGACAGCTTCACATTTATCGTGTACTTGTCGTCGTCGGTGTCGTGGTGATGGTGCCTGATCCTCACGGTCACGGCCGATACATGGGTCAATTTGGATATCTTGTAGATGTACTTCGAGATGGCGGAATTGAGCTCGCTCGCATCCATCAATTTCGCATCCTCGATACCCGCGATCTGAACGAGGGGGCCCCTTCTCGGATTCTGCCTGAGGAGGATCTCGAGGATGTCTACCTCGGATACCGATCCAAGGAGCTTGCCTTCCTCCGTGATGAAGATCGTCGGAACCTTGTCCTTCACCATGAGGTCGACGACGTCGCTGAGATTTGCGTTCATCTCGAGGGTCTTCGGTATCGTCGCGATCGATGATACGGTCCTGTCGCGCTGGACCTTCTCTCCGTGGAAGTCTCCCGTATGCATCTTGCTCGGAGGGGTTGTCAGGTACGACATCATGTCCGTTGAGCTGACAACCCCCAGGAACCTGCCGTTCTCGTCGACCAAGGGAACGTAGTTCTCCCGGGTGAGATCCATCATATTCAGGGCCTTCTTCACTCCCATGTCGCCGTTGACGGTGGTGGGGGCGAAGTTCATGATGGTCTCGACATTGATCCTCCTTACCTGGGGATCGTTCATCATTTCAGCGATGATATCCCTTCTGGATACCATTCCCTTGAGGTCCGCCCTGTGGGTCACGGGAAGCGATGTGAAGTCCCGGTTGATCAGCTTCTCGACGATGTTAGGAAGCCTGTCGTTCGGATTGATCTTGGGAGGGACGACCATGAAATGTCTGACCTGGGCCGTTATCGGCATCTTCCTCCTTCTTGCGAGGGTCCTGAAGGTCAGAAGTCCCCTGAGCTTACCCTTCTCGACCACCGGGAGCTCCTGGACATCGAACTTCTTCATCTTGCCCAGGGCTTCCGAAAGGGTGTCGAGTGGCTCCACGCTCCACTTCACGGAGGACATTATGTCCTCCACCCGCCTTTTGTACAATTCGGGGTTTACCATGGTATATACCTCCAAAGAACGTGTCCCGAATGAAGAACTTGTATAAGAAATAGAGGGGCGTGGGATATATCTAGGTTTTCCCTTTCCGGGGGAGCTCCTCTTCAATCAACGGCGGTCCTGCGCTCGCCGGACCACGACGGAGGGATAATCCTTTTTAGAGGCAATGATATCCGCCCCTCATGTCAGTATCGAAAGACCACCTCGGAGGTGGAAAGTACCTCTCGTCGATAGAGAAATGCGACGTTCATATTCTCATGGGTTCGAAGAGCGATATGGATATCGCGGGTAAGTCCGTGAAGGTCCTCGAGGAGTTCGAGGTGCCTTATTCAGTAACCGTTGCGTCCGCTCACAGGACCCCGCATGTCGTGGAGAGCACCGTGAAGGGCTCCTCGGCGAAGGTCTTCATCGCCATAGCCGGGCTCTCAGCGGCACTGCCGGGCGTGGTCGCGGCCCACACCCAGATGCCGGTCATCGGCGTACCCGTGTCGGGAAAGATGAACCTCGATGCCATACTCTCCATCGTGCAGATGCCCCCCGGGATTCCTGTCGGGGGGGTCGGTCTGGACCGGGGAGATAACGCTGCTCTCCTTGCAGTCAGGATCCTCGGGACCTCTGATCCCGGGATCGTTTCCAAGCTGGACGCCTATCTTTCAAAGATGAGGGAGAAGGTGATGGCTTCCGCGGAAGAGGTGCTCGGCAGATGAGGGAGCACGACACGATAGCTGTCGTCGACAACGGGGGACAGTTCGCCCACCTCATAGCCACGAAGGTCCGTGACCGGGTCAAGGTCAAGACCATCATCGTGGACCCGCAGACCGACGAGGACGATCTCAGGGAGGTCAAGGGCATCATCCTATCCGGCGGTCCCGATTCCATACACGAGGAGGGGTCCGTCCAGCTGAACCCGGGAATACTGGACCTCAACGTCCCAGTCCTGGGTCTGTGCTACGGCATGCACGAGATAGCGATCAACTACGGGGGGATCGTCGGTCGTTCCGATTTCAAGGAGTACGGTTTCGCCGCCCTTCACACAGAGCACGATACCGTCTTCAGGGACGTGCCCCAGGGAGACCGCGTCTGGATGAGCCACGGCGACAAGGTCACCGTACTTCCTGCGGGGTTCAGGACCATCGGCTCCACCGAGAACTGCCCCGTCGCAGCCTTCTCCGACCCGATAAGGAGGAGGTACGGTTTCCAGTTCCATCCCGAGGTGGAGGACACCGCCCACGGAGAGGAGATGCTCCGCAACTTCGTGGTCGATATCTGCGGCGCACGTCAGGACTGGACGCCTGAGAGGAACCTCGAGGAGATCGTGGCCGGCATACGCTCAGAGGTTGGTTCCCGGAACGTCCTCTGCCTCGTGTCAGGCGGGGTGGATTCCACCGTGGTGGCTGCCCTTCTGTCGAAGGCGCTTCCTGGCGGCAGGTGCAGGTTCGTACACATCGATACCGGCCTGATGAGGAAGGACGAATCCGCGAAGGTCATGGAAGCCCTCAGAGACCAGGGGCTAACGGACCTCAAGGTCGTCGATGCCACCGGGAGATATCTTTCAGAACTTCGTGGAAAGGCGGACCCCGAGGAGAAGAGGAAGATCATAGGAAGGCTCTTCATCGACCTAATAAACGACGAGGCTGGCGATGCCACATCCTCGGACTGGGTCCTGGCCCAGGGCACCCTATATCCCGATACCATCGAGAGCGGCGGCACCAAGAACGCCGACGTCATAAAGACCCACCACAACCGCGTGGACGTGATAATGGAGATGATCCGGGAGGGCAGGGTGATCGAGCCCGTGAAGGAGCTCTACAAGGCGGAGGTCAGAGAGGTTGGCGAGAGGCTCGGCCTGCCCCGCGAGCTCGTGCACAGACATCCGTTCCCGGGACCCGGACTCGGGATCAGGGCCCTCTGTCAGGGTCCCGAACTTATCCGGACCGACATACGGGAAGCGGCCGAGGTCCAGCCTTCGGTGGAGAGGGGAATTCGGGAGGACCCGTGGGCGAAGGACACAGTCAGGGGGCTCGTTCTTCCCGTCAGATCTGTCGGTGTGAAAGGTGACGCCAGGTCCTACGAGCATCCCGTCGCACTCTGGATCGACGGACCCATACCCTGGAAGGAGCTGAAGCTGTTCTCAACGAGACTTGTCAACAAGACCCCGGGGATAAACAGGTGCGTGCTGATGATCGAACCCGCCATCTTCGGGGCGCCCATGCCGGTCGAGAGATACATCACCGGAGATCGGATGGACCTTCTGAGGGAGGCCGATGCAATTGTCATGGACGGTCTCAGGAAGCACGGGCTCTACGACTCGATCTGGCAGTGCCCGACCGTCCTCGTCCCGGTCGGATATGCGGGAGGAGAGACGGTGGTGATCAGACCGGTGTGGTCCAAGCGGGCGATGACGGCGGAGGTCTCGGAGCTTCCGGATTCTTTCTTCGAGGACGTGATTCCCAGACTACTCGTCATCAATGGTATCGACGCCGTGGCGGTGGATGTCACGTCGAAACCTCCCGGAACAATCGAATGGGAGTGATGCATCAATGGAACTGGTTCTTGCCTCCGGCTCTCCGAGGAGAAGGAGACTGCTGGAGGAAGCGGGATTCAGGTTCGAGGTCAGGGTTCCCCGTGTGGAGGAATCGAGGGAGGGACCGCCCGAGGAGTTCGTTGTAAGGAACGCTTCGGCCAAGGCCGAGGCTGTTGCCGGGGAGTTCGATGGGACCATAATCGGAGCGGACACCGTTGTTGTTTGCGGCGGCGAGGTCCTCGGCAAACCCAGGGACATCGACGACGCCCGGAGGATGGTCGAGCTTCAGCTGCACTCTCCGCAGGAGGTTATCACCGGAGTATGCGTCATGGATGGATCCAGCAGCAGGAGGTGCACAGGTTTCGAGATCTCGTCCGTGGTGATGGAGGGAGGCCCGGATGCGGTCAATAAGCATCTTGAAACCGATCAGTGGGCGGGAAAGGCCGGAGCTTACGGAATCCAGGACAATGGCCCCCTGAGGGCCAGGGTTACCGTCGGCAGCGAGGATAACGTCGTGGGTCTGCCGATGACCCTTGTGAGAAGACTGCTCTCCCTGGCGGGATTCGAATATCCGGAGATGACCCCGGCCGGATCGGATAAATGATCACTCGAGGCATTCCCAGTATTTCTGGAGCTTCCTCTCCAGTTCTTTCATGGAACGGTCGAGCTCATCCTCGAGAAGGTCAGAAAGCGCCTCCCTCTCGCATGGATCGAGGTCGAAAGAGAAACCGGCGTTCAGCTTGTTCCTTGCCTTCACACTCTCCATGGATACCCCTTTTCGGATTTTCAGCGGGATGCTGACTATTTAAGGCTGGGGGATCCATTATCACTCTCGGATAACGTTCGTGACCTGCCTGGACCGGACTCTCCAGCATGCGGATCGGGCCCTGTGAAAACAACTAATACTTCCTCGACCCCTTAACCGCTGGAGAGAGATCGGATGTCCATCGATTGGTGGTGGCTGTTGCTTATCCTTCTCGGCATCGATATAATCGTTGTGGCCCTCCTCGTAATTCGAAGATGGCTTTCCCCTGTGAAGTTCATCGAGAGGCCCCTTGACAGAGGGAACTTGGCGGTCCCCTCCGGAACCCCTTATCGACCGAGCAACGGCAACACCATAGGAGAAAGCATCATCGAAAGTTGGTCCGAAAAATCCCTGGACGATTGGGAGAGCTCGGCGAAGGACAAGGCTCCGAGAATACTTCTCGCGAAGCTCGACCGGGGTGAAGACATCGGTCTGGTGAACCAATATCTGCGGGATAAGAAGCCGTGGAGCAGGATGGGATCGACCGTTGATTGCGGGGGCCTCATATTCCTTCAGGGCGACTACGATTTCACCCTCGTACCCCTGACATCGATCCTCTACCGGCACCATGGTTCCCTTGAATCCGCTGTCCTTGACCATCTTCTCGAAGAGCTCCTGGTCGCCAAGGGATCATGCCCCCGGAAATTCGCCCCCTGGCCACTGAGGCTTGTCCACGAGACGGAGAACCACATTCTCATGACGGAGGGATCGAGATACCTAAGGGCCAGGTGGCTCATGGAGGAGAGGGGAGGGGCGGAGCATGCTTCAAGGCACTCGAGAAGGATGGAGAGATGGCTTCTAAGATACCTCGAGAGAACGAGTAGATGCGGTTTCTACGAGTTCAATTCGGACCCCTACGCGGCATACACTGTCACGGCGCTCCTCAATCTGTACGAGTTCGGCTCCCCTTCCATCAAGGAGATCTCGGAAGAGCTCCTCAACGGAATATTCTTCCGTTATGCAATCGGAGGTTTCCACCTGAAGAGGAAGCCCCCTTTTCAGAGGAAATTGAAGTATGCGGCGAAGACCTCCCTCTATTGCGACCCGTTGACATCCATGATGAAGGTCTACTGCGGCCTTCCCGGTGACCGGCCCGCTCTCTCCCAGGATGATAAAAGGGAGGTACATGCTTTCATGGCATCCACCATGAGCTATCGTCCTCCGGAAGAGATCGTCAAGTGGCTTAACAACGGGCAGGGCGAATATCTCATAAGGATGGGACACGGGACCGGTCAGTCTCCGGAGATCTATTCTGGCGGACCCGGTTACCTGCTGAGCGCAGGCGGGGTGCACAGGGATTTCCGGTCCGAGATAGTCGCCAGGCCGATCACTCTTCTTCTCGATGACGATTCCGGGGATCTCATGGATGTCGTCCATCTCTACGGTCCCGGATCGGACCTGAGGAAATGGAACAATACCGGGGTCCACAGAAGGTTCGCCGTCGCGGCGGGTCCTGTCCGGGTCCCGGAGAGCTGGTCCCCCGCTTCCCGGAGCCACGTCTGGAAGGTCTACAGGAAGGGCGGGTTGACGATCGGTGTGAAGACATCGACATCGTACATGCCGAGGGTGGTGACGGTGAAGGTTCCGCCCGTCACCTCGTCCACGGTGAGGGTGCCCTGAC
>JBLIRL010000070.1:0-12861 GCA_049472275.1 Thermoplasmatota archaeon | reverse complement strand
CCTCTTCCGAAGCAATCGAAATCAGTCTCACCCAGAATCGAGAGCTCGACATCCTCGAGGGATACGTTCGTTTCCCAGCCGTCCCCCCGCCCGGGGATGAAATAGACCTTTCCGGGTCTGTAACTATCCGTTTCGAAGGTATAGGATGATATCATGATATCATGATATCCGTCGATGTTGTAATCTCCGGTGAAGGTTATGGAATATCCTGAATAGTCTCCTCCCTTCTCTCCGACCCAGGAAGCATCCGCATTCACCAAGTTAACGCCCTTTTCCCATCCAGTCTCCCTGCCGAGGATCAGATAAGTCTTCCCGCGTCCCATGCCTCCAATCCCGTAGTAGCTGGATGAGAGGATTATATCATCATATCCATCCGAATTGACATCGCCATCGCATTTCAGGGCTCTCCCTGTCATATTGCCCGCCCCTTCGCCGTAGAATGTCGCATCGGCGCTGGAAGGGGAGACCACATTGTCGAATCCATCAGGTCTTCCCAGGAAGAGAAAAATTTTGCCAGCGTAACTGGTGAACTCGGAATTCCTTGTTGCCGCAATGACAATGTCGGAATAACCATCCCGATTTACGTCTCCCCCTCCGGAAACGACCTCTCCCATGTAATCATAGCCCGTAGCGCTTTCGAAGGTAGAATCAGCATTGGACACTCCCATATCATTTGACCAGCCCTCGGATTTCCCCATGAACAGGTAGGCTTTGCTCTTGTAGGAGCCGATCAGGAAGTCATCGTACCCGTCCCCGTTGACATCTCCTGCGCGGGAAATGGACACACCGATATAATGCATGGACTCCATTCCGATTATTGAAGCATCCGAGTCGGAGAGATCGACATCCCTGGCCCAACCATCTGACCTACCAAACACAATATAGACCTTGCCAGCGTAGCTGCCACCCTGGTCATTGTTTGTCGTGCCTATTGCCAAGTCATCGAAGCCGTCACCATTGATATCTCCAAGTCCGGCGAGTGTCATTCCGGCTGTATCATACATCTCCTCGCCGATGTAAGATGCCTCCGCATGGGATAGATTTTGGAAACCTACCCAGCCATTGGGTCTACCAAAAAGGATGAAAATCTTTCCGGCATTGGTTCCTCCTTCGGAGTTGCCTGTGGCCGGAATGACCACATCTTCAATACCATCACCGTTCAGATCGCCAGCACGGGTAAGTGCAATCCCGGTATATGACGAGGGAATGGTACATTGGAAGAAAGCCGAGCTAACCTCGGAGATATTCATATTCTTTCCGGGTTCGAACTGGATATCACTCCCTGGATAACTGTTTACTTCATCGGATAAGACCATCATGGATCCGAATGACCCAATCAATATTATCCCGATCAAGAATGAGTTCGCCATTTCTTTCATTCCTTACGCCTCCTATATTGAAAAAAGCGGGATAGGACGATTTGATCCGCATGTGCATCCCTGCAAGATCAGAAGATCTGGATGGGAACTTGGCCACCGTACTTCCTTCAATGCGGTGGACGCCCACATCATGATGAGGATCTCCTTTTTCAGCGTCCCTTTCCGAATACATCCACCAATTCCATCATTGAGTTTATTTAAACATCTTGACTTCTCATGCGGATCAGGGTAAAACGGGAGCGTATTCGATCCGATAGATTGTAAAATACTATGAAAATTAACAATCAAGGTGTTATTTTTTGAGCAATTTTTGAATTGTTATTAATTATTACCGGACCCCTGTGATACACGATCCTATCTGGATATTTGTCTGGCCATGATCATACCGCGGGAATATCCATGGAATTTTAAAGTGTTAGGGGTCATTTTTCACATGTGTCATATTTCAATATCTCAGGACGCCTCAAAGCCCATTACCATGGAGTCCTTACGCTGAATCGAAGTGAAAAAATAATGCACAAGATCCCTAAGCCTCATCTTCATCTTTAAGAATATTGAAAGAATATTCAGATCAAAGGTAGGTGCTCTCTTCCTTGACCTTCCTCAGAAGGCCCGAGTCCCCGGAGAGCTCCCTGTAGGCTCTTCGCAGGTCGGGGTCCGAAGGATCAATACGGAGCCCCTTCTCGCAGACCTCCCTCGCCTTCTGGTAATCTCCTTTCCTCTGGTATGCCCTGACCATGGTCCCGAAAGCTCCAGTATGTCCATGGTCAAGCTCCAGTGCCTTCTCCAGGATTTCGACCGCTTTGTCCGGATCTTCCCTTGCCAGATGTATCTCGGCCTGCTCGACCAGCATCTCCCCGGAAGGTCTTTTCGTCGATATCCTTTCAAGGACGTACTGCGCCGAATCGGGATCCCCTAGAAGTCGTCTGTAGGCGGATGCAAGCTTGACACACGAGCCTGTGTCGCTGGCCTTTTGGTATTTCGCAGCCCTGTTGAGTATTTCCCTGATCTCCCTGTCATCCGCTCTCTTGAGACCGTGGAGAAGTTCGGCTTTTCGGATGTATGCGCCGGTGTCCTTCTTGTCGATCTTGAGAAGCAGGTTGTAGACCTCCAGCTCGCTGCTCCGTTCTCCCTTCGCGGCATAGACGTTCGCCTTCATCAGAAGGACCCTTCTGCTGTTCTTGAATTTGCCGCCGTATGTTTCCAGAAGTGATATGGACTCGTCGTACCTGCCGATGTTGTTGAACGAATGAACCGTCATGTTGAAGATCTCGGCAATATCCACGACGAGATCGTTCGTTATATGGACCTGGGTGCTCAGCTCGTTCTCGACCATGAGGTAATCCAGGGCCAGCCTGAACTTCCTCGAGGATGTCTCGTAATCCCCGTGCTCGTAGGCACCGTAGGCGCTTTCAAGTGTGCTCGCCACCCTCTCGTTGAGCTCTCCGACCTCCCTGCTTCTGCCGAACAATCCCATTTAAGATCGGAACCCTCGTTGTTTACTTAAAACTATTTCGTGTTTGGTCCTCTTCGAAAGTTATTATTCTCAAATACCGGGTACATATGGCGTGAGAAGGTACAACTGGTATCTGATCGTCATCATGGTGCTCGTCCCTCTCAGTGTCGGGTATGTTATCGTGATCGTGATCTGGAACTACTTCAATCCCCTCTCCACCTTCGACGTAATCTGCAACACGATCTTTCTTGTGGGGCTGTTGGTCTGCGGGGCCGCTCTGGAGCTGCTCTTTCCATGGATGATGCCACTTTACGTCGATTTGACAGGACCGGTGGTCAGGTTCAGATATCTCTACCCGTCGATGAACAGCAGGTTCGATGTCCGGGATGCCAGGGAGGTCTATCTCGATTCGATGGTCGGAGGGAAGCACTCCTCGCTTGCGGTCGTTCGGGATGACGGTAGTGTCTCGAGGTACGAGTACATGAGCTACAACATGAAAGAGGCCGTATACTCCCTGAGGGACGGGGAGAATGTCAGGATGTTCAAGGGGAGGAGGGTCGTCGATATGAGGGAGGACGGAAGGACCCTGAGGAGGCCTCCGGAGCCCGGGGACCTCGAGAGGGGTCTGTCCGAGGAGAGCAGGAAACTGGCCCGGAAGAGGCCCGGGGGCACGGAGATCCAGGACAGGATGGTCCTGAAGGAACTGGAATCCCTCGAGAAGCATTACAGGAAAAGGAGGTCGCGGTGATACCCCGCTGCTCGATCCTAGGTTTTATCCAATCGGATTCTTGAACAGTTCATCTCTTCGGGGAGAGGTCCGCTGTCATCTTTCATATCTGAACGACCTTCCCCATTTCTCGTAGTAGTAGTCATCGGCCTTTCCGAGGTCCTCGGTCTCCTCCAGTTTCTCTTTCCAGTCCCTGGACTGCTGCGGGGATGGTTCCATTCCGTGGAATATCCGTCTCTCACTCTCTTTCATTCTCTTTTGGACCTTGCGTTTTTTTCTCCCTGCGGAAACACCCATCCCGATCAGGAGCGCGATCGAGGTGAACAGCAGAAGCGGTCCGACACAGCATCCACAACAGCAGGTTCCGTAGGAGATATCGCTAACGTACAATGCCCTTGCCCATAAGGAGTAGGGGCAGTCGCCGGAACATACCCTGATGTTGTAGCTTCCTCCCTCATCGATCCGAAAGCAGGTCTCGTATCCGATGAGTGAGGATCCCCTCTCCTCCGTTGGATTGCCATCCTCATCGCATACTTCACATTCCAGAGTGTATGATGGTCCGTAATCATAGTCGTCATCGTAATCGAAGGATAGGGGTTCCGAGGCACCGAACGAGACGTAGATATATCCGGGCAGGGGGGCCTTCATGCTGCTGGATATCTCACCCTTGCCGTTACCGAACTCGCTTCTCGATACCGGATCCACCAGGAAAAACGAGGAGGCAATTCCGATTACCACCGCCAGTATGGAGATGATAAGCAGGACTACGATCCACCTTTTCAATGAGGCCCCTTTCCTCCCCATGTTCGGTATATATGGGTTGAACCCGACTTAAAGTCTTGTTCGATCATTTCCGGGTCAAAGGGATGGTATCAATATCAAATGCAACGATCTGATATTAACAGATTCGGTAGGTCGAGGAGAATATCATCATTCGATGCTCGCCGGGCCCTGGACCCGGGAGCGCCGCTGATCCGGGCAGGAGCATGTGAAACGGCGTTCGATCGGGCCATGATACCTGGAAATTTAATAAGCCAGTATTACATTGAGGTCCGGGGGAAGGAGAATGAGATCCATAACAATACTGATCCTGTTATGCCTTGTCATCGGTGGAATGCAGGTACCCGGACCGTCCGGAGCCGATCCCGCTCCGTTCATCGGTCCGATAGGCGGGGAAACCGACAATGGATGGACGGATGAGTTCGACAACGAGTCCCAAATATTCACCAAGGGGAAGGGAGACAATGCGCTGAACGGCCCGGCCTTCGAGCTGGAGAACGGCAGGCTGATCCCGGGCCTGGTCAGGGGCATGGGGGTCGTGGACGGGAACACGATAGCCCTCTGGCACTTCGACGAAGGATCGGGGACCAAGGTGAACGATTCCTCGAGCAACAATAAGCACGGGACCATGAACAACATGAACTCGGCAGACTGGGTCAACGGTATAAACGGGACGGCCCTCGATTTCGACGGGACCAACGATTACGTCAAGGTCCCCTGGAGCAGCGTTCTCAATCCAAGCGCCATCACAGTGGAGGCATGGATCTATCCGCATACCCTTCCGGGCCAGTTCGATTCAAAGGGTTTCATCGTGCACAAACGCGTGGGCTATTACATGATGATAGGACAGTTCACGATAGAAACCCCCTCTGTGAAGCATGCCAATGCCCAGTGGCTGGTGAAGAGGAACCAGTGGCAGTATCTCGTTGGGACCTACGACGGATCGAACGTGAAGCTCTATCTTGACGGTCAGAACATTGCCACCAATCCAACCACGGCCGGCATGTCCCATTACAACAATCCACTCTTCATAGGATGCTTCGACGGAGGCAGCTACCTGAGCTATCCCTATGACGGCCTCATCGATGAGGTCAAGCTCTCCGATAAAGCGCTCTCTACCAGCCAGGTGAAGGCCAATTACGATTCATTCTACGCATGGAAGAACGGTTACAGGAATCCCGATGTATATATCGTGTCCAATAAGATCACGATACCGCAGAACCATTACTGGAAGGACCTCAACCTCAGCAAGATCTGCCCCGGGAACTCCGATATCAGGGTCTCGGTCCTCGATGGCATCACCCAGAATTACATACCCGGCTATGCGAACATGTCACTTTCCGATCTCGATATCTCGGGCATAGATCCGGTAAAGCATCCCTCCATAAGATTGAGGGCGAACTTCACCTCGGTGGACGAGTACTATCCGGAGCTCGACAGCTGGTCTGTCTCATGGAGGGAGAACATCTCCCCGGGGATAGACGACGTGGTCATACCGGAGGTCGTTGTCAGAACGGAAGGCTCCCACATCACCGTGAAGGTATCCGATCCGGACCAGTTTGCCGGGGACCTTCGATTGAAAGTACTGTCATCGTCCAGGAAGCACACGGAATGGGACAGATATGCACTTGGCAGCATCCTCTACGATGACCTCAACGGCACTTTCAACGTTTCCTTCGAGCCCGCGGAGAACTACGATCTGGGCCACTATTCCTTCAGGATAGAGGTCACCGACCATCTCGGGGCGTCGATGGCCATGGATATGATCAATGCCACGAGGGTCTATTCGGAGAGGAAGGTTAACCTGACCCTCGAACAGATTGGCATGGATGTGACCAGGAACATCTATACCAATCTCACACTGGAACCCAATCTTGACGGGCCCCTGGAGGAGGTCAATCTTACGGTTGGGATACTATTCAATGGTACAGCCGTCGATTGGTTCAGCGAGCCGCTGCTCGTGGACGGAAAATGGGAGTTTCGGATCCGTCCTCCCATGGAGGCCGGACTCGGTTGGTATGACATCTCGCTACAGGTCGAGAGCATCAATTTCTTCCCGTTCCCGCTTCTGATAGAGGATTCCTTCGAGGTCGTCAACAGGCTTCCCGTGATAGGCGTTATACCGACCGTCCGTCTCGATGAGGACGAAGCTCCGGTCGGATCGCTTGTCGACCTGACGGATCTCATCGACGACGAGGAGACCCTCACCGACGACCTGGAACTCTCTCTTCTGGGCCAGACAGATCCGGAAAATCTTACCGTGGAGCTTGTCGGAAAAGAGCTGTTCATGGTCCACCTGGAGGAAAATTGGTACGGTGATATCACCGCTTCGCTGTCACTTTCGGACGATCACGACACGGTCTACAGGGATATCGGGATCGAGGTGGCTGCGGTGCAGGACATTCCGGTGATCGAACCGGTTCCCGACCTCTATGTTATCGAGGACACGTATCTCGAGTACACCTTCGTCGGTTACGATCATGACCCGGAGGACAGGATATCCTTCCTTCTCGATCTCGGAGAGCTAGAACCGCTCATCGGCGGCCCGGAGGACCTTCAGTTCGATCCGTACTCGGGAGATCTGAGGATGCTCGCAACCAATGAGATGGTCGGGACCTACGAACTCAACATCTCCATCTACGACGGCTGGGACTGGAACTGGACCCTATTCGAACTCGAGATCGTCAACGAGAACGATCCTCCCGTATGGGAGAAGGTCGGCAGCACGACGGTTGGACGCAACGAGATAACCGTAGAAATGGACCAGGATTCCACGAGGGAGATCGAGCTCGTCGGCTCCGACATAGACACCGACATCGGGAACCTCTCCTTCCACGTGGAGGAAGGACCTGCCTACGGTTCAATCGAGGGCAATACGCTGAGACTCTCCCCGGGGCCATATGATATCGGAACCTCGATCTTCGTTCTGAACCTGAGCGACGGGGAGGATGGTGTGCTCCTGAACATCACGGTGAAAGTCAACGACCTGCCCGACGAACCCGTTGCGAGGATCGAACCGATCGCCGGACCCGTCAAGGAGGGGGACCTTGTCGTTCTGAACGCCTCCGGAAGCTCGGACCCGGACCCCGGCGAAGACCTCGAGTTCATCTGGAACTCCGATATCTCGGGCCTCCTGGGTAACGGGATCATCATCGAGGTCCTGCTTGAACCCGGCCTTCACAATATCTCGCTCACGGTCCGGGACAAGAGGTCCCTCTCATCGATAACCTATATGGAGCTACTTGTGGAGGAAGTTACCGAACCCGTCACTGGAGATGATGATGATGATGACGGCAACGTCACGGACAGGGAGGATACGGATCTCCCATTAATCCTTGGTGTGGGGGCCGCATTGGTCCTCATTGCCGCTCTGGTCATAGTCATCGTACTGGTGATGATTAGGAGAAAGGGTTCTGGTGGAGAGGATGATGCTGAAGGCTCCTCATCGGAAGAAGGCGCCTCCGGAGAGGAGAGGGAGGACGAAGGATCGACTCCCGATGAGGCCGGTGACGGCTCAACCCCGGAAGGGGAACCTCAAGACGAGGATCCTCCGAAGGGCCCACAGGTGGAGACCGAACCTCCAGCCCCTGCGGGCGATGGAAATCCCGTGCAGGGCCTGCCTGTCCCTGAGCAAGGGATCGATCCGGGCCCGACCACCGTTTCGGAATGAGGTTTCCCATCTATCGGTATGAAGTGTGGACTCGCTGCAGGGGTCCTTCGAGAGTATCCCATCGGAAGATGCATCAAGGGATTGATGATACCCGGAAGTTTCAATTGATGCTTTCCGGCTCCTCGTCATCACCTTCCATGAACCTCTCGTCGCCAATGGACCTCTCCTCGTATTCCAGGTCGTCCTCGGATCGCTCGATGATCTCCAGCCTCGTCTGATCCGACTCCCTGGGGATGACGCTCCTGACTATGATCCACAACACAACCGCAACAACGGCGATGGATGCGACTATCAGCAAGAGGGAGAGGAGGTCCACGGATACCTTCTTGTTTCCTTCATCCTCCTCGGGGCCGTCGTCAGAGGGCGGCATCACCCGAACAACGATCGAGGCGCTGACGTTGTGTCCGGGGCTCCCGTCATCGACGAACACCGTGATCGTATGGTTCCCGATCTTTTCGAGCTTCACTCCGGAAAGTACCATTCCGCTCCCGAGGTGCCCGTCCAGGTCCGAATGCCAGGTGAAACGAAGCTCATCGAACTCCCCCCTGCCGTCGTCATGCGAGCCGCTCGCATCCAGGGAGATCGATGTCCCCTTTCTTATCCTGGTGCCGTTTTGGGGGAGGTCGATCACGGCCTCCGGAGGCTCATCGACCTCGGGTGCCTTTCCCCTGAACGTGTAGATCCTGGATACTGCCTGAGTTCCAACGGCGTCGGATGCCCTAATCTGGAAGAGGTTATCACCCTCCAGTATCAGTGGACGGACCTCGAACTCCGTTGTCCCGTTCACTCCGGACACTCCCGCTGACCTCCATTCCGACCAGTCCAGACCCTTCCCGCTTCTCCATTCGATGGAGCTACCGTCGACCCCCGATCCTCCGATGTCGGTGACCCTGCAAGCCACTCTTCTCACCTCACCGGCCATGGTCGGGGAGACCGTGTCCGAGATCACGCTCAGGACCGGAGGGGTCATGTCGATCCCGAATTCTATGGGAGCCGTCAACATGGAGTTGCCCACCATGTCCGAGACCGACCACTGGATGGATCCGTTCCAGTTCTTGTAAAGAGAGGGCCTTATGCCGACGAAGACCTCCAGCGGCCCCTCCTCACCGGGAGTGATGAGCGTTATTCCGCTCTCCGCATGGACCCATTCGCCGGGCCAGATACCCTCGATAAGTCTGTACTCCAGTGTTGAGATATCGATCCCCGAACCCGGAAGCGATATCGAGGACGGGTCCCTGAGGACCACCTCGATCAGGGGTTGCGTGTTGTTGTACCAGAGATCGATCCCAGAGGTGTCCGCCTCCGGAGGGGACAGATCGATATATCCGGAACTGAAAGCGGGGTCCGAAACATGCCCGACCCAGTCGACCGAGAGAACCGAGACATCGATCGTGGAGCCCTTCTCGACGGATATCTCCGTCCCGTTGTCGGGATAATAGAGCAGATAGAACGGGACCGGGCTCATGGCCCCTCGGTCGTCCAGGTAGAGCAGGGTCAATGATGATGCTATCTCAGCCTGCCCGAGGTCGTCATTTGAGTAGTATATGCAGATCGGCACCGCCACCCCTTCCTCCATGGATATCAACCGGGATGACGGGGAGCCATCTATGAACCCCCAGTCAACAACGGTCTCCCCCCCCAGGATCATCCTCGCCTTTCCGTTGCCCTTCAGCGAGAAGCGGTAGTCCCTTGTGTCGTCCATCATGATCCATCCGTGGTATCTGATGCTGAAGGATGCCGGCGTCAGCTTCTGGGCGTCGGGGCCCCAGTATCCCCAGTCGAACCTTATCTCCCTTTCCACTTGCTGATAGGAATACAGGGAGAACTCCGGCTGGTCGTAGTAGGTCCCCCACAGACCACCGGATGTCATGACATCGCTCCATCCTGAGCCGTCGGTGCTGTAGCGATAATTCATTATGCCGGACTCGTTGCGGTCTCCATGAGGACCCATTGTCATGTTCCATTCCGCGCGCCAGTTCCTCTCATCATCGAAGCCCGATCTCCTGTCCGGGTCCGGGACCAGGGTGAGGTTCTCCGGCCTGTCCGGCGGTCCGTCGTCCATCCTCAGCCTGAAAGAGGAGGATCCCCTCACCCTAGGAGGGAAGCCGGGACCATCCGGAGGGGGGTCCCTGGTAAAAGCGGAGGTAACAACATATTGAGAGCTTGCGGCACCGATCAGAGTGTCCTCGAGAACGGTCCCCGGGCCCATGTAGGTGACGGTGTCCACGACGGTCCCGTCGCGCTCGAGGGTGAGTTCGAGGTCACCGGGGGGCACGAGGATCCCGCCGGATTCCTCGTAGACGATCTCGAGCCCGGAAACCTCGAGAAGCGAGCCGGGTCTCTGCCAGTCTCCGGGGTGCGTTTCCGCTCCGTCTATGAAGGTCCGGAGCTCCTCCTTGAGGAGAAGCCGGTTGTTCAGCCTCATGTGATCAAAGTAGGTCCTCTCGGTGGACCGCTCTTCTTCATCCTCGAGCCGGACCTCGATATCCCATGGCCTGTTGAGGTCCGAATACCATCCGATTGAAGTTGAGAAAGAGACGCTCCCAACCGCCCCTTGACCGATGATCCCGCATTTTGCCGGATCTATCGAGACCGTGGATGGGCCCTCGCAGGAGAAGACACCGCTGTCCCAGATAAGCAAGGCATCAACGACCCCCCTCTCGAGAAGGACCTCGATCCTTGTCACTTTGTCGGCGCCCTCTACATGCATGAAATCCACATCTATGACGAAGGGCCCCTTTGCCGGGAGCACCCTGCCGTTCACATAGTTCTGCCCCCTCAGCCTGATATCCGTGATCGACATCATGGTTCCGACAACGAGGGAGACCTCCCCGCAGCCAGGTCTTATATTGCCGACGCCGTCAGCCGAGGGCGAACCCACCAGGAGGTCCTCCGTTCCGTCATCATTGGCATCGAGGATCGAGATGGAATATCCCGTCACATCCTCTATCTCGTTACCCCACAGCGAGAACTTCATCGGGACCTTCTCGAGGTCGATGATGCCGTTCCCTGAAGGGAACACGACATCGTCATCGTACCCCATCACCATTCCCACCGACTGGGTGCCGTCAACCTCTCTGCTTGGGACCCCGATGGCGAGCTCCATCCTGGAATCCCCGTCGATATCGCCGACATCGAAGTTCATCCCGATGGAATCCCCCGGTTCATCGGGCCGGTCGGGGAGCACCCCCACGAGCATGAGGTCGTAGAGCTCCTCGGCATTTCCCATGGACGGGAACTTCGTGATATTGGCTCCCTTGAAGACCATTATCTGACCGGCGCCCATCTTGGAATTGGAGACACCGTCGGATTCGGGGGCGCCAGCAAGTATGTCATCCAAGCCGTCCCCATTGATATCCTCCACTACGAGTCCGCCTCCGAGATGATCGTACGGGTCCTGACCGAAGATCATCGGCCTGCATCCGGTGCTCGAGTTCATCATCAGATGGCTCCTGATGTTGGATGCATTGTAGTAGACGAACAAGGCCCCGGTCTGGGTCTTCCTCTGCTCCTCGTTCGAGAAGAGGGGTGCGCCCACTATCAGGTCCGTTCTTCCGTTCCCGTCCAGGTCTCCGACCTTGACTGTATTGCCGAAGTCACCTGGGAGATCGTCGTTGTTCAGATCCAGATGGATGGAGGTGAACTCTGTCCCGAAGGACATCTTCGGGTATCCGCCCCACAGTATGAAGACCTTGTTCCATCCGTGGAACGAGAAGAGAAGGTCGTCGGACCCGTCGTCGTCGATGTCCTCCAGTATCACGTTCTTTCCGAGCTTCGTTCCGATCACGTTCGTGCCCACGAAACCGGAGACGATCCCGAAGTCCTCTCTCCTTAGAAATCCAAGAGGATTGCCGTTGGGCTCCGCATTTCCCGCCTTGTAGAGAACGATCTCGTTCTCCCATCCGTTCTCCCTTCCCCAGAGGATGTACACCTTGCCGGAGTCACCCTGGATGGGCATCCCCAATGCCATATCGGTTAGGCCGTCGTCGTTGAAGTCCCCTGCCGAGATCGAGGACAGGAGGTAGGTTCCGGGGCTTGTCGCAACGATCTTGATATCGGGGGGGTCGTTCTCGAGGTCCACGGTGCCTGTGGGCAGTGTGGAATTCCCGTAGTAGATATAGCAGATCCCCGAATGCTGCTCGCCCTCGGGGGAGTACAATCTCGGGGCCGCCATTACCATATCCTGGATGCCGTCCCCGTTCACATCGGCACTGCCGACGAACTCGCCGAGTTTCCCCTGCGGGCTCTCCGATCCGCTTCCCATGAACGTTGTGAGGGCCGAATCAGCGATCGGGTATGCACCGTCGAGCGCGGTTGTCCTTGTGATTTCGGGTACCAGGGGGCCCCCTGAAGAGAACGGTATCAAGGGAATCGCAAGGAACAGGAACACCAGTGAAACTGCGACGTATTCCGGTACGAACGAGCGAACAGTCCTCATCGGTGTCCTCCTGATCCTCCGTCCTAACATGGACCGATAGGAACACTAGGTCACTGTACGATTATATAGCATTTCCTGCACAGTACCGTATCAATGCTCCTTTGCCGGCGTCCCCGGGATCTGACTTTGAGGGTCCAGCGTATCGTCCTCGAACTTTGAAGTCTGGGGGGCCATTTCTTTCCTGGAATCCTTCAAAAACGGTATATATGATTGTGATCCCTTACAACCATATCAGATGGGGGATGCACATGAACAACGTCTGGTCGATAAGTTTGGTATTTGTATTGATATTTCCCGGGTTGATCTCTCTGATACCTGCGGAAGATGTGAAAGCGGATGAGGCCGTTTCCGGTGCGAACATCCTCTACGTCGATGATTCGGGAGGCTCCACCTACACCAGCATGTACACGG
>JBLIRL010000007.1:0-33479 GCA_049472275.1 Thermoplasmatota archaeon | reverse complement strand
ATATCGATGGAACGCTCCCGGGGAATGTACCCTTCCAAGGAAACATTGATCAGATAGCTTCCCGGGATCACATCACGAACAAGGTAGACCCCCGTGGAATTCGTCAGACCGAAGAGTTCGGATGGATCCACTGTGACAAGCGCGTTCTCGATCGGGTTCAGCGTATCGTCCTCAAGGACGATGACCTCGAGACCGCCGAACTCCGGGGGGACGGGATCGATGAGGAAATATTCCGTCAGCGTGAGGTTCGTCCCGTTCAGGACGAGCTCCCGGGAGCCTCCGAAGTACCCCTCCTTGGTCACGTTGAGGAGATAGTTTCCCTGGGTGATGTTCGAGAATCCTTGCGGACCTCCGGGCCCGGTGATATAATATGAGACAAGCGTTCCGTTCTCGAAGAAGTTCAGGGACACGTCAGCTCCGTAAACGGGGTACCCGGTCTCCCCGTCGAGAACGTGGATATCAATGGTGTGATAGTAGAGCTCGAGCTGCAGGGTGACATTGAAGGTCCGATTTTCCCCCTCACCGATGAAGAAGCTGGTGCCGTCCCGAATGTATCCCGGTTTCGTGCAATAGACCTCGTAATTTCCCGGTTCGACATGTATGAAGGATGCGGTCCCGTTCCCGTCGGTGAGGTCATCATATAGAACGGTACCGTTAACATCTGTAAGCTGGACGATCGCATCCTCGATCGGGTCCCCCGTCCCGTACTCGGTCACCACGACCTTGACGTTCGCCTTCGGTCTCTCGACGATCTCGATCATCTTCCAGACAACATTGTTGTTCTCATCCAGTTCGTCAATATCGTTGTGGGGATCAACGACCATGCTCAAATTGAACTCCCCGATGAGGTCCTCGGTGCTGAATACCCAGGTCAGGTCATCCCAATCTCCAGGGAGTATCGGATCGGCCTCTCTGGAATTGACATGTACTCCATCCTGAAATGCGGAAACCTCGAACGGTCCTGATCCCGATGTCCCCTCATTTGTTACAAATGCCCTGAAGATATAGGTATCATTTGTGAGTATAACGATCGGATCGGGTCTGTAGGTCCCTGAGACGATGAGATCCGGGGTTCGTGTAATTTCAACCAGAACCACCTCTCCAGGGTTCGTTTCAAGATGGATTGTTGCCGGAAGAGTTGTTTTCTTCGAAAGGACCTCTCTATTGCCATTCCTCGTGAGGAATATGGAATAGTTCCCGTCATCCAGATCGTACCTTGGGAGCTCCACATCGAACCCCACCTCCGTATCTATCCAGTTCACGAAGACGTGGCCGATATCCCCGTCATCCGCTTTCCAGGCGCTGTTTAGGACAGACCTTTCCATGAAGGGCCTCCCTATGGTCTGGTTCGAGTAGAAGTACCACTCGACTTCTCTTTCGGGGACATCGATGTACGGGGGCCTCAAAGGCTTCCCTTTGATCAGGTAATCGTTGGCGTAGGTCGCTGAAGCCTGCACCGTGGTCTTGTAGAAGTTTCGAACCTCCGGCCTCAGGTCCTCTTTTGCTGCAGCGCTTCCAGACACTATTTCTCCCGAGACGCAGGCCCTGGCAAGGGACCTTTTCATCTGTGGTATGAACAGCTCAGGATAATTGTAGTTCATGGGTATGGGTTCGCCGAAGGCAGTGATGTACTCGTGATATACCTGGGAAAAGAACGGAACGAACTCCACCTCGTTCCCGAAGATCTCCACGGCGAAGGGATAGAGAAGGAACTCGGGGGCGTTGTCCCTGCTCACGTAGGTATCCATGTATGGAATGTAATACTCGCAGGGCTCCTCCATACTCATCACTAGGTCAGGATTTATCGCTCTTCCCAGGGACCTCGCTTCCTGCAGAATGGACCTGTAGGCTTCTGTGATCTCCCTGCTGTATCCGAGAGGGTGCCCGTGGGAGGCGTTGTAGCAGGGATAAATTGACCCTATGGGGAACTCGTCGATCTGGACCACGTCGACGCCCAGGTCGAGGCATCCGAGAAGATTGCTGACCACCATATTCTGCCAGAAGTCGGTCATCGGGCACATCCTGGCCGAGGTCCAGTTTATAGCAAGATATCCCTGGTCTATGATGGGATTCCCGTGCCTGTCAGTGCAGACCCACTGTCTGCCTATGTCGTGAAATGTCTCGTAGTCCTCGTACCCGATGTCCCCTCTTGTTATCCTCCATACGCTTCCGGAGATGTAGAGGAACGGGTGGCCTCCGTCATCCGTTATGTTCATCATCGAGTTTTTGAAGTTCTCCTCACCGGCTGCGGGCGGAAAATAGTAGGGGCCGCACCATGCACCGTTCTTCGCCCATGCGAATATCAGATGGGTCGTGTTCACACCGGTGAGCTCGTTGAACTCGACAGTGATCTTCTCGATCTCCCCGAGCGGAGTGTGCACGATTGCCGCGTCCCGGTTCGATGATGAGACAACGGAGGTTCTCGAGAACCATTCAGGAGTGTCCTTTCCATCGAAAACCCTGCCCCCGGAGATGAAGGAAGCAGTGTGCGCCCATCCGGAATATATCTCCGCAGCATCGTACCAGTCGCCATGGAAGGTCCCGAGCTTGCAGTCGTAGTCCATTGAGTAATCGTTCCCGGCGTGTTCCGGAACTAGGTGCTCGAAGAATGCTGCGAGGTGCTTCTCGGAGCTCCATTCCATGAAATCCATTGTGGGCTTCTTCGGGTATCCATTCTCGTCGTACGCGGCGAGATAGAGACCCGCCTCGTCCGGATCGTAATGGCACATGACCTGCATGGAGGCCGTCGACGGGTAGATATCCGTCATGTGGAGGTCGTCCTCGAACCTAAGGGGGTCCCTGACCACGATCCCGTCACCTCCCGGATAGAACAGCCTGTCATCTTCCGCGGAGTCCCCTATCTGACCGAGACCCCAGACCACGGGGAAGAAGACCGACGTCAGGGTGAAGTCCTCGTCGTTTTGGACATCCAGCCTGAAATCCGCAAGTGTGGAATCGTCCGCAAGCTCGATGGTGGCCGTCGCGTTGAGGTCGTTGCCCCTGAACCTGCTGTATTCGATGCGGATGCGTGAGAAGCCAGTACCGGTCTCGTTGGAGAATGCAGCCGATTCGGCATCCCACTGGAGAACCACGTCTGTTCCGCTCCCGGTCTCGTACATCAGCATGAGGTTCAGGGGCGGAGGCACCTTGTTCCCGCGAAGGTCGATCCCGGTTCCCTTGTCGATGATCCTCGATATTCCCCCCTTCACGTCCTTGTTGAGGACGATCTCGATGTGATCGTTGCCTATGGAGATGGTCGACGCATCCTCGCGGATGTAACTGGCACCCCTCGCCGGCGGATCCGGAACCGGCTCCTCTCCCACTCCGACCAGCTGAAGGACCGGGCCCGAAAGCAGCAATGATACGAGGACCGGGTAAAGGATCAATTTCATGAAGTCTTCCCCTCCTTGACCAGGCATCGATATGAAGGTTATTTAATACATTACGGGAGGAGGGTGAAGTATCCTGGCGAGTCGCCGGACATGATAGAGGAAGAAATACCGGACCTATCGGCTTTACCGTTATCCTACAGACCTGTGGAAACATGTAGAAACTTCCAGGCCAGGGTCTGTCATGTTTCGTCTCAAGTATCAGAAATGCTTAAGAACCTACATTGCCTAACAAATACGTTTGGCAGCCTTTCCAAGGGCTGATCCGATGAGATGCACGAAACACCGGGAGGAATGTCGATGAGGAATCTCAGATCTGATGATGCGGGGGTCTCACCGGTCATCGCAACGATAATATTGATAGGAATAACGGTTTCGCTCGCAGGTACCGTCTACCTGATGACCGATAACTATTCAAAGATGGCTGGGGACAAACCTGAGATCTTCGTGGCCGATATGGAGATAGACGTGGACGGGGTCATCGAGGTTGACGCCGAAGGCCATCCCACAGGCCATACTTACTCCGCCCTGGTTGTCTCGCCGATACATCGCCATATCGAATGGGGGGATTACAAGGTGACGATCGACGGGGAGAGGGTCTTCACGGTGATGGACAGACACGTCACATCGACGCAGGTACCAGATGCGAGCGACGATCCATCGCCCGTGAACTCGGGAAGGACCGTCGTGGGTGCCGAGCAGTACCTCACCGAGGAAGGGTACAGGGAAGATTTCAGACCCCTTCAGAGGGGGGGCATTTATTACGTGGTCATCGTGAACCTGGTCGAGAACGAGATCGTCTGGAAGGGCGATGTTAGAGCTATCTAACTCTTGAGAATTAATGGTGGGGATCGCATCCGGACCCCGGTGTCCCATTGCATGAACGGCCTCCACACTGATCTTCATGGAATCCGGGACATGATGTTCCCTTCTAATGAATGTAATAATGGTCGCCCCGGAGAGGGTCCGGAGCGACCCTTGGTCTTTCCTAACAGCATCCCTTCTTGATCTTCTCCTTCTCCCTTCCGGTGAAGGTCCTGATCTTCATCGGGAGATACAGAGGGCATATCCCAACAGCAGAGGTCAGCAGCATTATGGCGGCGATGATATAGAGCCACCACAATCCGGTCAAAACGCCGATTATCACGAGAGCGATCCCGACGAGTGACCTTATTATCCTGTCTATAGCGCCCATATTCCTCAACATGGTTGTCACCTTGGATACCCAAGATCGGGCACCGATAACTGATTTGGCCCTGATAGTTCAAGGGTTGAAGGATGCGGGCCCTTGGTCCGGACCCCGCAATTTGAGTCCGGACTAGCCTGACCTCAGAGTTCGAGCTGATACATCTGGTGCAGGAGCAGACGACCCCATTTATCCCTGTACTCCTCCTCCACCTTCTCGAATCCGAAAGAGCGGTAGATGCCCGAGGCGGCTTCCAGGATGTCAAGGGTCCACAGGATAGCCCTGGAATAACCGGAATCTCTGGAGAAATCTATCGCCTCCCTCATGAGAACCTTTCCGAGCCCGCGCCCCCTGATGCCCGGGTGAAGCAGCAGCCACCGGAGGACGGCGGTGTCGTCGGAATGGCGGAGGACCCCCATCGAGCCCATGATCTCCCCCTCCTTCTCGATGATCCACAATCTCTCATGCGGGGCCTTCCTCACGAAGAAGTCTATAAACTGCGCCGACATCTCCTCCACATAGGAGCCGTCGAGTCCGAACTCTGTGGTGTATATGGAGCTGTGGAGGGATATCAGACCCTCCGCATCGTCATCCCTCGGCTCCGCCCGGATGGTCAGATCCTCATCACTTTCCGACATCGATGTTTCACTGTGTCCGGGTATGTCTTCAATGGATTAATACTATCACCGGAGGCTGGGTCCTGTCCCCCCGGCGATCGAAAAAAAAAATGAGGACCATGCAGCGGGGGTTGGAGTCTGGTCTGCATGGTCCGGGGCTCTCCTCTCAATACGATTCCCGCTCGTTGCCCCAGTTCGAGCCGTATTCTCGCGGGGTCTGTCCCGAATTCTGGTTGATCCTGACATTGCCCGTGCAGGTTCCGTCCATGGGAGCGCCCGAGGGCGGCTCCGCTCCGGCCACAGCACCCTGAACCGGGGGCTGCAGCGGGTTATCCCGGACATCAATACCGAAGTGTTCGGGGACCCTCTTCCTCCTGGCCCTGACGATGAACCCGATAGATACTAGGGCTGCCAGGACGAGGAGAACGGACACGATCGAGATCAGAAGTACAAGAATACCGACACCTCCTTTCTCCTCCTCTTCGATGGATATCTCGGCGGATCCGCTCCTTTCGCTCTCTCCCAGGAAGCAGACCGCCGAGACGCGGTAGGAATAGGTCCTGCCGGGAGTGACGGACTCATCAAGATAACTGCTCCGTGAGGCATCCAGGTCCGCAAGGAGCTCTTCATCCCCACCGTCCTCGATCCTGTACAATTTATACATGAGCACCATGGAACCACCGTCATCATGGGGCGGTGACCAGCTGACCTGCACCGCGCCGTTCACGATTGTCAATTTGATATCTCTTGGCTCGGACGGAAGACCCACGGGTGTGGCGGAGGCGATCACGGATATCTTCGATCCTCCCATGGCGTTCACGGCAGAGACCGCGTAGAAGTACTCGATACCGTTTGCTACGTGGTCATCAGTATAGATCATGGTATCCGGACCGACGGTATCGAGCACAACAAGGTCATCAGCGGAGCTTCCACGATACAGGACGAAGGAGGTCACCTCAATGCCTCCGTTCTCCTGTGAGGGTTCCCATTCGACCTCAACCGTGCTGTCCCATCCTGCGGCAGATATCCCGACCGGAGGGGAAGGGGGGCTCAAAGAGGTGGTCTTCACCTCATCGCTCGGGAGGGATTCCCAGGCGGAGTTCGAGACAGAGACCCTGTACCTGTAGGTGACACCCATCTCGACCGTATCATCGATGAAGGAACTCTCCTTCGCTCCCGCCTCCCCGACAGGTTCGAACTCGGACCCGACCGTTGCACGGTATATGTTGAAACGGACGATCGGGTCACCTCCGTCCTCGAGGGGGCCCTCCCAGGTAATCCGGATTCCTGCAACTGAGGGTGATGCTTCGACACCGGTCGGTCTCGACGGCGGCCCTGTGGGGACCGCGGACACCTCGTTGCTCGGTCCGGACTCTCCTTTGTGGTTCACGGCAGTCACGAAGTATGTGTAGGTCTTGCCGTTCTCCAGACCGTGGTCGCGGTAGCTCCGGTCGTCCCTGGAAAGCTCGATGATCAGGAGCGCAGGCCCGCCATCGCTTGCTCCGTATAGCCTGTAGGTCTGTACACCAATGCCTCCGTCCGAAAGCGGCGCTTTCCAGGTGAGCTTCACAACACTGTTCCCGGGTTCCGCTTCCAGGACGATAGGGGGGGTTGGAGCGCATCCCGGACATGCGACGATGGGATCACTTGGCGGGGATTCTCCCAGGGGATTCCAGGCTGTCACATAATAATGATAGTCATCACCGTTCGTCACGGTCGTGTCGTTGTAGCACCTATCCCGGGATCCCACCCAGGCCAGAAGCACCATCGCCGAGGGGCCGGCCCCCCTGTAGATCCTGTATTCAATGACGGCGTCCCCGCCGTCGCTGGCGGGTTCATCCCATGATATCTCCACGTACCCGTCACCGGAGACGTATGAGAGGTTGACGGGTTCGGAAGGTGTCGTCCTTACCATCGCAATTACCTCATCGGTCGGCAGGGACTCTCCGAGGATGTTCATCGACGTCATCCGGTAGACGTACCGGACCGTCGGCAGGACGTTCTCGTCAACGTAGCCCGTCGATGCGGGTTCGGATGAGTAGGTTCTCCGATCGGTCCCGTCCTCCCTGGTCCGGTAGATCCTGTACATCAGGATGTCGAAGCCGCCGTCGTCCTCCGGTTCAGTCCATTCAAGGACAATCTGCCCGTTCTCATCCGAGGCCGAAAGACCGACCGGAGGCAGGGGGCGGGAGCCCGGTTGAGCATTGACCTCATCGGACGGCATGCCCTCTCCCACGATGTTGACGGCTTTCACGGAATAGTAATAGACCTGGCCGTTCTCGACATCGGTGTCGTTGAAAAACAGGTCGGTCGTGTTGTCCAGATATCCTGGAGATCCGCTGGTCGTACCCCTGTAGATGCTGTACGATAGTATCTCGGACCCTCCGTCGAACCGGGGAGGACTCCAGGAGATGTTGACCCATCCATCTCCTGACCTGCCAGTCATATTTTCAGGCATTCCCGGCGGTATGGTGAGGTCGAGGCACAGGCCGAAAGTGTCGTATATACCGCCGCCGAAGGACATCTGGAAAGCACCCGATGTCATCGGGAAGTTCGCCGAGCTCGTGAAACCTGCGATGTACGCATCGCCATTTTCGTTGAGGTCCACGGAGTAACCCACATCGTCCTCGTTCCCCCCGATATAGGTGGAATACTCAAGGGAGGATCCGGACGGATCGAGCTTCGAGAAGACGGCGTCCATCATCCCACCGTTGTTGGTTCTGTCGTAAGCGCCGAAGGTGGTCGGATAATCGTATGACTGGGTCATTCCAGTCAGGTATGCGCATCCCTTATCATCCAGGCGGATGGATGACAATCCTTCCATGGAGTCACCGCCTATGTAGGTCGAATAGACGGGTGACGTTCCCGTGGGGTTCATCTTGGTCACGAAGCCATCCGAATCCCCCCCGTTGAACGATGTGTCGAATGCCCCGTTCGTGATCGGGTGATCGGTACAGCCAGTCTCTCCGACTACGTATGCATTGCCCGATGCGTCCACCGCGATCGACAGCGTAACTGTGAGCTGGGTCCCCCCGAGGTAGGTCGAATAGACGATGTCCGAACCTCTGATATCGAACTTCAAGACGAAAGAATCAAGAAAGCCGCTCTGGGTGGAGTCGAAGCAACCCCTGGAGGTCGGGAAATCATCGGAACCCGTATTACCTGTTATGTAGAGGTATCCGCTCTCGTCAATCGTCATGTCCATCGCCAGATCGCTGGAGTATCCTCCGATATAGGTGGAATAGGCCAGGGATGAACCGCTGGACGAGAGCTCGCAGAGGAAGACCTCGGAATTGGCCTCACCCTCGTTGAACGTATCATCGAAGGCATCGGTCGTCATCGGGAAATCCGCCGAGTAAGTATGGCCTGTCAGATATACGTTCCCCGATCCGCCCGCAATGACAGTGCACGGCTGTTCGTCGTACATTCCGCCTATCAGAGCCGAATATACAAGGGTGGACCCGCCGGGTCCCAGCTTGCCAGCAAAGACATCCGTGCTGTCCGAGGTCCTGTTCGATGTGCCGTTGTAACCTCTTTCCGTCAGCGGGAAATCAAGTGAATAGGTATCACCCGTGAAATGGACGTAGCCCATCCCGTCGACATCGATGTCATATATCATCTCGTCGCCGCTTCCTCCGAAGAACGTGCAGTAGTCAAGCTTGCTTCCGTCCGCCGAGATCTTGTAGACGAAACCGTCAAGGGAATTGTTCAGCGATGTATCATAGGCCCCGGTGCTCAGGGGAAAGTTGGAAGACATCGTGGTTCCCGCGGCATATGCCGAACCGGACCGGTCCGCCTCCATGGTGAAGGCGCACTCGATATCACTGCCCCCCACGTAGGTTGAGTATACAAGAGGGTCTATGACCAGCGTTCTGGAAGGATCGTATTCCCCGAGATGGAAGCTGTACGATCGGCCATCCAGCAGTTCGAAGGATGAATCTATCCTCGATCCGGGATCGTCCTCGTAGTATACTTCAGGGGAACCGTCCATGAGGTCGATGCCAATAGGGGTTCCCGCCCGCAGACCGCCGTCAACGATTCCCAGGTCCGTCTGGCCTTCCATCCCGAAACGGATCTCCCCCGGATCGGCGCCGGGATCGATCACTATATCGTATTTCAGAAACCCGCCGTCGAAGTGATAGATCATGTCGATGCCGTCCCATATGTCCCGGTAAACGATCCTATTGAAATTCCTCACGTCAGTCCTCCATTCGGACGGTTCATCACCGAGGAAGAAATTGGACCTGTGGGCAAGGAGGCCCGCTCCGACAGGGCCCTCTTCGTTCGACCCCTCGAAGTCGATCCGTATTATGCAGGCTTCACATCTCTTCAAGATTGCGTCCGGTCCATGAGATGCCCCCGGGGTCCAGAGGTCGATATCGATATCCCTCTCGACCAGATTGTAGTACATACCGCCCCTTCCGAACCCGACCGATCCGAATGAGGACGATGCCACAAATTCGATGCCCGGGGCCCACTGGCCCGCGTTCTCCGTGAAGTATCCGATACCCGAGCCCGATATGTCCACCCCGGGTTTGCCCACGACGGAGGGATCCTTTGACAGGGATATCCCGGTCCCTACGCCCGCGGTAGCGGCAGCCACCACTGAAAGGGAGCCGATAAGGAGGAGCAGGACCAGGATGCTTGCAGCGGCAGCGTGCGGCAGTCCGGGCCTTATCGATCCTTTCACGGTTCCTTCCCATCCGTCCGATATCAGGAAATTACTCCTTTCTCCCATTTCATCATCTCCGAGCGGGAGACCATCGGAGGAGGATATATTATGAAATGCGGGACGCCTGTATTACTCCTATTATAAGGGTTTGGGACAGGATTTGAACCCGGGCCCCCGCAATTATCTCCGTGGGAAAGGCCATACCGGAAACGGGATCGTCAGGCCCGTCCGTCGTCTGCCGAAGGACCTCCACGGGCCGGCATTCTCCCCCGTCCACAGGGATATTGTTTTAAATAGCAGTATAAATCCAATCCCAAACTCTTTAATTTGATACAGGGCAATTTCGACATGTAATAGGATGACCCAAAGAACGAGCGCGCTAGTAACCTCCATCATTGCCATGGTCGCACTCTCCATTCTAATTCAAGCGCCGTCCGCGGAATGCATCCCGCTGATCGATGCGGAAGAGGGTTTCTTTCTAGAGGTCCTCCTGAACCGGGATGATATCCGGTACGACCTCGGACCGCTCCAGGAGCTTGCGGATGAAGGGCTGGTCACGCGGACCGAGCTCGACCTCTACTACCCTGCAGCCGACGGACCTGACGACGGCTTCCCGTTCAGGTGGGGGTCCCAGGAGTACTACATCTTCAGGTCGCACACCATCAACGACCTCGCTGTCATGGTATACGAGACCGACAACAGCATCCTTTCGATGATGACCGGGAGCAATGTCGACCTCGAGGGATTGTCCGTTGCCCTGATGGTGCCCACCAGGGTGGAGACCGTGGAGTACGAGCAGTCGAAGCTGCAGATGCCGATCCCCGCGAACACGACCGTGGACATCTCTGTAATACCCTTCATGGAAGAGCTCGGATACAGGGGCGGATACATGGAAGGGGGCATCAATTCCGGTGGATTCGTGAAATGGCTCTATTTCTTCACGAGGGGAAATATCACCATGAACGTAGTCCTGGGTGACGACGATCCCAATACAACCATCGAGAACGAGTGGTCGTTCCAGGTCATCGGAAGGAACATCACACTGGATGACCGGGTCGAGGAAGATGCGAAGACCCTCCTCGAGTTCATCGGGGTCGATCCCTCCATATACGACACGGGTTCTCTTGGACTATCCAACGAGACCATGGATGCCGTGATCCCCGATGTCGATGTCGACCTGTCGTCTATGAACTGGGGAGAGGCCCTTGGGGTCGAGTTGAGGTTCCTCCGGGAACTCTCTGTCATCAAGGGCCTTTCCGATGAGGATATCGAAGGGATCGCATCCTCCGCGCGTACGGGGGCCGAGGGCCTCAATGACATCATCCTGTTCCACGGACTTCAGTGGAGGTCCATATTCGGCCTGGTAACGGACCAGGCCCTCGGACTGTGGCCGACACCGCTTGTCGGGACAATCCACGTCCCGGAGAAGGTGATCACCACGGTCCCCCGGGATGAAGGGAGGAAGATACCGAGGGGGACGCTCATCCTGATCTCGGGGACGGCCGTTTCCGGGGCGATCGTCATCGGTTTCTTCCTGATATTCTCCAGGCTCAAGACGAGGTCCCTCCAGAACAATGCGAACAGGAGCAGGATCATCGACCTGATAGGGAGGGAACCGGGCATCCACTTCAGGAAGATCAGCCGCGACCTGGACCTCAAGCAGGGAGTCCTGGCCTATCATCTCAACGTGCTCGAGAAGCACGAGATCATCAAATCCATACAGGACGGGAACAATCGCAGGTTCTACCTCTTCGATGAGAAGATCGTCCCCTGCCTGACCCTCAACGAGGTCCAGGAGAGCATAATAAGGACGATATACGACAGGCCGGGGATCTCCCAGTCGGCGATATCGGCGGAGATCGGCCACAGCAAGGCCCTGATCAGCTACCATATCCGGATCCTCAGGGGTCTCGGAATAGTGAACGTGCTCAAGTCCGGGGGGGTGACCGAATGCTATCTCCGGGAGGAGGGGCTCGTCATTTCCACCTCATGAGGGGGTGCTCACTCCGGAATGAACCTCAAATGGAGACTTCCCCCGGCACCATGTACGCCCTGCTCCGGCAACCGGTTCGGAAGATGTTCCCGAGGGGCGATCCGGGCCCCCGAGAAAGGATAATTATTTGAAACATAGAGAAAGACCTCCAATCTTCCTTTTAAATACATTCAGGATTGGATGGACATCGGAGAGATACATCGAGGGTTGTGAATGATACCAAGGACAGCACTGTTCCTGGCAATGGTCCTTCTTTTTGCGCCGTTATCACTGCAGTTGGGGCCGGATCGTCTGGTATCGGCTGGACCGGCGGAACTTCGTTCATCCCTGGCCAATGCCTCGGCATCCTTCTGGGGTGAGTTCGCCGGTGACAGGGCAGGCACAGTCGTATCAGGAGCCGGGGATGTCAATGGGGACGGATACGACGATATTCTGATCAGTACCCCTCATAATGACGAGGGGGGAGGGGTTGCGGGGAAGACATACCTCGTCCTCGGAAAGGCGGACAACTGGTCAATGGACTCGTATCTCTCAGGTGCGGACGCGTCCTTCATCGGGGAGGACGTCGACGACAAGTCCGGATATTCGGCTTGCGGAGCGGGAGATGTCAACGGGGACGGATACGACGATATCCTCATCGGGGCCCCGATGGACGAAGGGGGAAGCATGACGGCAGGATGCACCTACCTTATCTTCGGCAGGGCTTCGGGATGGTCCAGGGATACCGACCTCTCGGAAGCAAATGCGACCTTCTTCGGGGAGGACCCTTACGATCAGACAGGCCACTCGATAGCGGGGGCCGGGGATGTCAACGGGGACGGATACGACGATATACTCATTGCCAGCTATCTTGACAAGGACAACGGGGCTGCGACGGGTCAGACATATCTGGTCCTTGGGAGGAAAGAGGGATGGTCGAAGGGGGCCAGCCTTTCCCGGGCCAATGCATCCTTCCAGGGCGAGCAGGCCGACGACAACTCGGGTTTCGATGTTGCCGGGGCGGGGGATGTCAACGGGGACGGATACGATGATTTCCTCATAGGCGCATGGGGGAACTACGAGGGAGGATATCCTTACTGCGGGAAGACCTATCTGATACTCGGAAGGAGATCGGGCTGGGAGATGGATGTCAACCTTGAGAACGCAAGCGCCTCTTTCATCGGAGAGAACATGATGGACAAATCGGGATACACGGTGGCCGGAGCGGGGGACGTCAACGGGGACGGATTCGATGATATTCTGATAGGCGCCATGAGCAACGGGGACGGAGGGAGTGCGGCAGGCAAGACGTATCTGGTCCTTGGAAGGGCGAACGGATGGTCAACCGGCATGGATCTGTCGAAGGCCAACGCGTCCTTCATAGGGGAGGACATGATGGATACCTCCGGTCAGGCCCTTGCGGGTGCCGGCGATGTCAACGGGGACGGATACGACGACATCCTGATTGGAGCCAGGGGGGATGACGACGCGGGATCGGGTGCGGGACAATCCTATCTGATACTGGGCAGATCCTCCGGTTGGACCCGGGACACGGACCTTTCCAGGTCTGATGCATCCTTCGTCGGGGAAGCGGCGGGTGATGATTCAGGTGCTTCTTTGTCCGGGGCCGGTGATGTGAACGGGGACGGGAAGGAAGATATCCTGATAGGGGCCCCCAACTGCGATGATGCAGCACAATCCGAGGGGCAGATATATCTCATCATGATCGATCGGATCGACACGCGGCATCCACCGAGCATCACCACCGGGAACGTTCTGACCTGCGAGGAGGACGAAGTCTATTCCGTCATGTATACGGCAGAGGATCCGGACGGGGATGCGGACGAGCTGATCTGGTTCTGCTCGACAGATGCGGATTGGCTGTCGATGGATCCCGAGACAAGGGTGCTAAAGGGGATCCCGGAGAACGGCGATGTGGGTGATCACTGGGTCAACGTCTCCGTCCTTGACGGGGACGGAGGTTCCGATTGGACCAACTTCACATTGACGGTCATCAATACGAACGACCCGCCCGAGATCATCACCGAAGACCTTACCGGGGCCGTCGAGGGCATCCGCTATTCAAGGGAGTACGAGGCGAGGGACATCGATCCGACAGGGG
This sequence comes from Thermoplasmatota archaeon, assembly GCA_049472275.1. Classification (GTDB taxonomy): domain Archaea; phylum Thermoplasmatota; class Penumbrarchaeia; order Penumbrarchaeales; family Penumbrarchaeaceae; genus JAFGLL01. The sequence continues at coordinate 19,521 of JBLIRL010000007.1, read as the reverse complement.
ACCTGCTGGTCTGGTCCTTCGACTCCGAAGGGAGCTGGCTCTCCTTCGATCCGGAAGCGTGTCTGCTTTCCGGAACACCGGGGAACGCCGATGTCGGAGACCATCGCGTTAACCTGAGCGTAACGGATGGGAACGGAGGCCGGGATTGGACCAACTTCACATTGACGGTCATCAACACGAACGATCCCCCGGAGATAATCACGGAGAATATCGTCAGTGTCATGGAGGATTCAGAATTCATGGTCGGATACGAGGCCGTGGATGAGGACCCCGAACCCGGTGAGCTTCGCTGGTCCCTCGAAACGGATGCCCGATGGCTGGAATTCAACGGTGCAACAGGCATCCTTCATGGGGTTCCGTCCAATTCCGATGTTGGAGACCATCATGTCAACCTCAGCGTGGCCGACGAACACGGTGGGGAGGATTGGACCAACTTCACGTTGACTGTCATCAACGTCAATGACCCACCAGTGATCGTCCCGGGGGATATCGTTTCTGCCGTTGAGGACCTGGATTACACCATCAAATTCGAGGGGATGGACATCGATCCGACGGGGGACATCCTGACATGGAGCCTGGTCACCGAAGCAGGCTGGATCGAGTTCGATCCCGGATCAGCCACGCTGAACGGACGGCCGGACAACGATGATGTGGGCAGCCATTCAGTCGAGCTCAGGGTCGCGGACGGCAATGGAGGGGCGGACCTTCTGAACTTCACTGTGACCGTCGAAAATGTCAACGACCCGCCTTTGATAACAACAGATGATGTGCTCCTCGCGGATATCGGGAACCTCTACCGGATCGTCTACGAGGCCGTGGATATCGATCCGACGGGAGACGTTCTGAAATGGAGTCTTGTCACCGAAGCGGACTGGCTGAAGATCGATGAGATGACGGGAGCGCTCGAAGGAACCCCGGTGACCCCGGGTGCATACCGTATCAGTGTGATCGTCGACGACGGATGGGGCGGAACGGACGTCTCAGATTTCATACTCGAGGTTGTTGGTAATCCCGAACCTGTAGAGCTATTGAGAGGGATCGGGGATGTGAATACGGTCGAGGGGAAGCCGTTCTCCATGGAGACCTCTGCAGAGGGTATCGATCCCTCCCGGGCCGTGTTATTCTCCGTCGTCTCCGATCCTCCTTCCGGCATCACGATCGATCCCATGACCGGGGAGCTCCACTGGGATGAACCGGTCGCAGGGGAGTACCTGTTGAACATCTCGGCAAGCAATGGACTTATCTCATGCTGGACCGAGTTCACCCTAACGGTCAGCGAAGTTGAGGACAGGGATACCGACGGTAAAGATGGGGTGGCAAGAGAGCTTCTTTTCGGTGCGGTCATGCTGATGATGATCGGTATTCTGTCAGCCCTCGCTGCAGTGTTGGTCTTCAGGAGAAGGATGTCTGACATATCAGGAGAAGAGGAATGAGAACGGGCATCAGCGGTTCCCATAACATCGATCGGAAGGCAAGCGGTGAGAATTGTAAGGAGTTGTTTGTTGAAATAAATTGATCCTTCAGCTTCATGCCACCGCTTGCCGGACCGGCTAGCGTCCTTCATTATTAAAGGGTTGCCCCTCGGGTCGGATCATGCTGACTTCTTCACTGGCCCTGCTCCGGTTTCGGGGGAGAAGATGCGTTCTCCTGCTGAGCCGGGGGAGCGCTGTTCTCCCCGACAGAGGCCGCTTGACCGGCCGGCTGCTCCCCGGAGGACGGGGCTGCCCGGGGTGGCGATGGTGAAGCAGGGGGCGGCGGCTGTCCAGCTCCGACGGGTGGCGGGGTGGGTGCCGCTGGTGTATCACCGGCAGGCTGCGGGGCCTGAGGCTGGTTCGGAGGCGCGGGGGTCTGAGTCTGCTGGGATGCGGCTGCCGGTGCCTTCGGCTGAGCGGAGGCGGCTTGAACCGGAGGCTGCTGCGGAGCCGGCTGCTGGACCTTTGGTGCGGGTGGGGCCTGTGGTGCCTGCGGCTGTTGCGGAGGCGCTGCCGTGGGCCCGCCGGCGGGCGGGACCCTGTCCGAGGGGGATTTGGCAGGCTGCTGGGAAGGCGGAAGACCGGGCCTCTGGACCGCCGGAAGCTTCCCTCTCCGATCCTGGGTGCTCCCCAGGGCCTGCGGGGGCGGTCTGAACCCGGGGGGAAGCTGTATCTTCGGTGGTCCTTCCTTCTTCTCATCTTCCTTCTCCATCTCCTCTTTCTCCACCTCCCCCTTTTCTGCGTCCTCATCCTTTCCGGTCCTTTTCCTCATTATGAAGAACAGCACCAGGACCACAGCCGCTATGATGATAACGATACCTATGATGATACCTATGATCAGACCAATGTTGCTGTCCTTCCCTCCGTCCCCCTCCGAGGGTTTGTCCTTCGGGCTCTCGTTCTTGACCAGTGGGTCCGTCCCGTTCAGATACTCGTCGAGATTGGAGATCCCGTCGCTGTCCGGATCGAGAGCCGCGTCCGCCGGGTCCTCCGGGTCGAAGCCCTTCGAGATCTCGTAGAGGTCGGGGATCCCGTCGGAATCCTCATCATGGTCGATATCCCGGACCGTCACGTTGAAGAGGACCTCCACCTCGTTCTGCCCTTTGTCGAGGACCACCACCCTCGAAGGGAACTCGCCGCTCGAAACAGGTTCGAAAAGGTACTCGAAACCATACCAGACATCATCTCCGACATACCAGGTGACTGTGTCTATCCCTATGTTGTCAGAAATCTCCAGGGTAAGCTCCACGGATTGGCCCACATATAAAACGACGTCTTCCATCGCTCCGACGACGGGGAATATGTTATCGATGACCTCGATGATCATCTGGTCCGTCCTGTTCACGTTGTTCATGTCATCGTCGGCGACTATGCTGATGTAGAGCTCCCCCATGAAATCCGAGGGGACGGGGAGCTCGAAGGAGTACCGGTCGCCGGAATCTTGGAAGGCATCCTCTATCACGGGATCTGTCATACCGAAGGAATATTCCACCTTCACGGAGTACACGTTCTTGTTGTCGATGACCTCGAAGGTAAGCAGAAGGTCCTCCCCGGAGGCCGCCTCGACGCCTTCTGGATCGAAAAGTATGTCCGGAGCGTCATTGTCGAAGATCTGCACCTCTCTTTCGCCGGTCAAAAGCTGGTTCATCGATGTGTCAGCGATCCTGTAGGAATAGGTCAGAAGCTCCGCCGATCCGTTGATAACCAGATGGTTCGACCAGACACCCTCCGACAATTCAAGGGCCATTACTTGATCTTCCTCCTCCAGGTCGTATCGATAATGCAGATCGATCCCTGAGATGTCCCAGTTGTCCTCCGCCGTGATCGAGAAATTGAACCTGTCCCCCGTGTAGGCGAACTCCTCCACATCCTCCGAAAGCAGACGGGGTCTGTCGTTGTCCGTGACCATGAAGCTCGTTATCTTCGAGACGTTCGTGTTGTTCGAGGAATCCGTCGCCATGAACCTGAGGTCCATTTCCGAGCAGTTCCCCCAGACCTCGATCTCCCCCTTCCATTCGAACATGCTGGCCCTTTCCAGGTCCACCGTCTCTCCGGGCATACCATCGAAAACAGGCTCTGCAGAAACGGAGGAAACGTCGATATTGTCCTCGACGAAAGCCGAGACCTCGAAGACATCACCGGTGGTCAGCTGAAGCTGCGGATATGGATCCAGGAAGATAGGGATGTCATTGTCCAGGACGGGTATGCTAAGCGGAACCTTCCTGATGTTGCCCCTCGGATCCTGGGCGGATATGGTGAGCTCCAGATCGTTAAGGGTGTGTTCGACCTCGAACTCCGCATGCCATCTGTCATAGACCAGAACCATCTCCGATTCGTTGGATGAGGTACCCTGTCCGTATTTCATTGTGATGTGGTCGACGTGGGTATTGTCCCCAGCCCGTATACTGATGTTGTAGGCCTCTCCTGTGGTCACATTGTCCGGAAGCTCCGATGTGTCGATCCAGGGTTTCACGGAATCCTTGACGGAGAGAGGGTCGGAAAGCTCCGACATGCCGAAGGTGTTGTTGACAGAGAGACGGTACCTGTACTCCCTGGACACATCGATCCCCGTGTCATTGAAGGTGTCCTCCATCGTTCGGGCTATCAGCTCGTAGTCTCCCGATGCCTCGCTGTAGCGGTATATGTTGTACTCGTCCAGACCCAGCGGTCCGGTCCCGGTCGGCGGGACCAGATCGAGCAGGATGTACCCGTCACCCATGTGAAAGGAACCTATGGACGGGACCCCCGGATATTCTGGGTAGAGAAGACGTGCGACGTAGACGTCCCTCCCGTTCATCGTATCATCGAAGCATCCGTCGGACACGTGAAGGTCAGCGGATTCGGTGTTGCCGGAGATCACGATGTTATCTCCCATCCTCCGCAGGTTCAGGATGTCGTCATACCCCGACCCGCCGTAATAGGTGGAATAGAGGAGCTCGCCCTTGAGGCTCAATTTGGCGATGAAGCCCTCCCCTCCGACGGATTCGTTTCTGAGCGGTGTGCCCACGAGGGGGAAGTTCTTGCCCGCGTATCCTCCGACGACCACGTTCTCGCCGAAGGCCTCTATGCCCCAGGCGCTCGGTGCGTTCTGTATGTACGTGGAGAATATCAGGGACGGGATCGACATGTTGAATGCTCCGACGAAGGCCCTGTCACCGCCCGGGTTCGTCCTGTTGTGGGCATCGGGCGTGCAGTACATATCGGTGGATGTCGTGTATCCGCAGTACAGCACCTTGTCGTCGACGGCCCTTAAGTCCTTGAAGTATTCCCTGCCGGTACCACCCACCCATGCAGAGAAGGTCAATCTTTTGGAGTTGTGGCTCATCCTCAGGATGAAGCTCCCCGAGTTGTTGGCATTGATATGGTTCGTGGCAAGCGGGAACTCCGGAGCCGAGTTGCCCCTCCCGGCGATGATGACATTGTTGTTGCTGTCGATGTCCATGGCCTCTATGTACTCGAAGCCCATGTCCATTCCGACGAAGCTGCCGAACTTCAACTTGTCCCCCGATGCGTTTAGAAGGATCAGGAAACCTTCGGTGTAGTAGCTCGTCCCTATCCTTCTGTCGAACCCGTCCGAGGTCAGAGGGAAATTCGAGGACTTCGTCCAGCCTCCGATGTACGCATCACCTGTGTCTAGCACGCGTATGCAGGTCGCATACTCCTCGTCGGACCCGTCGATGGTGGTGGAATAGATCAGGGAGGAGCCGGTGGGATCGAACTTGGTCGCATAGCCCGCGCTTCCTCCTCCCCCGGAGCTCGACATCGCTCCCGGTGTTGTGGGGTACATACCCGAATCCGTGTGACCCACTATGTAGGCACAGCCGTTATCGTCGACGTCGACGCCGTACCCGTACTCGATGTATATCGAACCGATATACGTGCAGTAATCAAGATCGGTCCCGTTGGGGTTGAGCTTGAAGAGATATGCGTCGATCCAGTTGATGAAGTAGGAGAACCTGAAAGCACCCTCCGGCTGGTAGCAGCCGGGGGTCGAGGGAAGATTGCTGGATTTCGTATCTCCCGTGATGTAGGCCGAACCGTTCCTGTCCACGGCCATATCGACGGGCTGGGTGTTGGCGCCACCGTTGAAGTACGTGCAGTATACTGTGCATTTGGCTATCGTGGAGTTGGAGCTGCCTTCGCCCGATAGCACTCCAAGCCTGCTGTCTCCTTCCTTGAGGAAGGAACCTCCGGAGCCCTCGTCCATCCGGATGATTATCGAACCGCCCGTTACGGTTCCGATCGTCACGGTATCGTCCGAGACCCTGAGCGAATCATGTCCCTTGACATCGAACAGAGCTTCGGAGGAGGGGTCCGAAAGGGCTATCTCGAAGTTGATCTCCCTTCCCCTCCTCTGGAACTTCATATCGACCCCTTCCCATGAATCCTCGTATAATATGTGACGGTAGTTGGTTACCTTTGACGCCCACATGGAGGGGTCGTCCCCTATGAAGAAATTGGACCTGGTCCCTGCGGGGTCCCTTCCCTCGGGAGGGACCGCGGAAGAACCCACGAAACCCAGCCGGATGATGTCCAGGGACCTCTTGTCTCCCTCCGTGTGGAAAGCGTCGAAGTTCAGATAGTCGCGGCCGAAGGTCATGGAGCCGAAACGGGTATCCGTCCGGAATTCGACATCTTCCTCCCACTGGCCCTCGTTGGCGGTGAAATAGTTGTTCCATACGACCGGGAGTTCGCCGGACGATGTCTGTATCAGATCCTGGGGATCGATCTCCAGCCCGGGTTCGCCTTCGGTGATCCCCAGGTATGCAAAGGATATCGAGATTAACAACAGTACTGTAACTATAACGGATGACCTCACTCTCCCACCTCATCTCCATATCTGGAGGATGGTATTTTAAGATGATGGAGGTTCGCCGGTATTATCCCCTGACATGTCAATTGCTCCGGCCGCTCCCGGACCATCGTCCCTAGATGGGTCGGAAGCCTTCTCCTTCCTTATCCTCAGATAGAGAAGGAGTGAGACACCAGCGGCCAATGCTATCACCGAGAGCGCGACCAGGGATAAAAGCACGATCAAATTTCCACTTCCCCTGTCAGCGGCCTCATCCTCGATCGGGGGCTCCTCATCGTCGTCGAGCGGTTCCTCACCGGGGGGTTCATCCCCGGGAAGTTCCGGTACGTCGAGCGAAACACCGGGGCTCCTCCCGGATTCTCCGTGAATATTGAAGGATACGACGGTATAGACATATGAACCCCCGGACTCGATCGAGGCGTCCAGACAGGAGCTCGAATCCGGGCCTCCCTCGAATATGACCGCCGTATGCTCCCCCTCGGTCCTGTACACCCTGTAACCGTCGATGGGTATCTTCAGAGGATTGTCCTTCTGGGACCAGGAGACGGTCGCTCCGGCGTCCAGGAGGTAAACGAAGACCTCCTCTACACCCGGAGGCGGGATGCCCTCCGTGGAGAAATTGAATGTATTGTCCGCCGAGAGAGGATTCCCGGCCTCGTCGGTCAGAGCCGGGTTCAGGACAACCTCGTAAACCTCGAAAGGTTCCAGAGGTTCTGTCGGCTTGAAGCTCGCGATGGTGGAGAGGTTCCAGAAATCAACATCTCCTCCGATCATCTGGCCTCTCGAGTCGAACACCGAGATCGCCTCACCCTCCATGGGGTCCAGCAGGACCGCCTCCGTGAAATTCACAACGATCCAGGAATCCAGAGCGACACCGGTCTGGTCTCTCGCCGGAAGTGAATCCAGGAGTCCCGGTGATGTGAGGTCGAGGATTATGGAATCCTTGATCGTGCTCTCCTGCACGTTCCCGGCCGCATCCCTGACCCTTGCCTCGACGTATTTCACACCCTCCACGCCTTCCAGATGATAGTTCATGGTTGGACAGATGTCCAGCCAGGGGCCCCAGTCCTCATTGTCGGACCTCAGGCTCACCAGGGAGCATCCGGAGAAACCGTCGCTTGAGGTCAATGTCAGGGTGACATCCCGGGAGGTCGTATATTCTGCGTCGTGATCTATGGAGAGATAGGAGCACTCGGGGCACTCCTTGTCGATCCTGAATTCCACGAGTCCCTCGGGTTCCTTGTTGCCCGCCGGGTCCTCCGACCAGTATCTCAGAGAATGGTCGCCGTTGTTGAGAAAATAGATGACGGAGCGGTATCTCTCCACGGGCTGGTCGTCCCTGATGAAATGGATGTCGGCATCCTCGTCATCCGTTGTAAGGACTATTGACAATCCCGATGTGTACCATCCGTTGTCCCCTTCCACGCCGGAGATCTCCATATTCGTTTCGGGTGCTGTAGTGTCGAGGATGATCGAGCTCGAGGAGATCGAGCTGAGGAGTCCCGCACCGTCCATGACCTGGACGAACACCTCCTTTCTGCCGTCTACCTCTCCAAGGTCCCACTGCACCGATGTTGAGAAGGGGAGCCATCCCGTGAAGGTCGAGCCGTCCCCGCTTATCCGGACCATATCCGGGCCCGAAAGATCGTCTTTAGCATTGACGTGGATTATCGACACGGAGCTGTTTGTCAGAGTGCCGCCTTCATTGATGGTGACGGTCACGGGGCCGGGCGGGGTGGTATCGTACCCTGCGGTGGCAGATGCCCCGGACCATCCGGGTCCGAAGGAGTTCCTCATCCTGAAATGGACCTTGCCGTATCCCTGCGACATGGACAGGTTCCACCGGACCCGGGGCGTGAAAGGCATCCAGTCCGTCCACTGGCCGTCCTCGTTCCTGAGGCTCATCTCTCCCGGGTTATTCGTGCGGAGCCTCAGCTCAACAACGGTGTCATTGACGAACTTCCTGCCGTCGCCTATGATCACCTCCAGGTCGCCCGGAATGTGGTCGGATGTCACGAATGGGTCCCCGAAGAGGGCCTCGTCATCGATCCATCTGTCCTCTGAGACCGAGGGGTTAGTATTCATCCTGAGGGACCGGTTGTACGAGTAGTCCTTGTAGCCCAGATACCCGTCGGCTACCGTGGAGCGGTTCTTCAGGCAGTGGTACGTTTCTCTGAAGGTGGTTCCGAATGAACGGGTGCATCCTGCCGAAACAAGGCCGTACTTCGTATTGAATGCGTAGTTGATGGCTATATTGTTCTCTATATCGGAAGACCAGATATACTCGGTCCCCGCGAAATCCGCTGCATGGCATCCCCATATCAACGTGATCGTGGACCCGTTCGTACCCCTGATCTCGGAGTAGGGAAGATTGGTCGAGGGATAATCCGAGTCCTCGGGCAGCTGGAATTGATGGTATTTTCCGCAAGCATGGGACCAGATCGAAAGGAGCTCGTAACCGGGCTCGTAGATATCGAGGAATTCCCAGGAATTGGTGGAGTTCTTCCCCCCTCCCACGACGAGGTTCTCCCCGTAGAGGGGGTAGAGGTGCATGTCCCTGACAGGTTCAAGCATATTGCACTTGTATCCGTAGGGGTAGTCCATGAACAGCAGGCCTTTGTTCGGTTGTCCCAGCTTGTCGGTGTGGTACAGATGGGTCCGATCGAGGTAATCGTTGAAGTTCGCTACCTCTATACCAGGTGAATCCCATGCCAGATATATCGATCCGTTCCTTTGGTATCCGCCGTCCCGTTTGTAGAATTCGATCCTGATATCATGGGAACCCTGGGTCATCTGTTTCACCGCTTTCATAGTGTTGATCCCGGATGTCGAGCCCCCTTGATAGTCCAGAAGCAAAGTGCTGTCTATGTACAGTCTTGCCCCTCCGGCGACCTCAAGGGTGAACTCTATATGCTCGGTCTTGTTGGCAATGATCCTGCCGGTCCATTCCACGGAGAACTCGGAAGCATCGACACCCGGAGGCAGGAAGGTGCGGTTGAGGTTCAGGTCCATCACCGGGTCAACCCTCTCGGCCACGAAGTCCGACAAGATCGTGTCGTTGAAATATCTCCCCCTGAGCCCTCCACTCGAACCGGTCCCGTAGGGATCCAGATTGTCGGAGGGGATCGTCCTCAAGGGCATGAACCAGTTGCTGACCCATATCTCGGGTCCGTCGTTTTCCCCCCAGTACCGCCTGTCGTACCTTCCGTTTCTGTCCGTATCCTCGAATGTGGCATCCAGGTCCTCGTAGAACATCGGAAGGGGGCAGGGTTCCCTGCTGGTATCGTGCATGACCTCCCAGATGGCATAGGGCATGTCCCCGATAAGTATCGCACCGGTGATGTGTTTGTTCTCCCAGTAATGTTTGAGAAGGTCCCGGAGGGATTCCGCCGTGCTCCATATGCCTTCGTGGACGATGAAGGAGGCACTGAACCTGCTCTTGATATCCTCCTGATATCTGTCGAGAGAGTCCTTGATCCCGTCGTAGATGTTGAGGTTGACAAGGACGGCGATGCGGGATTCGAGCTCGGCGGGTATCATGATCTCCCTCTCGAAATGTCCTCCTTGATCGCTGTGGCCTGTGAACTTCGCTGTGAGCTCGAGCCTTGTGAGGCCCCGCGCCCGAAGATCGATGATCTTCTGGTCCTTGAGGTAGAACGTGTAATCATAGGAGGAGCTTCCGGCTGCCGGAACGTCAATGTCCGATAGTGTCCTCGAGGGAAGGTACAGGACGATCTCGCCGTAGGGATTCTTCAGGTGGGCTTTGATGCCCGTTATATCTGCCGGGAAGCCGCAGTACTCCTCGAAAACGAACCTGATGGTGTGGAGACCCTCGGTCCCGATCACGAACTTCCCGGGTTCGGCGAAGACCTCGACATGGGCCCTGTAAGGGCCACCTTTCGAGGGTAGCGCCCCCGTCTCAGATAGGTCCAATCCTTCGTCGGGGCTCCCGCTTGAGGGGAAAGGTAGTACGAACAGCAATTGGATGATCAGCAGGAAGATTACGATAATCGTCATCGCCCCTGCATGCGAGCCCCTCACTCTCACGGAAACCATACAAATCGATTAAAATGGTGATTATTTAAAATGAATAGTACAAAACCTGAACTTCGGGAAGGGTGTATTTATTATTTTTCGCATCCAAAAGGGAAGTTGCGTCTTTGCTTGCGAGGGGTTTCCGGTCATACGAACCTTCCGACAATGACATCGGACCCGATGAAAGGGCTCCTCGGGATCTGAGGGCGGGACCCGTCATGGCATCTTCCTGATCTGCAATTTTTCAATGAAGGGAGTAATCTTCCTGATGTGGACGCAAACCGCACCTTGAACGGATCGACCGTATCAGGAGACAGGGTTCTCGACCTTGCCCATGAACAGGATCTGCCCCGTCTCCCTGTGCTCGATGAGGAATATGAACGGGTGGTCCGCTCTGAACTCGACGGGCTGCGGCTCGCTTCCTCCGCCGATTCCGCCTCTCTCTTCCATTATCACCGCCGTGGCGGCAGCCGCCTCGGTCCCTTCCTCGTTCACATCGACGAACGATTGATGGATGACCTTGCTAATGTAAAGGTCGTTCTCTCCGGAAGCCTTTATGCCGCTGAAGTCCGCTTCCCGGCCAAAGGCCCGTGGCATCCCCATGTCGGCGAGGTTCTGATTGAGTTCGTACTTCTGCTCGAACTTGAACTTCGGGAGGTAGAGGTCGATCCATTCCCCGTACATTTCTGATTTGAGACCGTCGAGATACTCCCTGGTTATGACCGTCTCCAGCGAGGAGATGTCCCTGCCCTTTGGAAGCATGACGTACATCGAGAGCTCCTCCTTTGTGTACGGAAGCTGCAGGAGCTGCACGTCGTCGTTTGCGGCGTAGTTCATGTCGATCTCCTCGTCGCACATATGCATCATATCCACGAGCTCCTCGGTGCCGTCGGAAAGATGGAAATCATGCTCCTCGGTGGATTCCTCATCGAACTGCCATTTCCAGTTCGCCTTGAAGTAGATGGCATTCGTAAGTATGAGATAGGTCAGCGGCGTGATGAGATCGGGAGAGATCAGGTCCTTGATCTTCCCGCTGGTCTCCCCCTCCACCCATTCGTTGATCGTGTCGGCGGAACCGGAGGGGTCCCCGGCGAAGTCCAGTTTCTGACCTCCGGCTAGGTAATCGTTCTCGATGGTGTCTTGGTAAACGTCGTTGAGGTCCTCCCCCGTTCTCAGCCAGTAGGCGTTCGCCGTGCTGAGCTCGTACTCCGTCCCTCCCGGGTTCAGCTGCGACTGGAGCGATAGGACCATGTCCCTTCTGGTCTGGTCGTCGGCGGGGAGCTCGATAACTGTCCGGATCTCCTCTGCCGTCTCGCCCCTTGCACCCTCGTATGCCATTCCGAGGGCCATGACGATGGAATAGGGAGAGAAGAACACATTGGAATCCCCGTCGATGAGCTCCCTGTACATCTCGAAGGCGAACTCGTTTGATGAGTTGACGAGTTCGTTCATGGCCACGTACCGGGATTCGTATGCTATCGGGTCCTTCTCGTCGTCATCGACGGGGTCAAGACACCCCGCGAAGAAGACGATGGATACAAGTACGAATGAGGCGAGGATGCACTGCAGTTTCATCTGGTTCCCTCCGGATCGGGATTCTACGGAGCGGTTATAAAATGAATGGAACGGATTTTTGACATGAGGAGGCTTGCCCCCGGAATCTGGCCGGTCTTTTAAAACCGGGGATCCGAACCAAGGTCAGGGATCTACCTTCGCTTCCTCGGGGCGAAGGCCTTGTTGAGTATCCAGCTGACGAAGTAGCTTATCACGAGGGAGCCTACGAGGGCGACGAAGATGTAGGAAGAGCCCAGAGAATCGGCGATCCCCGTCTGCGGAATTATGAACCAGAAGATGGCGATTATCACGATGAACGTTATGACCATGACGGCTATCGTTCTGAGTATTCTTTTCATCTGCCCACCGCGATATGATTGTACGTCGGTGTTAATTTAATCTTTTGGCATGGTTTCATTTATCGCCGTATCACCTCCTTTCAACCGGAGGTCCGGACGATAACCGATGGATCGTCAGACGATTTGATGATGGGGACCGGGGAATTCACCTCGAAGGTCTCTGGTACCTCTGACCCTAAAGTGACGGTCCTCCTTCCGGATTCCCCCTCTATTTCTGAAGGAGAATGATCAAAATCTTGTGCGGGATCTGTTCGCGGACCTGCCGCCGTAGGCCGGTCGAATCCTCCCCGTGTTACCGTCCGGGGAAGGAGGTCTCGGGAGATCGTCTCTCCTCCTCCTGCGGTAGGGGAAGTTCCTGGTCCTGCCCGGTCGGATGTCCCTCTTCTCCTGCACAGCATCGTAATCGAAACCGTCCATCGTTCTTCGCTCGATCCCCGTACCCAGCATGCGCTCGATGGTCCTGACCATCGTCTTGTCCTCTCTGGTTACCAGCGTGAATGCCTCACCCGATCTTTCCACCCTTCCCGTCCTCCCGATCCTGTGGGTGTAGGCATCGGCTGTGTCTGGCATGTCATAGTTGATCACATGGGATATCGTCGAGATGTCTATGCCCCTTGCCGCAATGTCGGTCGCCACAAGTACCTGGTAGGACCCTTTCCTGAAACCATCGAGGGCTTCCTGGCGTCTCGTCTGGGAAAGGTTGCCCTGGAGCGAGGCCGCCCTGAAACCCGCTTTTCTCAGGTGACCCCCCACCTTGTTCGCCCTGTGCTTTGTCCGGGTGAAAACGATAACGGATCCCGCATCCGTTCTCCTGAGAAGCTCTATGAGAAGTCCGGTCTTGAGATGGTGCGATACCGGATAGATCGCATGGGAAACGGTCTCCACCGGAGCACTGTGACCGATGTCTACGCTTTGCGGTTCGGACATGAACTCGGAGGCAAGTTTTCTTATCTCCTTTGTCAGAGTGGCAGAGAACAGAAGGGTCTGTCTGTCCTCCGGGAGTGCGTTCATTATCCTGCGGATATCATGGATGAAGCCCATGTCGAGCATCCTGTCAGCCTCGTCGAGGACGAGCGTATCGACCTCCGAGAGGTCGATGGTACCGTTCCTCAGGTGGTCGAGAAGTCTCCCCGGGCAGGCGACGACAACGTCGGGTCTTGACCTCAATTTCCTGATCTGGGGGCCCATGCCCACCCCTCCGTAGACCGTTGTTGACCTGATTCCGGACGCCCGGCCGAGGTCCTCGAATGAGGTGTGAATCTGCTCCGCAAGCTCCCTTGTGGGCGCCACCACCAGGACCCGGGTCGATCCCTGCGGGAGACCGAGGAGCTTCTGAATTATCGGGACGGCGAAGGCTGCCGTCTTTCCGGTTCCCGTCTGGGCCTGGCCCAGAAGGTCCTTCCCCTCCATTATCATCGGTATCGATCGTGATTGTATCGGTGTTGTCTCTGTGTACCCCATCCTCGAGATCTGTTTCAGAAGGAGGGGGTCAAGTCGTAGTTCTTCGAATTTCATATTATGTTCACCATACTCTGGCTGGGCCCGCCCAAGATGGAGGTAGTATCTATAGTTATAGGTGGAAATACCGGGAAGATCATCGAGTTTTCAATAATGTCTCCATGAACAAACCTGTTTCAGCTTGTTATCCGGCCTCTTCGGTATCGATATGGCTCATCCGAGTTCGGACCCGACATCGATCCCATGGTTCATGTGACCGGAGGGTGTTCGAAATGGATCGGAAATGTGGAATCATTCCTGATAAGGCATCATATACCAGGATAAGGCCAGATATGTGAAATGATCGGCGGGTCCACTCATATGCCACTCCAGCGTTCCATGTTGCACCGGCTCTTGGGAGGAACCTGAATGAAGAGGTTATTTGAGAAGAGACTCCGAAAGATTGCCTGCACCGCGATATTTCTGATTCTGCCATCCGTGAATTTGCTCCTCAGGGACCCGGGAGAAGAAATCTCGACCGGAGGTCCGGACGATAACCGATGGATCGTCGAGCATCTTCACTTCCGGCCCTTGAAAAGGAATATTATTGCCATTCTTGTCATTCTGAACGGGCATAGCATCAACTTGAAAATCACATAGAATATTCTCTTGAAGTTGAGCCACAGGACGTTCTTCATGAATCTCATCAGAAGGCTGGGTCGGGAGGCGCGGTGGATCATCTCGAGCCTTTCGCTGTATCCGAATTCCCTTGAACAATCCCTAAAGACCCGGAACAACTGAACGATGAGATAATGGCTGAAGGCATGTTCCGGTGTGCTGTGGCTGGCTATTATGAGGGGAATTTCATACTCTTTGTCCTTGTAGATATGGTACTTGTGCCTGTGGCCGAAAAGGAGTACCTCGCAATTTCCCCTCAGGACATCCATCAGTTCATCCGCACCCTTCAGGACCATGAACGGATCGGACATGAAGGGATGATGGTGCAGCATGACGATGCGTATCCTATCCTTGCCTCTCTTCTCGTCCTCAAGTTCCTTCTTCAATCTCTTTCTGAGCTCCTCGCTCACGTATCCCCTGGCTGTCTGGGTCCGGTCCCTGGGATCTCCTGAATCGATCCCGTAAACGACCCAATCCTCAGACTCCCATCCGCCGAGTCCGTCGAACTTGTCGCTGCCGTGCAGAAGCCAGTTCATAAGACCGGCCCTTTCCGGTTTCAGGTTGTGCTTATTCAGCGTCATCGATCCGTTTTCCCAGCCCATGGGAACTCCGAAGAACTCCTTCCATCGATCATCAGCCTTGACATTGATGAAGTTCCCCAGATGATTGTAATCGTGGTTCCCGGGGACCAGGAGGATAGGATTCGTCTTGGCGAGCTTCGTCAGTTCTTCCTTCGCCTTTTTGTACTGACACCTGAATCCGGAATCGACGATATCCCCCGTTATCAGCACCGGAATCCCCGGGTGATTCTCACCGATATGCTCGATCACCGCCTCGTTCCTTTCCCTTATCTTCGTGAGACCGAAGCATTTCCCGAAGTGGAGATCGCTGAGATGGATGAATTCCTGATGTGGACATCGATCCTCACCTTTCTTGTGCTCCCCCATTTCGATCACCTTTTTCCATATGAAAGATATTGATCCCGTGAAATGTTGATCGTTCAATATCATTTCAAGATCGATCGACTTCCAATTACCCTTCCGAATATATATTGGTCAAATGATTATATATTGATTCGTATCGTTGATATTTCCTGGATTAAAAGTGTAATATTTTACAAATCCTTCATAATAGAATATCATCATGGGCCGTCATAGGGACACATATCCATTCAAAAGGGGGTGTATGGGGAAAATCGCGTCAGGTGAGATCGGATATCTCCCACCCTCTCTTCCGGGCGCAGTCCAGGAACATCTCCCTGCGCTCCTTTCTCTCCAGTACCGAGGGGGACGGGAACGCTATCTTCTCCGACCTTCTGAGAAGCTTCAACGCTTTTTCCCGTTCGTCCCTCTCGACGAAAACAAGAGACCTGGTGAAATCGACGTAGGACACGCCTTCGAGATCGTTGAGGATCATGTAGGCCTCCACCGAGCGGTCCAGGTACTCCTCGGCCTTTTCCAGGTTTCCCTTGCGAAGCTCTATTCCCGCGAGGTTGGTGTAAAGCGGGCCGAAGAGGTATTCCCTCCTGGATTCGTTTAGGTGTTTTCTGGATTTCAGGAAATCCTTCTCGGCTTTTTCGTTCTCTTTCATCCTGAAATAAAGGATCCCCCTGTTGTTGTGTGCGATGGCGAGGAGGAGCGGGATCTTGAACGTTGAGAAGGAACGGATCACGCTGTCGAAAAGATTCATGGATTCCTCCATCCTGTCGGTGGTCGAGAGGATCCTTGCCTTGACCTGAAGAGCGAATGTCCGGAGGATCTTGTTCCCGACGAGCGCCCCGGTCTCGTCGAGGAGTTCGAGCGAGTCCTCGATGTCCCCTCTCTTGCTGAGAACGAGCGCCTTCCCGGCCCTCGCGATAAGCCACTGTCCCTGCGAGGTCTTCATCGGGGGGGTAAGGATGTGATCGTAGATCGCAAGGGCTTCGTTCAATCGTCCCTGCTTGTAGCTGGCCTCTGCGATGATGAGGAGGGCGTTGATATTCGTTCCGTAAGAGCTTCCCCTCTGAAGCTCCTCGATGTCTATGTCCCCGTAAAAGCAGGAGCAAAAGAAGGTCTCCGCGACAGGGGTCTCCTCGATGCCTTCCTCTCCCGACAGGTCCGCAAGGGCGTTCACCATGGTCGAGTCCTGCCTGGCGGTTCTCATGGTTTCGAGATACAGCGGGAGATCGAAATACTTGAGACCCGTGTAAAGGGACAGAAAGAATATCCTCTCGAGGGGGTCGAGTATCCTCTTGAGGACAGTCGATATGGGCATCATCGCCTCGATGTTGTGCCTCTCCGGTGTGAGATACTCGGAATCTATCCTTTTCAGTATCTTCTCGTTCTCCTTTCGGCCTTCCGGTGTGATGGAGTAGGTCTCGCGAACATCCACCGCGTATTTCTTCTTGTGTCGATCTATGAGCCCCTTCCGCCGGAGGTTGGACATGTAGAGGGCCAGGGTGCTTTCGGAGATGTCCATCGCCATAGCTAATTGCTCCTTGGTGTAAGGGACCCCCTCTCCTTCGAGGTCCTTGAGGAGGCAGAGTGAGAACAGCGCCAGCTCTTCCTTTAAAATGGACATAATCTCCAAATTAATATGAAGATATTGACTTTTATAATTTTTGGAATTGGTGGATGATGGATGCTCTGGTCCCTCGATGGTAACTCATGATCTCAATGACCTCGACCTTTTTAAAAGGTCAGGCGGAGAATATCTCGAGTATCATCCCTCCCTGGTCAGTGATCGAATATTTTCCCCTTCCCTCGTTGATGATCCACCCCTTGTTCTCCCACTTCTCGAGGAAGTTCCTCCTGTAGCGCATCAGGGCGGATTGCGAGTACTTTTTCCTTCTGTCGTCCTCCCAGATATCGAACAAAAGGTCGTTCTCCTCCAGGGCGGTCAATATCTCCTTGGTGGGCCTGATCCTGTATCTGTCGGTGACCTCCTTCCATATAGCCAATCCTCTCACCAGGGGTTCCTCGGGAGGCCTGACCTCGAAAACGGGGATCTCCACGGGAGCTTTGACCGACCTTGCATTTCCGACGGGCCTTCCCTTCTCGTAGAATACCTTCCTGACGTCCTTCACTGTCCATTCGTCCGTCGGAGCGTTGAAGGGGATCCCTCCCTCCATCATCGTTGCGACCATGGCTGCGGAGGAATAGATCTGCGGGCCCGCACCGATGTTCACGTAGACGTGATTGCCCTCTGCCCTTTCCTTTCTGATCATGGTTCTGACGGCTCTCATTACATCCGTGAACTTCGAGTAGAAGACGTTGTGCTCCTCCCATGGGATCTTGTTCTTGTCAAGTTCCCCCGTGACATGGTTGAAGAAATCTATGTACGGAGGTTTCTTCCCGGAATGGATCAGGTGCACCTTGTCGGCCCTGTAGTCCAGGATCGGCTGGATTATCTTCACTGTCTCGAAGGAAACACAGGAGATGACAACTCTGAGGTTCTTCATGGGGATTCCTCATTTATAACGTTCATAACGTGATATTCCTTATTTATTTTCTCGCCATATATTCAATTGATGAGACTAACGAACCATGCCGTCGGGATGCCCTTCGAGGCCTTTCACCGTGACAGGATCCAGATACCGCTGGTGGTGAACCGGCACCTTCTAATGGGAGAGAGGGATGCGGTCCAGAACAGAAGACCATCAACCGAGTTGAAGTTCGCTATCAAGTACTACGACCACCGGGATGCAAGAGCGGTGCGCAGGTTCCTCGGCGCAGTCGAGGAGATGATCACCAGGAAAGGTGTGAAGGAAGTGGTGGAGATGGGAGCCGTTGCCAGGCTCAGGAGTCTCCTTCTCAAGGATGATCTTAAGCTCGTGTTCGATACAATGTGCGTGATCGTTCAGGCCGTCAGCAGGGACCCGAAGGGTCTGTTCTCCGGCGAATTGATCGGAGAGGACGGTCTGGACATCCTCCTGAACATGATGATGATCGATGAGAAACCGGGATCTGACAGGATGGTGAACGCTGCCAGGGAACAATACGGGAAGATGATCCGGGGGAACGCCCTCTATATCATCGGATACGTCATCGGGAACGGGTTCGCGAAAGGTATAATGGACCCGGAAATGGTGAAACTCCTTCTCGAGAGGTCGATTGATTCTGATCCGGTCTCGAGGGGGAACGCCCTGTTCTGCTTCAGGATGGCGATCGAATCGGATCCCAACCACCTGTTCGACTTCGAGAACATGTTCGCGAGGACGCTGGAAATGCTGATGGAAGGGGATGAGGGAGTCCGGGAGGAGGCGGTGAGGTTGGTGCAGATCTGTCTGGAAAGGAACATTGTTCCGGGGGAATGTATCGGTGATATCTCATCGGTGATCGGGGAGCTCTCGGGAAGCGGGAACCACGAAACGGCGAAGGCTGCGGAGAGCATCCTGTACATTCTGAAGGAGAGGGGGTTCTTCGGGTAACGTTACATGGGAAACATAGCAACGAAAAGGGGATGATGACAATGAAAGAGCATACGAGAGAGATGTTCAAGGTGCTTGCGGGATCCCTGGTGATCTCCGCAGGGGTGCTGTATCTGCTGGACAGGATCACACCCGGGACCGTCCTCATCTCGGGTGTCATTCTCCTGGTATCCTTCACCGGAGGAATGATGAGCCTGAGAAAGATCAAGAGAAGGCCCACGGCCGGGAGAAAAGCAAAGGATATCGTGGTCAGGACCGACAGTATCCTCGAAGGAGAGAGCGGGGAGCTTCAGTGTCTCGGGACCGTCTACGGGGAATCGATCATCGCGGCGACAATGGTGAACGATCTCTTTTCCGGTCTGAGGATACTTTTCGGGGGGGAGCCGGGCGGATACAGGGAGATCATGGCAAGAGCGAGGAAGAAGGCAGTCAGTAGAATGGTCCATGAAGCGGGGGGAAAAGGTGCTTACATGGTGACAGGACACAGGCTGACGACCACCCAGATATCTGACAGAAGCGCAGAGATCATCTCCTACGGGACCGCATGGAGAAGAGTTTTGTAACGTTTATAACGTTAATTGTTTGATATATCTTCAATTGCATACTTCATTCGGAGGGAGACGAAATGGATCTCCAGGTCCAACTCGTCGAGAGTCACCCAGTCCTTGAGGTTGCGGTACAGGCGATCAGTCTTCTCGACCAGGATGATGCGGGCCTCCGGATTCTTGCGGAGGAAATCCACCATGGTCCCGAAGCTGGAGCGGC
>JBLIRL010000069.1:0-13048 GCA_049472275.1 Thermoplasmatota archaeon | reverse complement strand
CTTGTCTCTCGCCATCTGGAATATGTCTCTCACGAGCTGGGCGCCCTCGCCGATGAACTTGTGGACGAGCTCGCTTCCGGACATGTGGATGAATGTGGCTCGAGAGTGGTGGGCGACCGCCTTGGCGATGAGGGTCTTTCCGGTTCCCGGAGGTCCGTGGAGGAGAACCCCTTTCGGCGGTTCTATCCCGAGCCTGTCGAAGAGTTCCGGATGCTTCATCGGCAGTTCTATGATCTCCCTGACCCGCTTGAGCTCGTCCTTCAATCCCCCTATGTCCTCGTAGGCGACCCTCGGCACAATTTCCTCCTGGATGGCCTCTTTCGAGATCTTGATGACCGTGTCGGCAGTTATCTGGACGATACCCTTCGGTTTGGTGCTCGAAACTATGAACGGAAGCTGGCTCCCCATGAGGGCGATCCCCTGTATTATCAGGGTATCCCCGGCTGAGACCGGCCTTTTCAGAAGCGATTTCTTAATGAAATTGTCGATACCGTTGGCGAACTGGAGATTGGGTACTTCCCGGATGGCGGGGGATATATTGACCTTCTCGGCAGGCTTCGGGTCCACCTTTCTTATTGTGACCTTGTCCCCGATGGAGATGTCGGCGTTCTTCCTCGTGATGCCGTCTATCCGGACGATCTCCTTGTTCTCGTCCTGGATCGGAGCTCTCCAGACGACCGCAGCGGTCTCCCTTTTTCCCTTGATCATTATGATATCGCCTGGTGATACCTCGAGGTCCTCCCTGCTCTTCGTCGAGAGCCTCGCCCTCATGTACCCCACATCGTTCTTCAATGTGGGCTCGACCTTGATCTCCAGTTTCTTCGTCAATAGAGTACCTCTTCGGATGTTGTGAACTCCATACGGATGGTCCGATATAAGATTAATCAGTAGATTATCAGACCACGGACCGGTCAGTAAGGCTCTCCGGGGGTCCTGGCTATTAGGACCGCAGCATTCTCGTCCCTGTACCTTTTCGTCCTTGTAGTCTTGCTCTCATCGACCAGTTCGGTCCTGAAACCGGCGCCCCTCAAATCCGACAGTATCACCTCGCCCTGCCCCGGGTCCCCGTCCCCCACCCTGACGAGCATGGTCTCCGGCATGTATGCCCTTCTTGCGCTCAGCATTATCTCAACCACCGCTCCAGGCCCGGCCGATCGTCTCGCCGATATCAACGTCCCGTCCGCCAGGAACGCGATCCCCGGCCTCTTCCCGGGGTCTATTCCGGCTATGAGCTCGTGGGGGCTGCTCTTTCCGAACGATGTCGCGATGGCCCTCTCGACGGTGAGGTTCGCATCCGATGTCAGATCGACGACCGGAGGATCCGTCAGACTGAAGGACGGAGGCTCCATATCCCGATCGAGGATCAGGCAGTCCATTTTTGTCTCCCATATCGAAGAGGGCTCCAGCAGCGCATGCGGGATATGCCTTTCCTTCAGTATCCTGATAAGGTCATGCAGCTGCGAGAAGTCATACGTACACACGCCAATGAGGATGTTTCTCTCCCTCCCCCTGAGATGGGAGACCTCATCCAAGCTCAATCCCCCGCTGCCGCATCGGGTTCTTGTTCATCATCCTCGATGGCAACTATACGGAAGGTCTTCTTGGACCTTCTGGTGGAAGCTCTCCTTGGAGAGTCCCTCCGGGCGCCCTCGACCTTCTTGAACTCGAGTGTCATCTCTATCTCCTCATCGGATTCCTCCGCCTCCTCCTCCATCAATTTCGCCCTCACGGGGGCTTCCTCCTCGTCATCCTCGATGACCATCTCGAAGCCCTCCTCGTTCTCCCTGGTCCTGATACTGAAGCTGTGCTCCTCGAGTATCTCGGCCTCCACGATCTCCTGGGCCATGGCTATCTTGCTCTGGAAATCCTTGTCCCTGCTGAAGGCATCCCTCAATCCGGAAAGGACCCTTGACATCATCGATGCCACCTCTTCCTTCTCGAGAGCTATGTAGGATTCCGGTTCGTAAGCGACGGCCTGGTCGAATTCCTGGACTATGATGGCGTCTTCCCTTGATCCGGCATTGCCAACCCTGTAGTCGTAGAGATATCTCTTGTCGGGATCGAGGAGAACGGATTTCGCCTCGTTGAGAAGGCGCATGATGTCCTCTCCCTCCTTCCTGACCTTCGCCGGGAGATGTCTGAGCTTGTCCGGATGATAGACCTCTGCCATCCTTCTGTACGCAAGTTTGATCTCCTTGCGCGTCGCGTTGGGAGCAACCCCAAGCAGATGGTAGTAATCCACCTCCATTTCCGTCCTCCTTCTCAGACCCTTATCACGAGAGGTATATATTGGGCTTATGTAAGCCTCCCTGCCTCATCCTCCGAAATCCTTACATATGGACCTCACCTTGGTCTCCTTCGGAGGCTGAATTTGAAGGTCTTGGGCAGTGTTGTGAACTTTTCCCCGAAAGGCTCCATAGTCATAAGGGCGGATATCACGCCTCGCATCGGACAGACCGTTTGCGACAAGATGGGGGCACCCGTTGGGAGAATAGTAAGGATCACGGGGCCGGTCGACAGGCCTTATGTCATGGTATCCGGAGCCGCAAACGAGGAGACCGCTCTCTTCAGACTCCGGGGTAGGAAGGTCTTCCTCGATGATTCCCCCAGACATACCGAGAGAAGGGAGAGGTTCCGGAAGCAGTCCACCAGGACGGACCTCCCGGGGCAAAGAAGGAAAGGCCCTCCCGCCGGTGCCAGGGACCGCCAGAGGGGCGGTGGACGACCGAAGGGCAAGGGAGGTTACGGCAGGGGCGGCCAGAGTTCGGGCAACCAGCGTTCGGGCAGCAGGAAAAAAGCCCGCAGGTGACACGGGGGCATCCTCGGGGCTACTCCAGTCGAATTTATATATTCCACAGGCGGATTCAGGTCGGGGTCGAAATGGAGGAAAATCACGAAATCTATTTTCACGGAGACCTGCCCTTCAAGGGGTCCCAGATGGCTGTTGGAGCGGTTCTGGTCCTGAACGGTCAGATCCTGGACCAGATGGGTGGAACCGTCGGATATTCCGGAACCGGTCAGAGAGCGCAGTGGGAAGCCCTGATCCAGGGAATGCTCCTGGCCAAGGAGAATGGGGTGAGGAGACTGATAATGAAGGGTGACTCCAGGCATGTCATCAACTACATGAACGGACAGGTGCCCCAGAGGGATTTCGATTCCATGGACTATTATACACTTGCCAGGAGGACCCAGCTCAACTTCGATCAGTGCTTCTTCCAGTGGATCCCGCCGGAGAAGAACATCCCGGCAATACGTCTCACGAAGACCGCAGGCAACGAGTGAGTCCCGGCTCCCTCCGGTGAAAGGTAAATATTGCATTTTGTATTGGGGTAGCGGAGGCAATGCATGACGCTGGTCGTCTACAACACCGAGACAAGGAGCAAACAGGAGTTCGAACCCGTGGAAGAGGGCAGGATCGGCATGTACGTGTGCGGACCCACGGTGTACGACGACTGTCATGTGGGTCATGCAAGGACATATGTCGCCTTCGATACCATCCGAAGGTATCTCGAGTACAAGGGGTACAGTGTGACCTATGTCCAGAACTTCACAGACGTGGACGACAAGATCATCAACAGGTCCGCCGAGAGGGGAATCCCCCCCCTTGTCCTGTCCGAGAGGTATATTCAGGAATACTTCGAGGACATGGACAGGTTGAACGTCAGAAGGGCCACCATACACCCAAAGGCCTCAGAGACGATCCCGGACATGATCACAGTGGTGAAGGGCCTGATCGACAAGGGCTATGCTTACGTGGTGAACGGCTCCGTCTATTTCGAGGTGGAGAAGGCCAAGGACATATTCGGGAAGCTTCGGCACCAGTCCCTGGAGGATATGAGGGACGGGGCGAGGGTGGAGGTAGACGAGGAGAAGAGGAGCCCGAAGGACTTCGCCCTGTGGAAGGCTGCCAAACCTGGGGAGATCTCGTGGGAATCGTCCTGGGGTAGAGGAAGACCTGGATGGCATATCGAGTGCTCAACTATGTCCTGGAAATACATTGGAAGGACCCTGGACATTCACGGAGGCGGCATCGACCTCATATTCCCCCATCACGAATCCGAGATACTCCAGGCAGAAGCATACACGGGCGAGAGTTTCGTGAAATACTGGCTGCACAACGGTTTCCTGGAGATCAACAAGGAGAAGATGTCCAAATCCCTCGGCAACTTCTTCACCATCAAGGAGGTCCTCGACAGGTACGATCCGATGGTGCTCCGTTTCTTCCTCGTATACACCCATTACAGGAGCCCCATCGATTTCTCGGATGCGGCCATGGACGAGGCGAGCGCTTCCTTCGACAGGCTCCGTAAACTGCACGGCCTTCTGAGGTCCGCGGCGGGTAAGGTCGAGGAAGGTGTGATCCCGGACCCGGGGGAGCCCGAAGAGGACGTCCTCAGGCTCGTTTTTTCGACCAGGAAGGAGTTCGTCGAGGCAATGGATGACGATTTCAACACCAGGGTGGCGGTTGCCGTCCTGTTCAAGATGGACTCCTTCGTGAAGGACCTTCAGAGATCGGAGAGGCTTGACGGGAAGAATGCTTCCCCTCTCCTGTCCATCATGGAGGAGCTTTGCGGCGTCCTCGGTCTGCAGTTCCACCACGAGGAGGAGGCCCTGGGAGGAGAACTGGCAGAGGGCCTCGTGAGGATACTGATAGAACTCAGGACTGAGGCCAGGAGCAGGAAGGACTGGTCCACTGCAGACGCCATCCGGGACAGGCTCAAGAATCTTGGAATCGTGCTCGAGGATGGGGACGAAACGACCTGGAGGATTGAAGGACGGTAGGTTCTGCCCCGTTCATCCTCCAAAATCCATATAGCATAGTTCCAACAATCACAGCAGAACCGGAGTGAGATCATGACCTTCCTCAATACGAGACCCATCACAATGTTCTTCATGGCAGTTCTGACAATTTCTATCCTGGGAGCCATAGGCGGTCCGGGCGATCAGGGGGTGGAAGCCCAGTCACTTTCGGCGGCTTCCAGGATGGTCTTCGTCGAGGATATCACCGCCACTTGGTGCCAGTACTGTCCCGCAGCCTCCGAGGGTCTGAAGGACCTCTCATACTCCAGGGACGATTTCAGGTTCATCACGCTCATCGACGACAGGGTTGAGGACGCTTCCGACAGGGTGGCCGAATACAAGCCCGAAGGCTTCCCGACGGTGATGTTCGACGGAGGCTACGACGAACGCAAGGGGTCGGTGAGCTCCGGCGACGTTTACGGGGAGAACATAGACAATTGCCTCGAGAGGGAGGTCCCGGACGTCAGCGTCGAGCTCAAGGCATACGACATGGGCGGTTCGGAGATATCGATCGAGGCGACCGTTTACAACAACGAGGCCGATGCCTACGACGGCATACTCAGGGTCCAGATCGTGGAGATCACGTCCAGGTACCTCGACTACGACGGCAACAACTATCCGAATTCCCTTCTGGGTTATGCTTTCAACGACGAGGTATCGGTCCCGTCCGGCGATTCCGGGTCATACACCGCAACATGGTCGGGGGCCGATACGGAGGACCTCCTCGGGAATACCTTCGGCGACATCGATGCCGACAACATCGTGGTGTATGCCGCCCTCTTCAACGCCCAGGACAATTACAAACCGAGGACCACGATCCCCCCCTCTTTCTATATCGCAAACTACTGCGATGCCATGGCAGAGGCGTTTCCGCAGGAGCTCGGCGACGCCCCGCAGGTGGAGATCACCTCTCCACGGGACGGCAGGACCGTCTCGGGCGAAGTGGAGATATCAGCGACCGTGACCTCCGGGGCGGATCTGGATATGGTCGAGGTGAAGATCGGACAGGAGAGATGGGAGGAGATGTCGGTCTCGGGTTCCGAATACATATACACATGGGACACGACCACCGGAAAGAACGGCGATGTCCAGATATCGGTCAGGGCCGTGGATGCGGACGGTCTTTCAGGCATAGCAAACATCGAAGTGACTGTTGAGAACGAGGATGCGCCCACACCCCCCGAGATATCATCGGTCTCACATACGCCGATGTTCCCCGAAGAGGGGGAGCTGATCATCATAAGGGTTGATGTCACCCTTTACGACACCTACGTATCCTCGGCGGAGGCGATCATCTGCATTGACGATACCTGCCTTCCGCCGAAGGATATGTTCGAGGTGAGCGACGAGACATTCACATTGGAGGCCGGCCCCTACCAGGGCGGTCAGGTCATTTCCTATCATGTGGTCATCGAGGATACCGAGGGAAACGTCATCGAATCGCAGGAGGTGTCCTTCACCGTTAGGGAAGTGGAGGATCCCCTACCGTCGGATGACGATGACGATGATGATGCTGTCGAGGACGATACGGGGGACCAGGATTCTCCCTCCCCGTTCCTGGCGATCCTCCCCGCTGCGGTTCTAATCCTGCTGCTGGTCGCTGCGAGGAAGAGAAGATAGGTCGGGGGTAGGTCCACTGTCATTCGCGTCCCAAACCGGTCCAATCTTAATTTAAATACGAAGACCATTTGTTACCGTATGACAGGGAAGACAGGGTCCTCGGAGGAGAAGGACGGGATATTCCGTCCGCAATGCTCCAACCATCCCTCGCTACCCGCTTCGTATATGTGCCAGCACTGCGGGGATTCGATCTGCTCCTACTGTCAGAGGAATACGGACGGCCTCCCTCTCTGTCCGAAATGTTTCAGGAAACACCTGGACAGGAGGATGAAAAGGAGGTCCCTGCTCCTCAAGATCGTCCCGACGGCCTCGGTCCTCCTCATCATCGGGCTGATACTCACTGCGGTACTTTGGCCCGAGCCTGAGAGGGACCCCAGACCGGGAGAGCTTCATGTCGGCAGCGATGACATAATCCCGAGCATAGATGCCGATGATATCCAAGACAACACCTCGCTTCCGATCATGTTCATCCTATACGTCAAGAACTACGGCGAGCTGCCCACGGACCCCGGCTTCGTCGAGATATCCCTCCTGAAGGGCGGCATACAGTGGGACATACACCAGGAGAACGTTCCAGGGATATCGGCAGGGGGGATGTCGAAGGTGGTCGTGACGGGATTCGATGTCAGGGAGGGGTCGTGGACCGGGAGGATCTCCCTGTGGAGAGGCGACGTGAGGGACCAGGTCGTCTCTATCAGCTTCAAGGTGACCGAAGGCGACATCGAGGAGTTCCATTCATCCGTTGGTCCCGGAGTACCAATCGAACCAACAACAGAAGATAAAGAAGATGCTTCATTGGTAGTTTTTCCCTTGCTGTGCGGGATACTGATCATAGTCGGGATTCTCGTCGCCGTAATGGTGCTGTCCGGGGTGAAGGGATACGCGAAGATCTCTTCGGGGCAGGTCCTGAACCATCCGACGAGGAATCTGGTCATCGATTATCTCAAGGACCATCCGGGAGCCCACTTCAAATCCATCTCAAGGGGGATCGCCGTCCCTCCGGGAACACTCAGGCATCATCTGAACACCCTCGAGAGAGAGGGCCTGGTCAGGTCATCCTACGAGGGAATGTTCAGGCGGTATTTCCCGACGGGAGCCCATCTGGACCCTGCCAGGATGGAGGCGGGGAACCGGAATGCGATCATCGAGGTCCTGGGAATGTATCCTGGGATAAGCCAGAACGATCTCAGGTCCATTGTCTCCATTCCGAAGCAGACCCTCTCCTACCATCTGAAAAGGCTTCAGGAGGAGGGAAGGATACGGAAGGAGAAGAAGGGATCGGGCACCAGCGTCTTCCTGCAGCCGGTCCTCGAGGCTTCCTGAAAACGGCCGGTGCCACGATATTTTCCGGTTTTTACACGATCCTGCCGAATTATTGGTATGGGTGGTAATTTCCAGCTCCAAACTGCCCCTTCCTTTCAATTATTAAAAGAATATCGGGAAAAATACTGGAAGTACCAAATGTAATCTAGGAGGTTGACTTATTTGCTGACATATTTAGGAACAACACTATTAATAGTTGAATCCAAACCTAAACATAGAGGCGGCCAGAGGCCAAGGGAGTAGATAAGGATGTACGGTAACGGACACGACAGGCACGACCACCGGATCATATCATCAATACTGCTGTTCACATTTGTATTCGTGTCGATGGCGGGTATGATCGGAAGCGCCGATGCGGCCCCCTCCGAACTCATGGACCTTCCCAAATCCTACGGTGAACTGGACTACGCCGGACTTGATGATCTTGGCTATGCTCCCCGTTTCCCCCATCCAGGTTCCGAGAAGATCCAGACCCCCGGGCCGATCCCTGAGGATGCGGTGTACCCTCCCGACCATTCATCCGTTGCGACGATGTCGTCCTCTCCTACCAGGGCCACATGGGAGACCTATTACCAGGATGATATCCTGACCGTTGAAGTAGACACTTCTCCCACATCGAGGTACCCCAGCGGTGACCTCACCACCAACGAGGAGCAGCTGCTGGACCGATATATCGCGGACTTTCTGAACTTCACCTATCCCCGGGTGAAGGATTATTACGACCCGCTCGACAGGATCTCCTCAGCCACCTTCAAGGTCTGGGACATCGACGGTCCTTCCGGTGTCGGTGGTTATTACCGCCCGGGAACCGATGAGTTCAACGTCGACAGGTCGGACCTATCGTGGGGAGGCGTGATAACAGCACATGAGTTCCAGCATTACATTCACGACCAGTATGACAGGTACGAAGCCCTCTGGATAAACGAGGGGGCTGCTGACTACGCTGCCTATCTTGTCTACGACATCACGTCCGCAACGGCGGGCCACGTCTATGCCTATCTCGAATACAGGCCCTACTACGGGCTCATCGTCGATGACAGGACATGGCAGCAGGACGGGACCACGGCATACTACGGAAATGCATTCCTGTATCAGCTTTACATGACACATCAGTATGGCGGAAAGAACTGGTCCAGGACCATGATCAGGGAGACCAGCAGCGGCACATCAGGCGTCACCAGGGCCCTCTCGTCCCTTGGATACTCCGATGATTTCATGGACTCCTTCCAGAACTGGATGGCCGCAACGAGATTGAACTCCGGCAGCATCGGGACGGGACAGTACGAATATCCCACGCAGTCCTATTCCTACGGCCAGCTGAAGATAGACCTCACCAAAACTCATTCGGGTCTTCCGATCACCACCAACAGGGACCTTAGGGGATACTCCATAACCTCCATCAGGTTCACTTCGCCGCCGAGCGGGATCGATACGTTCAGGATGAAGATGACCTTCTCGGCGGGCACGCCCATGGTCGGCTTCTATCCGGAGACCTCATCCAACAGGGACATCACATGGCTCGATTTCGGAAGTTCGAGATCGAAGACCCACGATTTCTCGGGATGGGGGGAGCAGTACAACGCCTTCCAGCTGATCCTGTCCTCCACCGGACAGTCGAACTTCGCCTACGACCTCGATGTTCTGGACCTTGACCCCCCCGTCACCACCATGAGCGTTTCTCCCCGTTCCCCGGACGGGACCGATGGCTGGTATGTCAGTCCGCCGAAGGTGACGCTTTCCACGGAATCGGGATCCGACACCAGGTATCAGATAGACACGGGGATCGAAACCGACTATGTCGAGCCTTTCTGGATGCCCGACGGCATCCATACTCTTGCCTACTGGTCCTTCGACAGGCACAACAACATAGAGGAGAAGAACCTCGTTGAGTTCAAGGTCGATACAGTTGTCCCTGGCTCGGAGATCCAGCTCCAGCCGGACCTGCCGGAGGATACATGGCATACGGCATCCCCTCTGATCACTCTCTCGTCCTCCCATCCGAACACCCTCATCCAGCACAAATGGGGGAATGATGACTTCCAGCAGTACGAGGGCCCCTTCCTCGCGCCGGAGGGCGAGAACATACTATACTGGAAGGCCGTGGATCAGGCAGGCAATCAGGAAGAGGTAAGGTCCAGGACCGTCAAGGTCGATACCATCGCGCCGCATCTGACATATGCCGTCTACCCTACGGAACCGGACGGTGAGAACGGCTGGTACGTTACGAATCCCCAGGTCACACTGTCGTCCTACGACGCAGCAGCGATATATTACGCCGTAGGCAACGGTGACCTTCAGCCCTACCTCGCCCCTTTCACCATACCCAACGGGGAGCATACATTGAGGATAACCTGCACCGACGTCGCAGGGAACGACGCCGACGAGATCAGGATACGCTTCTCCGTCGATACTATAGAACCGTCCATTGAGGGTATGTTCGACGGTTTCGTCTACACGGACGAGAATTCATCTGCATGGTTGAACATCCCGCCGATACTGGCCATCGAGGGCTCGGAGCCGGGCATGGAGATCAACTACACCATCAACGACGGAACCGCCGTATCATACGAGATACCTTTCGAGATCCCGGAGGGAGAGAACGAGATCTGGGTCCGGGGAAAGGACAAGGCAGGCAACGTCGCAGATACGCTATTCTATCTTGTCAAGGTGGATAAGAGAACACCCTTCGTGGAGCATACGTTCACCGATGAGATGACCAACGGATGGTTCCAGAACTCCAGGGCGTCCATCGAACTCGAGGCAAAGGACGAGGACGATCGCTCCTCGATCATAAAGATCTACTATCGGTGGGGTGCCGAGACGCCGATACTCTACAAGAACCCGGTGGAGATTCCCGAAGGAATAAGCACGTTCTCGTACTGGGCCGAGGACTTGGCGGGCAACGAGATGGAGCCGAGGTCGGTCCAGGTGAAAAAAGATTCAACACTTCCCCTGATATTCCTGGATGTAAACGGCTTAAACGACGGGAAGATCAATATCGGCGACACCTTCACTGTCGATCTCACGGGATCCTCCGACGACAGCGGGATACATTCCTACAGCATCGACTACTACGAGACCGGCATCCTGGACTGGACACCTACCGGCGTCTTCGAGAGCCACTATGAGGAATCGGGGACCTACGAGGTCGTCGTCCATATCAAGGATGCCGCAGGCAACATCGTCAACCAATCCTTCACGGTCGTCGTTGAGGAAGAACAGGCACCTGTCGATATATCAGGTGAGGGAGGTCTTGATACTGGACTTCTGTTCCTGGTTATCGGCATTGGAGTTGCGGTGATACTCCTGGTGATAGTTCTCGGTGTCGTGCTTGTCCTGGTAAGGGGAAAAGAGGCTCCTCAAGCCCCGGTCTCCGGGCCAGGTACGCAGATGCCACCTCACAGGCCCCATCCGAACCTTCCGTATCCGGGACACCCGCCGGGGATTCCCCCCAAACCTCCCGTTCAACCCCTTCCGCCCAAGAAGTGACAACCGGGCTGACCACCGGTCTCCCGAACCGAAGCCTTCTTTGCTTCCGAATCATATGTCCAGACGGAGGTCCGAACGGATTCTACCCCTTTTTACCAGATATTTATAGTTTTACAACCTGGCCAGTCCCCCAACGACAAAGATTTATATAACACGACACTGATTAATCTGGGCACTATTCCTATAGGGGTACAGTTTATCTGCCTAGCTATGTGGTGATTAGCATGAGAAAGGGGACACTATCGATTCTTGCAGCCGCGTTAATGGTAACCTCCGCGTTCTTCGGTCTATTCATGGCCGGAGCTCCCATCGGAGCCGTCGAACCGGAGGACCCTGTTCCTTCGGATATTACCGAAAGGATAGAGATGCCGAAGTCCAGCTATCAGCATTTCACGAAGAACATGGGTCAGTGGTATACCAGCTACCAGTATGTCGGAAAGACCGATCTGGGACAGGTCGGAATGGCCAAGGACGGCGTCTATTTCAACGTTGTCAAAGAGGTCCACGATAATGCCGAGCATGAGGCTCCGACGATGATAGGGCACGTTCTGAAGCTCTCCTTCGATGATTCCAACCCGCTCAGACCCGAGGGCCAGCAGGAGATCGGAGCGAAGTATCACTATCTCATAGGGGATAAATCCAACTGGGTCACCCACGTTCCGAACTATAACGAGGTCGTGTATGCCGATGTCTGGGACGGGATCGACGTCAAGTACCACTACGGAGGAGGCGAGGGTTTGAAGTACGATATCATAGTCTCTCCCCAGGCTTCTCCCTCGGATATCAGGATGACCATGGAGGGCCAGAAGATGTTAACCATCGTAGGCACCTCCCTGGTGATAGATGTCGATGGTGAGGTCCAGATGACGGATTCCAACCTCGAGGCCTTCTATCTCGATGATCCCGCGGAGAAGATCGATGTCAGGTTCTCCCTGGTTGACCAGGACACATACACCTTCACCCTGGGAAAATATGACAGCACCAGGGCTGTCGTGATAGATCCTCTCTACCTTTCGACGTACATGGGAGGGTACACCTACGACTACGGATACGGAGCTGGAGTTGACAGTGACAGGAACCCCTTCATCATGGGATACACCCGGGACTCATCTTCAGGCAACTACCCCACCACGACCGGTGCCTACCAGACGTCGATCACGGGAAACTACGACGCCTTCGTCTCCAAGTTCCACTACGCGGGCAACGAACTCTATTATTCGACATTCGTGGGAGGCGGCGGGAATGAATACTGCAGGGCAGGGACCGCCGATCCCAACGGTTACGCCTACATCACAGGATACACATACTATTACTCATCGTCGATGTATCCGACCACTTACGGAGCCTATTCCAGGAGCTTCACGTATTCGAGCTATCCGGAGATATTCGTCACCAAGATCTCACAGGACGGTTCGAGCCTTTCGTATTCGACCTACATCGGCGGTGCCTATTATGACTACGGATACGCCATAGACGTCGATTCATCCGGAAGCGCCTACGTCGCCGGATACTCGGGATATTCATCGAGCTACACTCCGAGGTACGGAGAGTTCCCGACCACCTCAGGTGCATACCAGGGTTCAAGGGCGGGAACAGGTTACAATGCGGTGGCATTCAAGTTCAATCCAAGCGGGTCCGCCCTATCTTTCTCCACCTTCCTCGGAGGATCCGCCAATTCCGACTATGCCTACGGGATCGCATCGGACAGCTCCGGTGGCGCTGCCGTTACCGGGTATACCTACTCAAACAATTTCCCGACGACCTCCGGTGCATATTCCACATCTTTGACCGGGACCAGGCCCGATGCATGGGTGGC
>JBLIRL010000068.1:0-13250 GCA_049472275.1 Thermoplasmatota archaeon | reverse complement strand
GTATACCGCTTCAATATCAGAGTCCGAAAAGCCACCCGCGTTCTTATACCCACGAAGGAAAGCATCGAGCCGTTTCTCCCGTTGGTCCAAAGCCTTTTCTTGAACCCCGGTGCTAAAGCCTCCTAGGAACGGTGAGACATCATACATCCTTCATCGTTCAGATGATATCGTGGTTGTAATTGTGGACCCTTCCGAGGATTCCATCAATGATCATGACGAGGATCCTTCCGTTAACCTCATAATCATTGGCATAGCCATAATCATCGTGATAGGTGTCAGTGTCGCTCTTGGAGCGTTCCTGTTCAGGAGGATGAGAGGTTCAATGGAAGCTGATGTTGTGACGAAGAACTCGAAGACAGCGTGTGTTTCCGGGGAAGGAACACCGACCTTGCCGAGAAGACCTCCGAAGCCAGGCTGATTGTTTAAGGTAAATTATATATCCGGCATAACTCAATAATATTTTTGAGATTTCGCAACATAGCGACGTCTCCATGCCGATGGGTGATAGGAATGAGAGCCTTCATTGGATATTTTCACGGACTGCTGGTCATGTCGGTTGCGATCGCTCTCGTCCTTGTCAACATGCCATCGGAAACATCGGCGCGGGGGCCCTCTTCCCGGGTCATGCTCTACGGGATGTACACCAAGCTCTCCTACGTCGACGCCTCTTACGTGGGGGAGGCGGCTGGGGACACTGCGGGAAGGATAAGGAGAGCTGGTGACGTCAACGGTGACGGCTTCGATGATTTTCTGGTGATGGCCTGGAACAACGGCGAGAACGGAGTCGGTGCGGGCCAGACATACCTGATACTCGGGAGGGAAACCGGTTGGAAAATGGACGGTTCTCTTGCCAACGCCGATGCTTCGTTCCTGGGAGAATTCCCGGGAGACCAGTGCGGAAACCGCGGGAGCGATGCCGGGGATGTCAACGGTGACGGTTATGACGACTTCATCATCCCTGCGGTTGGTAACGACGAGGGTGGGATCGGAGCGGGGCAGGCCTACTTGATATTCGGGAAGGCCACCGGATGGAAGATGGATACAAATCTCTCGGATTCGGATGCCTCCTTCATCGGTGAATATGCGGCAGACCAGGCCGGACGTGAAGTGGGCGGGAAGGGGGATATCAACGGTGATGGTTTCGACGATCTCCTCGTCTGTTCTCCCGGCAATAAAGAGAACGGAGCCGGAGCCGGTCAGGTTTACCTTTTCCTGGGAAAGGCCTCCGGCTGGTCGATGGATACCAATTGCTCCGATGCGGATGCCTCATTTCTGGGGGAGAACGCCGGGGATTCGGCAGGATACGAGGCCGATGTGATAGCGGATGTGAACGGGGATGGATTGGATGACATTCTGATATCTTCCCCCGGGAACGACGAGGGAGGGACGGATGCCGGACAGGTCTATCTCTTTTTCGGAAGAAGGTCGGGTTGGATGATGGACACGGACCTTTCGAAAGCGGATTCCTCTTTCCAAGGGGAGAACGCTGGGGATAGACTGGGGGACACCGTTCACTGCGAGGGGGACCACAACGGTGACGGCTATAACGATATCCTGATAGGTTCGATGGCAAACAGTGACGGCGGAACGGGAGCGGGTCAGGTGTATATCGTGTTCGGTAAAAGTTCAGGTTGGTCCAGGGATACCGATATCGGGAATGCGGACGGTTCGTACATCGGCGAGTTTGCCGGGGACAACGCCGGATGGGTGGACTGCCTGGGCGATGTGAACATGGACGGTATTGACGACTTCGTGGTTGGGGCCTACACATCAGACAAAGGTGGTGCCGATTCCGGCCAGGTCTACGTGGTTTTGGGGAAGAGTTCGGGATGGGCTATGGATGTAAGCCTGTCCAAGGCTGCATGCTCCTTTTACGGTGAGAATCCGGGTGATGGTGCCGGAAGATATGCACCGGTAGGTGATGTGAACGGTGATGGTTCGGCCGATCTTGTCATCGGAGCCTACGGGAACGACCAGGGGGGCGCCGATGCAGGTCAGGCCTACGTCATCTTTCTCTACTATCCCAACGAGCCGCTCTCCGTTGATTCGGTGAAGGTCTATTCCGATCAACTTCTTACAGAGGAGGTCGACAGGGTTCAGATGGAGCAGGAGGTCCACATCAAGCTCACCGGAGTGGATGCGAATCCTGACAAAGTGGACATGGCCCTGGTAAACGTTTCCAGCACGCTTGGATTCCCGAGGGGCTTCCGCTACTGGCTAATTGAGACCGGACCGAGGACTGGAGTCTACACCAACACACTCACGATAACGTCCTTGACCGATCCGGACAGAGGAATGATCAGAGCAGGGGTCGGGGAAGAGGTCATGATCGGATGGAACAAGGACCCGACGAAGAACGCCACGGTACTCGTCAGCGCCGCAATGCTGCTGACCCCCGTCAGGGACGTGACAAGGATCACGGAAGACAGCGATTACCTGGTTCGATATCACAACGAGGGTTTCAACGAGGTCTTGGAATGGGAGTTCGAAAGCGATGCGGACTGGCTCATATGGGACGGGATCGATCACGAACTTTCAGGGTCCCCCGACAACGGCGACGTCGGTTTCCACGATGTGAGGATAGCTATCTCAGACGGACTTGGCAACTCTGACGAGCATGCCTTCAAGCTCGAGGTCGTCAACAGGCCCCCTTGCATCTTCCCAATGGAGGATGTGGAGGTGATGGAGGACGAGTACTTCGAGGTTGACTGCGACTGTGACGACGAGGGATGCGGAGGTTCGGAATGGAGCATCTCGCCTTCCTATTTCGAATGGCTTGACATGGATCCGATTACCGGACTGATAAGCGGGACCCCCAGCAACGATGACGTGGGAGTGTTCCAGATGAACATCTCCATCGATGACGGGAACCAGGGATATGCCTGGGAAAGGTTCAACCTGACAGTGATCGACCGCAACGATCCTCCCGTCATCATGACCGAGCCTCCAACGTCCGTTGTTCAGGGGAAGCAGTACTACGTCCAGTTCCTTGCCATGGACCAAGATGACGTGAACACCTTCGAATGGACCGTCGATACAGATGCCGATTTCCTCTCACTGGACAACCAGACCGGAGTTCTCAGCGGAAGGCCCGACAATGATGATGTCGGATCATATATCGTCAATGTCACGGCAGCGGACCTCAGAGGGTTGGAGGGGTGGAAGAGCTATGAACTCGAGGTCATCGACGCCAATGATATTCCCGCCTGGGAACGGGTGCCCCCTGATTCCAAGATCGACGAGGGTGAGGATTTCACCTTCACCATGGTGGCCTCGGATGTGGATGCCGGGGATTTTATAAGTTACGGGATCTCCTCGAGGCCTGATTCGGATATCACGATCGACGCCGATACCGGATCGATCTTCTGGACCGCCACGTTGGAAGGGTTGAAACCAACCCCCTTCTATGTCCTGAACGTCGGAGTAACCGCCACAGACGGTTCCGAGACGATCTATCATTCCTTCACGATAACCGTGGAGCCCAACCCATCTCCCAGATCGACCCTAATCGGACCCCCCGACGGTAAAAGGATTACTTCGAAGGGCATCCTGCTGGAATGGAAAGGGGAGGACGATGGAGAGGAGCCACTGCTTTACGATGTGTACCTCGGGACCTTCGAGAGCGACGTTTCCGTCCTGAACAAGATATACCTATGGAGGGAGGACCTGAAGGTCACATCCGTCCACACCGGAGAACTCGAGGCGGGGAAAACCTATTTTTGGACAGTGGTTCCAAAGGATGGCTTCTCCAGCGGTAGCTGCACCAGCGGAGTATTCGGTTTCACCGTGAACAAACCGCCGAGGTTCGAGGAGTTCACGGTACCAGGAGCCCACGTTGGGACCGAGTTCAGGCTGATGATCGAGGGATCCGACGGGAATAACGACGATCTCGAGTTCATCCTCATCTCCGGACCCGAGGGAATGGAACTTCTCAACGGAATGATGTCGTGGGTACCTTCAGCGGATCAGATCGGTCCTCACCTCATCAACGTCTCCCTCTCGGACGGCTACGAGGAGGTCTATCTGAAGTTGACCGTAGAGGTTCTCGAAGAAGAAGTGGTCCAGGAGGAGGATGAGGAGGGAACCTCATATCTTTGGCTGATCATACTTGCAATTTTGGTTCTTGTGATAATCGTTATTGGTATCGGGGTCTTTCTTTTCATGAGGACAAGGAATGAAGAGGATTCCAACAGGAGTGGAGGATCGGGAGACGAAATGGATTCCGATGATGAAGCGAAGGACCCGGGTACCGATCAGGGCCCGGATCTAAGTGACCCATGATCCTATCGGGGGATTTTCATTCGGGTTTCGGGTTGTACCAACTTCTGTATGAGGTGCATATGATAAATATCGATCAGGCCGTTTCCACCCCGGGAGTAAGATGGGAAACACCATGATGAAGGTCGGATTGCTGCTCCTGTTCCTCGGAGGTCTTCTCTTCGTGGGCGGCACCGTCCTTGGGATCTGGAGCTATCTCAGCGATTACGAGGAGATCGTGATCGCGAATAATTCCGATTTCAGGGAGGTCGCAGAAGGTGACGATCCGAGGTATTACGAATACGTCGTGACCTCCTCCGAGGTATCGAGGACCATCCGCATCGAGATATCCTCCGTGGACACCAATCAATACGGAGTCCACATAACCGTATCGGCGGAGCTGGGTGAGACACTCGTATCCAGGACGGAGGACACCCCGATATCCCTCGATGTGGATGTATCAGATGATCCGGCCTCATCCTTCAGGATCGAGGTCCGGTTCGAGAACTCATCTGTGGGCATGAACTCCGTGGATGCCACGGTCTACGGGGACGAGATCTCGGGGACGGCAGCAGGTCTCTGCTGCATGAGCCTTCCGCTCATGGGGGCAGGTGCTGTACTTCTGATCCTCGGGATCATCTTCACCGTCGTCGGTGCTGTTATCGGCAGGAAGAAACGGAAAGGAAGGATTCGGCAGGGTCCTGGACCGTACGACAGCCTCGAAGGTCCGCATGGGTATGCGCCGTATCAGCCTCACCCCCCTTCCCGGAGTGCTGAGCGGACAGCTCCGGAAAGTAGGAAAACTCCATCTCTCCGGTCAAGGCAGCGCAAGCCTGCAGCGGGATCCATCGGATCCCGGTATGGGAAAGTGGAGGAACCTGCTCTTCGGACCTCCTTCGAGGAGAGAGACCACGCAGAGGGAGCTAAACCGAGGGTCGCCCCGCTGCCCCCGGAGGGATTGATCTACCCCGAAGATCAGAACTGATCGATCAATTACATGGAGAACCTGTTGTCAATCCTTAAGAATACGATCATAGATCATACAATATCACGCTGAACCGATAACATTAAATCGTCCACACACAGCTTCGGAGCGATGTCCAAGAGGTGTGCCGCGATTTTTCCATTAGTCCTGCTTATGATTCTGCCCGGCCTAGAAGTCCTCTCCGATGCTATGTCATCTGGTGTGATTCATCTTGATATCGGATCCAATGAAATGGTCCTTACGATCCGTCCGGAGGTCCCGACATCTGGATTTACAGGTGACCAGGTCTTCATAGAGAACAGGGGGCAATGGGATGAGGAGGTCCTCTTCATCGCCAGGGCCGGCTCTGTCCGGATACTCCGGACCGGAATGGAGTTCTGCATCGGGGGGGAAGGTCACGAAGGTGGAGCTCGGCTGAAGTACGAGTTCCTCAACGGTTCCGTGGCTTCTCCCCGGGGGATCGAACATCTACCCACCAGGTACAATTATTACCTCGGTAACGATCCCTCGAGATGGGCGGAGGATGCGATGTCCTTCAGAGAGGTCCTCTTCGAGGAAGTATGGGAGAGCATCGATGTCAGATTCCACTTCTCCGGGTCTGCCCTGAAGTACGATATAATGGTGCGTCCCGGAGGAGACCCTGACAGGATATGCTTGGGTGTACACGGAGCGGAGCAACTCAAAGCTGCCGGGGATGATCTCCTCTTCATGGAGGGTTCCGATGTATTGGGGAGGGACGGCGGACTTCTCGTCTACCAGGACCATCTGGAGAATATGATAGATGCCTCTTACAGGATCGGTCCGGACAACACCTTCTCCTTTGATATCGGAAACTACGACAAAGATGAGCTACTGGTGATAGATCCGATCGTGTACGGCAACTACATCGGAGGATACGGATGGCAGGAGATCATGGATTCTGATCTGGACGCCGGTAGCAACCACTATCTGACAGGTTATACGGGAGCCCCAGATTTCCCGACGACCCCCGATGCCTATGACAACTCATCCAACGGCAGCGAGGATATCTTCCTTAGCAAGGTCAGCTCGGATGGTTCCGTCCTTGTGTACTCGACGTTCATCGGAGGGATGGCGATCGACCGGGGGACCAAGATGGTGATGGACGGAAGCGGCAGTGTCTACCTCACCGGATATACGGGGTCCATGGATTTCCCGACGACCCCCGGCGCCATCAACACGACGAACAGCGGGACCAACAGTGATGCGTTCCTCGTCAAGATGGATCCAGGGACGGGAAAGTTGCTGTACTCGACGTTCCTCGGTGGGAGCGGAATGGAGGAGGGCAATGACATCTGCCTTGCGTCCGATGGAGATATCCTGATCACCGGTTTCACAAAGTCATCGGACTTTCCCATCCATGGGGATCCCTATAATACCATTGACACAAAGAGCTGGGACATCTTCGTCTGCAGGATAGAATCGGACCTGTCTGACCTGGTCTTCTCCACTTTCTTTGGCGGATTCAGCAACGATGTCGGTAAGGATATCATGGTCCTCGACAACGGAGATATCGTCATAAGCGGTGAAACCACATCGGATGATCTCGAGATGATCCTGGGCGGATACGACAGGTCCTTCGCCGCTGAGGTCGATTCCTTCATCTACATCCTGGACAGTGATGCGTCGGCCCTCAAGGCCACCACCTATTTCGGCGGGAACAATCTGGATCACATCACGGGACTGGACGTGGATGCGGACGGTAATATATACGTCGGAGGTTACTCTTACTCGACTGATCTTCCGACGACGGAGGACGCATACCAGGAGTACTGGAACGACCTCTACGACATATTCGTGGCAAGGTTCAATCCCCAGCTGTCAAGGCTTCAGTACTGCACGTATATCGGTTCTCACGATATGGAGACCGCGAACGATCTCATCATCGACGACAGGGGACGCCTTCACATGGCCGGTCGAACCGAATCGACCACCTTCCCGGTTACATGGGGGGCGCTCCAGAATCGTAACGATGGAAACTCCGACTGTATCTACTTCATATTCGATCCTTCCACTTCGGAACTGGTGTATTCGACGTATTTCGGAGGCTCCTCCGACGAGTACTGCAACGCTCTGGAACTGATAGACGACAGGACCGTCCTCCTCTCCGGCTGGACGGCATCAGGTGACCTGCCCTTCAACGACAGGGGTTTCAACGATCACATTACCGGATGGCAGGACGGTTTTTCCTGCGCCATCGACCTTTCCCTTCCCCCGGAGGTTCCCCAGAACCTATCAGTGGTTCCCGAGTTGTCTGGGGCCAACATCACATGG
This sequence comes from Thermoplasmatota archaeon, assembly GCA_049472275.1. Taxonomy (GTDB): domain Archaea; phylum Thermoplasmatota; class Penumbrarchaeia; order Penumbrarchaeales; family Penumbrarchaeaceae; genus JAFGLL01. Next base: position 5,716 of record JBLIRL010000068.1, on the reverse strand, counting down.
GATCCCCCGGTGGAAGACGGAGGAAAACCGGTGACCGGATATCTCCTTGGAAAGATAAGGCTCGACGACACCCCCAGGCTGAAGCTCTACGAACTGGGTCCCAGCAAGCACTTCTACTTCGACGAGGAGATACAGGTGGGTTACAGCTACGTATACAAGATAGCGGCGAGGAATATTGCAGGCCTCGGGAACTTCACCGACAATGCCACCCTTGAATATTTCTTCCCCCCGACCGTTCCAAGGGACCTAAAGGTAGAGTTACTGGACGGCATACTCAACATTTCCTGGAATGCACCCGAATTCGATGGGGGCTCCCCGATCGTCAATTACTCCGTGGAGAAGGTGCGGGTGGATGACGGGATGCAATGGAAGTTCAACACAACCTCGGAATACTTGTTGGACGAGAACTTCACGAAGGGGGTTGCCTACAGATACAGCGTCCGGGCCAACAACGGATATCACATCTCCGAGGATTTAGCGATGACCGAGTTCATCCACATCACCAAGCCCTCCGCACCCTTCGGTCTCGAGGTGAGATACGGCAACCGGTTCGCCAACGTTTCCTGGGAGGAGCCGCTGGACGACGGAGGTATCCCTATTATCGCCTATCATTTCTACAGGGGGCTCGGTCCGACGAACCTGACCATAATATCCACCCTAGTCGGAGAAAACCGCTCCTTCAACGATACTTCCGTCGTGAACGGTGTTGATTACTTTTACATGGTGTCTGCGACCAACGGGCAGGGTGTCTCCGGTACCTCGGAGGTGGTCTCGGCGAAGCCGATAGGACCTCCGAATCCGCCCTGGAAGGTAGAATCCAATTACTCGGGAGGGATAGTGTACCTAACGTGGGACCCTCCCACAACCGACGGTGGCTCCCCCATCCTCGAGTACAGGGTGTACAGGTGGCTCGAGGGACTTGTGCCCGAGGTCCTGATGCCCGTCTCCGGTGAAAGAACCTATTACAATGATACGAGCGTTGAACCAAACTCCGAGTACTACTATTTCGTGACTGCTGTATCCGAGCTCGGGGAATCCGATCCTTCGGACATGATCATCGTAGAGATAACAGGACACCCGACGAGCCCGAGGTCGCTCAAGGCCGTGCCGGGGCCCGGTTTTGTGACCCTCGAGTGGGTTCCTCCCTCAGATACCGGACATATGCCACTGACCGGATACAAGCTTTACAAGAAGATAGGCGACGGAGGCTTCGAGATTCTGGTCGAACTGACCGCAAACGAGGAGTTCCACGTCGATACGGAGATAGAGCTCGGTGTCGTGTACACCTACAGGGTGGCGGCCTTGAACGGCATCGGTGAATCCAGGCCGTCGGCCGAGGTCGAGTTCTATCCGGTGGCCCCTCCCTCTCCCCCGGGGAACCTCCTTGCGCACTCAAGCGAGGACATGATCGAACTGACCTGGATCACGCCTTCGGAGGACGGGGGTGTCCCTCTCGTGAATATACACATATTCAGGGGTCCCGATCCGGGCAGCCTCGAGCATTATGGAAGCGTGGGAGGTATGGCCACATCCTTCCAGGACGAGGACGTGGAGGTGGGTGTGGAGTACTACTACAAAGTGGCCGCCTCCAACGGGATCTTCAACTCCACCATGAGCCAGATCGCAAGAGGCGTCCCGAAAGGTCTTCCAGGGGCCGTCGTAGAATGTACAGCGTTCCTCGTAAACGGATCGATAGAGCTTAAGTGGTCGCCCCCGGGAAACACAGGCGGGACGGAGATCCTCTACTATCACATCTACAGAAGGAACACTTCCGGGGCCTTCGAGCTCATCGCCAAGGTCCCGGGGTCCCAGACGACACACAGCGACAGCGAGATCCTTCTTCCTGGGATCTACGTGTATTACGTGGTAGCCGAGAACAGCATCGGAAGGGGGCCCCAGTCGGTGAAGTTCGACGAGGAGGTCCCGTCCTCCTTCTTCGATGAGGACGAGGAAGGCTTGGGGGCCCTTGTGATCATCGCTCTCGTTTTCCTGGGGCTGTCCCTGCTCATCGCTATCATATCTGTTGTTGTGAGGATCAGGAGGAGGTCCGTAGGGGAGGAGGCGGTCCCCGTTCCGGTGTATGAAGAGGGATATCAGTTTCCTCAGGAGGGATACTATCCCGATGGTGGGGAGGTATACGAGCAGGGATACGCCGAAGGATATCCGGAGGGATACCAGCAGGAGTATCTTCGGGAATATCAGCAGGAGTCTCCCATCTATGAACAGCAGGGGGTTGATCCCGAGCCTGTTGACGGGTATCCTCAGGAATATCAACAGGGGGTCCCGGAAGTCGAGGAGGAGGTCCCGGAGGGATATCGGACTGAGGAGAGCGTCCCCGCTCCGGAGAAACCGGTGATCGATCAGGGTGTTCCTATCGATGAGGAGACATTTGAGGATGAGGGTGCCTCTGTAGAAGAATCCGAAGCCTGATGCTCCAGTTCATTTAATAATATCAAAAGATATGTATCTATACGGGAGATCTGAGAAATCTTTCACAGGGAAGGAGACGATATGGGAAGTATCGAAGACAGGAAACCTGTCGTCCTGTTTTGTTCCGTTCTGTTATTAATTACGGTAACCATCGGACTGCCGTTTTCGTCAGGGATCGAGGGACCAGAGAATCAGATTGTTCCTGAGATCGGTCCGGGAAACCCCGGGATCGATCTTCCTGGAGAGCTTCCCTTTCCGATCGGTGAAAGAGCCGCCCAGGAGAACTATCCCCCGCTCATACAATCGATCACCATCAACGCTAACGAGGAGATAACGGATCTCACAGATGGTGACGAACTCGTCATAGAAGAAGATGAGGCATACATCATCTTCTTCACCGGGAACGCGATAGATGAGTCAACGGTACAGACCCGATTGATCTGGGAATGGACCGTGACTGTCCCCTCGGGATATTCATTCCAGAAAAGCTTCAGATCTTTCGATATGGAAATTTTGGAAACAGGAACCTACAACATCACTCTGGTGGTGAGTGATGATGAAGGCGGTGTCTCGGCCCCGGTGTCGGTGACGTTGGTGGTGGAGGAGGAGGCTGAGGTCGATCCGCCTTGTTTTTCGGTTATGGTTGTTCCTGTCTCATCAGTTCTGATGATATTACTTGGAGCTATACTCAACTTAAAGAGGACGAATTAATTAATAGGAATGATCGATTATCGATAATATTATGGGGTCATATTGAATAATTTTGATTAATGGACATTATCAAAGGTAATTATTAAATATTCATTTCTGACATCCAATTATGGTGGGAGATTGAATAAGAAAATCCTTGTTATTCACTTGTTGGTACTCTTCTTTGCGATCGTTTTGGTAATAGTTTCGTTCAAGGTTACTATCGATGAGGTAAGGAGGATCAACGAAGCCCAATCGGAGGTCGAGGACTTCGAGGAATATCGTTATATCCAATTCGACGAGTCCGTGATCAACATCATAACGGTATTGCTGATAATTGCGGTAGCCATGATAATATTCTCGATATTTCTTTTTTATTTTGCATTATTTGCACGGAGTGAAGAATACGACAAATTGAACGATAAATTGGACCAATCCAATTCCAGGATTCAGAACCTGGAGAATCAAATGAAAACGATTTATATGACCTCATCAAAAATTTCGTCAGATCTTTCGAATCTAAAAAACTCCCTCCAGATGGAATTTGACCTGACCATGAGCAAGATGGGAAATAGGACCCATACCTGTCCTTACTGCCAGGGAAGGGCGTCTTTGATCGATGATAAGGAATTGATCTATCAATGCATCTCGTGCAGATCGAGATACCAGCAGTTCGGTGAGAATTATATCAAGATATGAAGATCATTATTCTCCATCAATAATATAGAAATGAAAAGGATTATATCTGAAAATATTTTTACATATTCTATTCTTTGGAGTGGGGAAACATGAGATTTATTAATCAAATGGAGAGGTTATTGATTTTTTCCGTTTTTTTGATATTCCTGGTGTCTGCAATTCCATGCGGGATTTCGGGATCCAATCCGGAAAGAAATCAAATTCCGCCTACACGGGACCCATTATCTTCGTATTTGGATACAGATAATGACGGGGTTGTGGATTCTGAGGATATCGAACCCTATGGAAACGGTGTGGTAATACTTTCGATCGATCTATTCATAACAGAGGAGACCACATTCAGTGACTATGATCCTTATTTCAAGATAGCTATTGATTGGGATGGGGATGGTGAACTCTATGAATGGGAGGCATTCGATTCCGAGAAGTTCTACTATCCAGATCAGAATCTCATTTCCGGGGAAGGTTTCGGCGAGGGCCCACTGTGGCATGGTGTCGATGTCGAGGATGATGTATCAGAGGTTGCATTCGGAGTTCTTGCATATGACAAGGATGTGGATGCCAATGACCTGATGGATATCACTTCAGATCCGGAGACAATGGGCTACTTCGATATTTACCAGGTTTTCGACCAGAACGGTTCGGTTCAGTCACAGGAGTTCTGGGACGATGGGGAGGTCGATATCGACATCGGCGAGGATGATGCTTACATCGAGCTTCATCTTGAGGTGATCAAAGGGACTACCTTGGAAACAGCATCCCCGACTCCGATCTCTTTCGATTCGGAGGAACCCAATATCGAGATGAACGAGGGGGATTCCCTTGAATTCGAGGTGATGAACGTTTTCGTCCCGGATTGCATCGTGGCCCCCATAGGTTACGAATGGTACATAGCCTATTTCGGCAGCAGTTTTGACGAGGAGCCATCGGATATCTATTGCGTCCAGAAGTACTTCGAAGAAGGCTACGAGGGAGACGATTATGTCGATATTTCGGATCCGGAGAAATTCGAACTTTTCGCCAATTTCGGATCCGAGGGATTATACGGGCTGTATTGTGTGGTTTTCAGTGACCTCTACGATGATTTCAGCCTGTACTGGTCCGATATCAAGGCATGGGGGATCAAGATCGACCATTTCAATACAGTTCCGGAAGCCGTGATCGACATCACTCCGGAGGAATCAATCCATCAGATGGACCGAGTATCCATATCCGCGTGGAGATCCTTCGACAGGGACGGAGACCAGCTCACCTACAAATGGGAAGTTGACGGAGAGCGGATGGGAGAAAAGATGGAGTTCGATCATGTTTTCATGGATGCGGGACCACATCAGATCAGGCTCGAGGTCATCGACGATGAGACAGCCAGCTCTGTGGTCTACAAGGATATTAACGTCAAGAACCTGGATATATCCAAATCCGACAAGGACATGGGATTCGTGAATCTTGATAAGAACATTACGTTCGAAACCTCTTTCATTCAGGATTGCAGCATGAGAAGATCGGCCTCCGTAAATTTCGAATTGATCTGGGGTTACTCGGTCCAGGCCTCTGCATCCTTCGTATCCGAGGCGAAGGTCCACTACAACGAGACACTTGAATATGATTTCAACGAGATCGATGAGGAGCTTGTGGCTGACATCATCGGTTCGGAATCATCATTCAGGATCGATTACCGTCCGTACTTCGAGTTCCTGCTGAAAGTCTACGATGACGAGGATGAGTGGGTGATCTTCGAGGAGACTCTTCCGGTGCCGGTACTTTCCAACGCTGACGGGCTGGACGAGGACGGGGATCCTTTGATCGGCATCGGAACCCTGCTCGGCCAGGACATCGATATCTATACCTGGGACCTCCCCAAGACAATCTACCGAGACAGCTCTCCAAGGAGGGATAT
>JBLIRL010000067.1:0-13480 GCA_049472275.1 Thermoplasmatota archaeon | reverse complement strand
GCCAAATGTTGTGATGCCGCCGGAGACCGTTCCAAAGAAGATACAATGGGCTTACAGGCAGGGTTTGATCGACCAGGACAGGCATGCCCGGTTGATGATAGACCTTCCGGCAAAGGTCCTCAAGATCGATATCGACAGGTGACACGGATGCTGGCCTGATCCATTGTTTCATTGTACAAAGCAAATAATATATACCTATCCAGCCTTTTGAAATCACTCGATATGTATACCCAGCGGAAACACCGGTACAGGGGGAGCAAAATGGCATATGTTTTTTCATCACACAATCGACCGATCGACCACAAGGTAAGGAATCTCGGCATCCTGGTTGTCATCGCACTTCTGGTGATAGTACCTATAGGTGCGACCGGTAACGAGGACCTGGAGGTCGTTGATCGGACGACAGGTTCGAGGAACAACGCGAAGCTCGGTTGGAACATCACCGATGTAGGGGACCTCAACAACGACGGCAAGGAGGATTATGCCATAGGCGCTCCCGGGATCAACACCGTATACGTGTTCCACGGTCCGATCAGGAAGGGGTTCTCCATAGCGTCACCGGATCTCACCATCGCCGGCCCGTCCTCGAGCAACTTCGGATGGTCCGTTGCGGGACTAGGTAATTACGACCGCAGCGGAGGCGGCGATCTCATCATCGGAGCACCCTCCATCTCGAAGGCATACGTCTTCAGGGGCGGCTCAACGGGATCCATGACATATACCAGCGCAAGGATCGTCCTCGAGGGCAACCCCGGCGATCTTTTCGGTCATTCCGTCGCCGGGATAGATTACGGAAACACCACCTATATATACGGTGCCGTCGGGGCTCCCCAGGACGAGCACTTCCTGGCCGCTGCGGGTACCTCCGTGAGGACAGGTGCTGTGTTCCTCTTCAACCTCACCTACATGGCCATCAATTCCGTGTCGACCACGAACACGACCCTTGCAAACATTACCTTCCAGGGGGAGCAGAACAACGGATGGTTCGGATTCAGCGTTGCCAACCTCGGTGATACCAACCTCGATGAATCCGATGACCTGGGAATAGGCGATCCCTATTATCATAACACTGGCGATACCGACAACGGCGCCCTTCACATCCAGTTCGGAAAGAGCATAATATTCGAGGCTCCGATCATACCGGCGAATAATATGGACGGGTATGTGTACGGCAGATCGAACTCGAGGTTCGGCTGGTTCGTAAAGGGGATAGGTGATGTAAGCCCCAGCATGGAGGAGGATTTCATCGTCGGGGCCCCCTTCGAGAACGGTGTCGGTCATGCCCACATGATCTACGGGAGGGCCAATTCCACCTATCAGATCGTCATGAGCCCCACACTGGGCGGCGATGTCGATTTCGCAGGTGAGAACCCGGGCGACCGGTTCGGATGGTCAGCCGACAAGACCCTCATATCCAACACATCACTTCTGGCTGTCACGATAGGGGCACCAGGCTGGGACAATACAACCGGCACCACCATGAAGGACTCCGGAGCGCTCTTCACATTCTGGGCGTGGGGAGCCACTGAGAACGTTTCCACGGCCAGATCGAAGTTCTACGGTGATGCAGCGGGCAACAACCTGGGATATTCTGTCTGCGAGGTATATTACAGGCTGGAGGACGATGATTACAGGAGGATCATGGCATCCTCACCCTACCATGGAGCGGGGGATACCGGCAAGCTGGAGGTCATTGCCCGAAACAGGCTTCCCCGTCTTGATCAGATCACCTACAATCCACCCACCGGTAACATGGAGGAAATATTCACCCTGAGCGTCGAATATTCCGATCCCGACGGGGATCCTCCGGAATTCGTGGAGATCGATGTGTATCAGAATTCAACAGCGGATGATAAAGATCTGCTGAAAACGTTGAGCCTGAGCCAATCCTCGGGCACCAGCTACATAGACGGGATGATCTACAGTATCGACACGACCCTTCCCAATTCCATCCTCAACAAGGAAACGGCGAACAAACCGCTTTACCTGAAGGCCAGAACCAGGGCCGTGCGAGGCTCACGTGATGTTGTGTCCTTCCCACCCCAGCTGACGCAGACCAGACCGGGACCGATTGTCGACGGGGTCGCCCCATCCGCACCGGACCTCTACTCTGCAACCGGAGCTCCGGGAAACAATCTGGACGAGGGAACGTTCAAGATCAATTTCGAATGGCCGGAAGAGGACGCAGGCTTCCTCAATACACTCGGGAAGGTGAAGAAGCTTCATCTGGCCTTGAGGGAGGGCAAGGGGAATGCGATAACGGAAGCCAACTGGGACGACCAGAATCTCGAAGAGGACCGTTTCAACCTGTCCACGGGCAAGACAGTTATCTACAGGACATGGCAGTTCACGGACATCGAATCCCCATTCACTGTCGTCAACGGATACATAGTCGGGGAGAACGATCCCGATACGAATCCCAACGAGATCAAGCTCAAAAAGAGAATGAACTACTCCATAGCACTCATGGCGGAGGACGAGGTGGAAAACGTGGGACCAATGTCCGTTGTACTTGAGGTCGAGACCTACTGGAGACGTCCCGAGGTCCCGGGCGAGACCGAGTCTTTCCTGGTCGACATCCCGGAGGACGACGGAGGAACCCTGACGGTGACATGGGTGCCTCCGTTGATGATATATCCGGAGGACCTCGATGCTTTCTGGATCTATATCTCCCCGGAACCCATGGGCAATATCAGCGATTTCGACGAGGAACCCGATTTCATAATCAACAGGGACAACGACTATGACGCCTTCCTGCTCAACAAACTTGATATCTCGTACTATCTTGACGGGTCGGGCCAGAGGGTCGATCTGATGGACGGTCAGGGATACCATGCCGCCGTTCTTTCGGTCAACTGGCTGGAACAGAACTCAGGGGTGCTGATATGGAGCCAGCCCAAGGAATATGTCATCAACGACAACGAGACAGCGATCGCGATGATACAGAATGTTGCCGGGGAAAATTACGGTGACAACGGCGATCAGATAAGGCTCACGTGGAGCGCCTCGACGGATCCTAAGTTCGTGGAGTACCAGATCTACGGCAGGGAATTCGCATACAGCAAGATCGTTGATGCCGAAATCATAGCGACCATCACCGACAGGCAGACAACCGAACTGATAATCGACGAGATAGGAGGAACCCCGATATCACAGGCGTACGAGTATTCCTTCACGGTCCTGGTCGAGGATTACAACAGGCACATCATCGAGATCGTCGATCCCGTCAACAACACAGTGAGAGGGGTGAAGACCATCGATTCCACCAGGGCTGAAGGGGACTACCCTCCTCAAACGAGAGGGGTCTCCCTGCAGGACAAGGGAAATGACGGCGGCGGCATACTTCAATTGAGCTGGTTCCAGCAGCTTCAGACGATGGAAACTCTCCTGGGCAGCTCCGTCGGTTTCTGGCTTTACAACGTCTATTTCGACGACGAGCCGATCGTTGATGTCACCACCATGACACCTTACACCGTCATCAAGGACATCAGGGCGAACAACCTCGAGATAAGCACGTTCGAGGGAGAGCCGCTTGTCGACGGGAGGACCTACTATGCTGCAGTGACAACCGTGGATTACGACCTCCTTGAGAATCCGATCCTTGACAAGAACAACCTTGACAGTGACAGGCCGATCAATCAGACCGACAACACACCGCCCTCGTTCATGGTCCAGGACTTCGGTGCATCCGAGATCAACCTCTACAACATCACATTGAGCTGGAAGGAGGTCACCGATGAGGACGTCCAGGACTTCGAGTACTACTGGATCCAGTGGACGGGAAAGAAATCCGGAAAATACCAGGAAAAGTCCAGGTCCACCACCGATTACCTCATCGACGGACTAGAAAGAGGAAGCCAGTACTGGGTGAACATATCGGTGGTCGATCTGAACGGGAATATCGGTGTGATCACACCCTCCATAGAGATCTGGACCGAAGGAGAGAACCAGCCACCGGTAATAGACCGCATCAACATCGATATCAACGAGGAGAACTTCAATCTCACCAATGGAGAAACCATGTCCATCAAGCAGGCGGAAGCCTATATCGTATTCTTCACCGGAAGTGCAACCGATGACTGGACGAGCTTCAACAAACTGATCTGGAAATGGAACATCACAACTCCCTCCGGGACATTCATCGAGAAGAACTTCCGATCCTGGGACCTCGAGATAACCGAACCGGGGGATTACATGATCTCTCTCACGGTAGGCGATGACGAAGGAGCCTGGACCGAGGAACCGTGGACCATCACCTTCACCGTTGAACCGGACGAGGGGGAGAGCTCAATAATCGGATACATCCTGATACCGGTGCTTATCCTCGTGGTGATCGTTGCAATCGCTGTCGTTCTGTTCGTTCTGATGAGCGGGAAGAAATCCCAGCAGAACCAGATGGTAGAGCAGTACGAGGAGAGGAGGAAGGATATCGAGACCATGGAGCCCATCTATACCAATATCCCTACCTGGACCTGCGATTGCGGAGCCACCCAGGTACCGATCTCGAAGAATGCCTACTGCAACTCCTGCTACCAGTCCCATGAAGCAGTACCGATAACGGGAATAGATGAATATCTAAAAGAGCACGACCTGGTTCTTGCAGAGATGAAGATCGATGTTCCACCTGGATGGCAGGGGCAGGACATGGCCATCGATGCCGCCAAGAAGGACCTTGAGGAGAGGAAGGAGAGGGCACTCAATAGCCTGAACGAGGAGTTCGCGATGTGGCTGAAGGGCACCGAATACGAATCGGAGATACCCGAACAGGTACCCGAGGAAGGAGCCCCGGCGGAGGAGGGTGCTCCACAGGCTCCCCTCCACCACCATGGAGCGATCATTCCGGGTCAGGCCCCGCCTACGTCCCCGGGTCACACGGCGCCGATGACGCCGCAGCCGATAAGACCTATGCCGGTCGGACAACAGCCACCGGGTCAGCCCCGGCCGATCCAGCCAGGAACACCGCAGCCGCAACCCATCAGACCTCCGATTCCGGGGCAGCCTCAGCAGAGACCGCCTCAACCTCCCCAGCAGCAGTAGAGGTTTGTTCAGGAGGGAAGGGTTCCCCCGGGACCCTTCCCTTTATTTAACCTTTTAATACATCATGCACATGCGGAGCACGCAGTTCGATCGGGACCGGAGCATGAAAGATGGCCACAATAGAAGAACAGATCAAGGACATCGAGGACGAGATATTCAACACCCAGAAGAACAAGGCCACTGAGCATCATATCGGGAAGCTCAAGGCCAAGCTTGCCAAACTGAGGGCTCAACTCGAGATCCACAGAGCAAAAAGCGCCTCCGGAGGGAAGGGGTACTACATCAAGAAGTCAGGGGACGCGACCGTTGCCCTTGTTGGATTCCCGTCTGTCGGGAAATCATCACTTCTCAACGCCCTGACCAAGAGCAGGTCAGAGGTTGGCGAATACGAGTTCACCACCCTTGATGTCATACCCGGAATAATGGAATACGAGGGCGCGAAGATCCAGATCCTGGACATGCCCGGGATTATCAGAGGCGCCTCGAAGGGGAAGGGCAGGGGCAAGGAGGTCATCGCTGCTGCAAGGAATTCGGACATCATCCTTCTAATGGGTGACGTGTTCAACTTCAGGATAGATGTGCTGGAAAGGGAGCTGTACGACGCGGGCATACGCCTCAACGCGAGACCCCCTGACATACATTTCACACCCTCCGAAAGAGGGGGACTCATCGTGAGGAGCACTTTGCCCCTCAAGAAGATGACCGAGGAGCAGGTCATAGAGATAGTCCGGGCCTACGGCCTGATCTCAGGTACGATCGTCTTCAGGGAAGACGTGGAGCCCGACAGGCTCGTGGACCATCTCGCCGGGAACCGGGTTTACATACCGAGCATCACGGTAATCAACAAGTACGACCAGAGCTACGCAGGGGTCGAGAAGAACCTGAAAAAATTCGTCCACGGGGATTACATGAAGCTCTCGGTGACCAAGAACCAGGGTGTTGAGAGGCTCAGGAGAACCCTTTACGAGAAGCTCGGTTTCATGAGGATATATCTCAAACCACAGGGTGAACCGGCCGACATGGAAGAACCGCTTGTCATATTGAACGGATCGACGGTCAAGGCGGTCTGTGAGCATCTGCATCGTGATTTCGTCGAGCTCTTCCGTTTCGCGAATGTTTGGGGCCCCTCCGCAAAATACCCGGGTCAGACAGTCGGCATGTACCACGAGCTCAAGGATGGCGATATCGTGACAGTCGTTATCAAGAAGAGATCCTGACAGGGAAATGAACAGTTCAAGAGAACAGTATTTTACCTTTCTCGACGTGATGTCGACAGAGGTCTCATCATGACCGGGGAGCCATCATCGAAGATATACGATCTCATAGTGATCGGGGGCGGGCCAGGGGGCACGGCGACAGCGATATACGCTTCAAGGGGGAAGCTCAAAACGCTCGTTATCGACAAGGACATGGGTCAGGGCGCCATGGGAGGAGAGCACCTCGTGGCCAATTACCCCGGTTTCCCGGAACCAGTCAAGGCCGATAAGCTACTTTCCATGATGAGGAAGCAGGCAGGAACACTTGGCGCGACCTACTTACAGGACAAGGTCGTTTACACCGATTTCCGAAACGAAGTTAAGCTCGTTGCAACACCGAAGGAGAAGTTCAGAACGAAGGCCGTTGTGATAGCCACCGGTTCAATGGGAAGGGAGCCATCGATAGACGGAGAGAGGGATTTCCAGGGCAGGGGTGTCGCCTACTGCGCCATCTGCGACGGTGCATACTTCGAGAGAAAGACCGTGGCCGTGACTGGCCAGGTGGACCGTGTATTGGAGGAGATCAACCTCATATCAAAATATGCCGAGAAGATCCTCTTCCTGTCTCCCACGGGCAGGATAAGCGACAAGGATACCGATCGGATTTCCGCGTTCCCCAAGGTCGAGGTCCTGAAAGGGCACAGGATCAAGAGGATACTCGGTACGATGAAGGTGGAAGCCCTGCTACTGGAAGGGGACCAGGGCGAGAGAGAACTTCCAGTCGACGGAATATTCATCTATCTGCAGGGCAGCAAACCCGGGGTCGAATTCCTGGTGGATAAGATGGAGAAGGGGGAGAACAGCTGTTTAGTGGTCGACGGAAAAATGTCAACATCGGTCCCGGGTGTGTTCGCGGTCGGTGATGTGACCTGCAGGAAGGTGAGGCAGGTCTCCCTGGCGGTAGGTGAAGGTTGCAGGGCAGCCCTGGCCGTTGAGAGTTATATCAATGGGAGGGACGGAGCCCATTCCCAGTGGGGAGTTTCCTGATTGTATCAGAACAAATGATATAAGAATTCTACATTAAATGCTTTGAATCATAGATTATCACGAACGGATTCGAGATAGGTGATTCTCACTCATAGACGACATAAGCGCTCTCGATAATCACAGGAGAGACGGGTTTGTCATTGGCGTCGGTCGCCGTCTGCGCAATGGAGTCGACGACCTCCATACCGGTAACGACCTTGCCGAAGACGGTATGCTGTCCATCCAGATGGTGCGCCCCGCTCTGTCCCTGGACGATGTAGAACTGGGAGCCGGACATCCTCACGTCGTCTCCCCTCTTGGCCATGGCTATGACGCCCCTGTCGTGGGTAAGGCCGTTGTCTGCCTCGCCCTCGATGGTATATCCCGGTCCGCCCGTTCCATCTCCGGTGGGATCACCTCCCTGGATCATGAAATCGGGTATCACACGATGGAACGTCAATCCGTTGTAGAAACCCTGGTTGCAGAGCTTGACGAAGTTTGCGACCGTGATGGGAGCCAGCCGTTCGTTCAGCTCGATCTTGATGGTTCCGAACCTGTCCACTTCCAGTATTGCAAAGGGTTGTCCGTAGGCAACCGTCTCCTCGTCAAGGAATATCCCGTTGTCGGAGGGATACTCCTCTTTCACGAATACGAACTGATTGAGCGCGAAGAAACCCACTATGACGAGGGCCACGATACCGATAAGTATGTAGACGGGGAGCATGTCGTTCTCCCCTTTACTTCCAAGATATAGACTTCTCATCCGTATCACTCCCTTTTGATGTCCTTGATGGTTATGCTGAAGATCAGGGTCTTGCCTGCCACTGGCCTGTTGAAATCGATCGTGATGGTTCCCCCGACGGATGTGATCAAGGCTTCCCTGGGAGGTTCATCGGGGTTCACTCCCGACGCGCTCTCCCCCCAGTAAGGATCATAGAGGTTCGCCATCTCGAAGAACACCTTCGTATCATCCCGGATCTCGTCCACATTGTGATGGAGGGTTATGACGTTCCTCTCGGTGGAGATGTCCACGACGGTGGTGTTCCATGTGAAACCCCTGTATTCCTGACCGTAGACGGGCTGGTGCCAGAGCGACACTTCCTCTGGATCGTACGAAACGATATTGACGTCCCAGCCCCAGAAGGGATGGACGAAGGTCGGGAGCTCGAGATCTATCATGGGGAACATCTTCTCGAACTTCTCCCTGGAGATGGTTTCCTTCATCAATATCTTCTGGGTCGAGTTTATCGTCAGCACGAGCTCCTCATGGGCCTCCCCGTAGGCCTTCTCCGGGGGTATGGCCACGGTGATGTTCTGGTTGATCTTCTTGCCGAGGACCGCCTCCTCGAACCCTTTGATCATCTGACCGGAGCCAACCGTGAAGGTCAGGTCATCGTATGTCGTTTTGGGGACGAAACCCTGCGCCTTGGGTATCGTCGGGTCCCTGGCCACCTCTGGTATGGAGGTATCGAAAACGGGACCCGGTTCACCAGCACTGCCGATGAACCTGCCGACGTAATCCACCGTGACCTCGTCACCCTCCTGAATGAGAAGCACCTCTTCTTCATCCTTCTCATCATCCTGCCAGGGCCATCCCTCCTCGTCGATATAGGTCATTCCCGCAAGTCCTGCGAAGATCAGTATGACAAGACCAATGGATATCAAACAGAGCTTCTCATCATCCATCTCACATACCCCATATATCGACTAGCTTTCCTCCGGGTAAACCCAGATCTCATCATTTCTGATGTATTCCATCTCTTCCGCCTCATCGAAGAAGATCGATATCTCCCTTCGGGCGGAAACGGGCGAATCCGACCCGTGAACCACGTTCCTGCTTAAATTTATTCCGAAATCCCCCCGTATGGTTCCGGGGTCCGAAGACTTCGGATCGGTCATTCCCATCATCTTTCTGATGCCTTCTATGGAATCCTCTCCCTCGACGATCATTGCGACAACGGGACCCGATGTTATGAATTCCACAAGGTCCTCGAAGAAGGGCTTCCCCAGATGCTCACCGTAATGCTCCCTTGCCTTCTCCTGGGACAACCTGAGCATCTTCATCGCGGATATCTTGTATCCTTTGGTCTCGAGCCTTCGTACGATCTCGCCTACAAGGCCTCTGTGGACACCATCTGGCTTGATCATGAAGAAGGTCCGCTCTCTCATCGAAGGATCACTCCTTTACATGGTACTTCGACCATTGGGTCTTCCTCGGAACCCTTTTCAGCTGAACAAGGTTCTTGTAGCATTTGGTCGAGCAGAAGAAAAAGATCTTTCCGTCCTTCTTCACATACATCCTTCCCGTTCCGGGTTCGATCTTCTCGCCGCAGAAGTTACAGGTCCTTGCTTCGACCATGACCTTCACCTCACGCTTAGCTTGCGGGCTTCCCTTGCGGACTCCCTCAACAGAAGGATGTCCCCAACCCTGACGGGACCCATGGCGTTCCTTGCGATGATGCGACCCTTGTCCTTTCCGTCAAGGATCCTCACCTTGACCTGCGTGGCCTCTCCGGCCATTCCAGTGCGGCCGATAAGTTCGACCACTTCCGCAGGTATTCCGTCGACCGGCAATGATATTCCTCCTTCACTCCTTCTTGCTCAGGTCCTGCAGCCTCTTGGAGATGGTCTCGACCAGGACCTTTCCCTTGCCTGGTTGCACGATGGCAACAGCCGTGGTCGGAACCTTCAGAGAAGCCGTGTTACCGAGCTCCTGTTTACTGGGCACATAGGCGAATGGGATCCCTTTCTCATCACAGAGGTAGGGAACGTGCATGAGGATCTCCTGGGGGGAAGTATCTTCCGCCAGAATGACCAGTCTTGCTTTTCCTCTCTCTATTGTCTTGGTGACCTCATTGGCGCCTTTCTTGAGCTTGCCTGTATCCCTGGCAAGCTCGACTGCCTCATATACCGATTCCACAAGGTCCTTGGGCATCTCGAACCTGACGAACTTTCCAGCCATATTATAACCTCCTTCAGACCCCGGTGCGAAACCAGGGTCCTCATCATTCATTGGCTCATGGGAAGAGCGATGTGCATATAGGGAACCCTTATAAATACCTTTTCGAAAAACAGGATCACATTGGATATAGCCAGGACATCCATACAGATGAGTTAGATTACCCGGTAATTACCTGCAATCTTATTAATACTCGGGAATATCTGACATCACGTAGGTCCGTTTCGGAGGCTCCTTAATGAGCGATGAGGAGGAACTTAGACAAAGGGAAAAGACGTTCATCGAGGACAGGAGGAACCAGGCAGCCTGGTACGAATCCCTCAATCTCTATGCAGAGGCCCTTAGGATATACAGATCGATCGATGATGAGGAGAATATCAGGAGGCTCTCCGAGAAGATGAAGAGCGAATATTCGGACAATGCCAGAAAGCTCGAGAGGATGGGGAAGTTCCAGGAGGCCGCCAATCTTTACTTCCTTATCGGGGACAAGGAGGGAGTGGGCAGGATGAAGAAGATGAAGCCCGACCTCGTGATCGTCTATGACGAGGAAGGAGGCGGACTGGCCCAGATCGCGAAAGGTCTCGGGATAACGGATGGAGAGACCGTCGAAGAGGATTATTTCACAAGACCCAATCCATCGACAGAGCAGGATGGCGCCCCCGAGGGAGATATTGTCACAGAGGCGGAACCCGTGGATCCGGAAGCGGAGGGAGCAACGACCCCAATGGGCCGCAAGGGTGTTCAGGTAAAGATGCCTGTAGGTGTCAAGAAGATGAGATTCTGCCCGTACTGCGGTGAGAGGATCAACACCAAGGGAACCCCGAAGTTCTGTCCGTTCTGCGGTGACGAGCTATCATGAGACGGGCATCTCACCTCACCGGCGGCAGCTGCGGCGGCTGCGGTCTCTGCATCATGAAGAATTGCTTGAGATCTTCCCGGCCCTGCTCCTCAAGTAGCATCCTGAGCTCGTAGTTGTGGAAAAAACCTCTATAGGAATTTATCACGATGATCACCGCCGCAAGCGACAGCAGAGTACCGATGAGAAACCCGAAGGAGAAGATCGACAGAAATGCCATTATCACAGCCAGGGTGAAGAACTCCCTGGATCTCACGAAGAAAGCCGAAATGAAGGCCGAGATGGACGACAGGAACATCACGATGGCCATGATGTTCGTGAGTTCCGGAGAATATGTCCTTGCCTCAAGGGTTGTGAGAGGTGCCTCGGCCGTTTCCGACGGACTTCCCCTTTCCATGGGAACATCCAGCACGTTCGGTGTTCCCTTGGATATGTACACGGAACCCTTTGTGGTCTTGTATTCCGGGTGATGAAGCACCATGTCCAGACTGCCGGTCCTGACGTTCCGCAGAACGACCAGGCCCTCGTTGTCCGTCGATCCGTTAACGTAATAACTTCCGTCTCTCAGACTTACATCGACCCCTTCCAGACTCCTGCCGGTCGCTGCATCCAAAACCCAGACCGAAAATGTCACGGTATCGTTGGGGGATTGCTCCTCGAGGTCTCTTATCGTGAACGAGCTTGTCACGGTTGCGATGGAGGATGCTATTCCCAGAATCCCCACAATTATGAGAAGGAAGAATGCGATCCTGATCCTTGTGCTGTAATCCGGCCCCCACCTGACCTCGACATCCCCGTCATCCTCCACCTCGGTAGCAACAAGGACCTTGCCCCTCTTTCCTGTGGATGGTTCGGAAGGCTCCACCGAAGGTGGGCTGAAGACCTTCCCGTTGATCCTGATCCTCTCCTTCCCGGAACGGGAGACCATGATCTCAAGATCGATGTTCTGGCCGCAATCCTGGCAGTTGACCGAGAAGGCACCCTCCTGCGCTCCCCTGGGAAGTCTTAGGATGACTTGTGTGCCGCAGCTTGGGCACGAGGCCTCCACGGTCCTTTGCTTCAGTGACTAACCTCCTGATATCCGACATTTAACGGGCTTTGTAATTATAATATTTGGCCGAACTCTCTCGGACCCAATATATATCTTGATTCAATTATCATGTACAGGGAAAATGGAGCGTCGGTAGATTGGAGGACGATCTGGAAGAGGTCAGGTATGTGATCTCCGCTAAGAACCATATGATCCGCAGGAGTATACACCTGATATCCGGACTGGTGGTGGTCTACTATCTCTTTCCTCCGACCTTCCTCCACATCCCCATGAAACTTTGGTTGATACTCCTTCTCGGCGTGGTCCCGCTTGTCGTCGAGATGGTCAGGATTAGAAAGGGGAAGGTCCTTTTCGGGCAGAGAGAACACGAGAAGCAGAACGTCGCATCATATGCATGGGCCCTTTGGACCTCCATGGCCCTCATGCTGGTGCTCCCGCAGCAGATCGCATTCCCGGTAATCATCATCTACACCGTCGCGGATCCCGTAATCAGCGAGATCAGGTTGTGGCGGAAATGGCTCGTTATGCCTCTTGGCATGCTCTTCACGTGGATCATGTTCATGTGTTTCGGATACCATCCGATACTGGCCGTCTTCGCTGCATCTTCAATGGTCCTAGGTGAGGCCCTCGAGATAATCGGAATGACGAGGATGAGGCCCGAACTCTTCAGGATATACCGAAATGCCAATTTCACAGAGAACATAATCCTATCCTTCAAAACGGACGACAACGCCACCACCCAGATCGTCCCGGGGCTCGCTCTGGGGTTGGTGTATATCTTCTATCCGGGATGGTTCCCAGGTCCCTGGTTGTACCCGCTTTTCGGTTGACAGAAACGATTAATTACCAATTCAGTATACACAGCCCCCAACACCCGCAGGTGTGATCTAGCTGGTTAGGATTAAGGCCTTCCAAGCCTTCTGCTCGGGTTCAAATCCCGACACCTGCACCATTCCCTTCTCGTCAATTATACATAGTCCGCAGGGAATGGTGCGTATATCTGATTATATACGATAAATATGATTAGATGTTAATTATTTCTTATTTTTTTGGACCTTTGAGCTTTGGTACCCGTCAATTATTGGGCAGCTCAAAGGTCCCGACACCTGCACTTTGATGCTTAAAAAATCAACAATATAGGAGCTTAACATCGAAGTCTGCAAAATCGCCAATTCATCATCAAGCTATTTGATTTTGCTGGACCCGGAGCCAACAGAACAATATCAGAATAGTGGCTCCAGACCCATGTACCATTCCCTTCTCGTCAATTATGCATAACTCGCAGGGAATGGTACGTGATAGCAATTATAAACGATGAAGAAGATCATATATTGATATGAATTCATAATAATTAA
>JBLIRL010000066.1:0-13647 GCA_049472275.1 Thermoplasmatota archaeon | reverse complement strand
AGGACCGGTATCGGGCGATCACTTGCTCTCGATTGCCGTGCTTGCCGATGCGGAACGGATTGGCCAGTGGGCTGCCCGCCCGCCCTCGACCGGCGCGGCCGACGTATTCACCTGTGTCCCCGCGCTTGATGTTGCCAACTGTCACCTCCATTCGCTCGATGTCCATCTCCTCGGAGAAGATGAACCAGATGGCTTCCGGTCTCTTCACCCCCGAACCCACGGGACCGTATTCGATTATCACAGGGGCCTGTCTGTCGATGGAGAAGTTGATGGACCTCATTACCTCGTTTGCGGCAAGGTCCGCAGCAATGATATCGACCTTGTGATCCCCGTGGGAAAGGGAGACAAGTTCCATCTCCTGCTCGTAGGTCTTCAACCATCTTCCTCCATCTATGCGGAATCTGAAGTGGGATAGACCGGAACCTTCGTCAAGGGCCTTCCAGGCAATGATGACCTCTGTCGTCCCGATAATCCCATCCTCCTGGGGAGACAGTATGGTAAGTTCCGGAGATGTCCGGTCGATGATGACAGCCCTTTCAACAACTGTATCGAGACCGGCCCTGTCAACTGCCTTGATCGATATCACATGCTCTCCTTCTTCGAGATCTCTCAGTGAGATCTCGGTCGATAATCCCAGATCGATCCAATCACCCTCATCGATCTTCAGGAAGAAATCCTCGATCCCCGAACCTGCATCGTTCGAGTTCCATGTGACTTCCACAACGGTTCCGTTGATGTAGGATCCCTCCACCGGTTGATATACTGTCAATGTTGGTCCCTGAGTGTCTATGGTGATGTTGACCTCGTCGCTTCCCTTGTTGCCAGCCAAGTCGGTGGCGATCACCTCGATGAGGAACGATCCGTCCCGGATATTGGTTCGATTGTAGAACATCTCTCCGCCCTTGTAATTGGAGTAGTAACCGTTGAACTTGACCTCAAAGGTGTCTATTCCCGAGAGCATGTCATATGCTTCCCAGGTGATATTTACATGATCCTCCGAGATGACCTCGTTCTCAGAGGGGTAGAGGATCCTCACCTTGGGATCGATCTCATCCACTGTGAAATTCACGATATCGGTACCTCTGTTCCCGGCGGGGTCCGACCCCCTGATCTCGACGAAATGGTTGCCGCTTTGGATGTCCGTGAACTGATGGTCTTCTTGGGTTCCCTTGTCCATCCACGGTCCGGTATCGAGCCTGATCTCGAATTTCACGATATCGGATGTTATGTCGTACCCGCTCCATGTGACAGATATCAGATCGGAGCCGATAACGGCTCCCTCGTTCGGGGAGTGAATGGTCACTACCGGTTTATCCCCGTCCGGCCTGGTATAGATCTCGTTGCTGGCAACGCTCTCGCCGAAGCTGTTGTATGAGGTGACGTAATAATGGTAGTCCCTCCCGTTCTCGACCTCCCAGTCAACGTAGCTCGTTTCGGGTGCCTCTATCTGTATCTTCTCGGTCGTATCTCCTATGGGAGTCTTGTAGAGGAAGTAATGTGTTACGGTCGCGGACCCGATCGAGGGTTCGGACCACAGAAGCTCTATCACACCGTTTCCCGGTTCGGCAGTTAGGTTCCTCGGTTCGGAAGCTATAGGGAAAGGATCGCTGGCAAAAGCTGGGCCTAGGGTCAAAATGAGTAATGAGATCACCGTCGATCCAATAATCATCGGTCCTATCGGTCTCTTATCGCCGAACATATGCAAGAATGTATCAAACAGTTACTTTTTAAACATTGCAGGCACTTAAGTCATCATACATGTCCCCGAAACTGCCGATCCTCTGCATAGACCTCCAGAACGATTTTGCATCCCAGGGCGGAAGATCCTTCGTTCAGGGGACGGCTGTCGGGTTCCTTCTGAATGATCTATTTCCATTTCTTCGTGAAAGATCCCTGATGGTATCGGAGATAATATCCGATTATCGACAGCCGAGACCCGGGGACGACAGGGATTGCTGCAGACCCGGAGAATGGGGTTATTCGAGCCTTCTCCCGTCAGACCTCCGGAAGTCCGGGCCATGGGTCAAATGCATGAACTCCCCAATATGGACAAGGGATGGTATAGGGGATCCCTCAGCCGTTCCGGGAGAGCCGTATCAGGACCCTTGGGCATTCGGAAAATGGTTGACGGATAGCATCGGGAGCAGAGAGCGCATCGACAGTGTTGTTCTGGTGGGATTGACCGCGGATTGCTGCGTACTTTCGACAGTGCAGGAATTGAGATGGAGGGGATACAGGGTTCAGGTCCTGATGGAGGGAACGGATGTCAGGTCGGGAGATCAGGACGAAAGGGAGCGATTCCTTTCCCGTCCACCTTTCACCTTCTGGGGAGAAGTGGTAAGATGGGAGGACCTTAAGGGTCATATTGGTTGATGCAGGTCAATCCCAGGACATGACGTCATCGTCGTCTTCATCGTCAAGGACCATTTCATCAGAATCCGATATCGAGCGTTTCTTCCTGACAATGACAGCTGTTGTGATGACTATGACGGAGCCGATGATAACTGCAATGCCGATGAGTATGAACATCATTGTCTGGGTATCCCAATCATTATTGACCGCCTCGTTCCCCGGGAGCGGGAAACTTGAGCTGTCCTGCGGATCGGTATTTTCCCGATATTCGATGAGGTTGCTTGTTCCGTCCTCGTCGGCGTCCATATCCGAATCATCAAGGCCGATCGTCAGACCGTTGTTGTATTCCCACAGGTCATCCATACCGTCGCCGTCGCAGTCGGTCCCCGCAGTCGGTATGCTCGGGATGTCCCCGTCATCATCGTCGCAAGCCGGATCATCATCGTCGTCATCGGGATCCAGGTCATCGTCGTCCCCAGGATCGACAGGCTGGTCATCATCGCCGGGGTCCTCGGGTGGAACGTATTCCACTATGTCGACATCGAACCTGTCGGAGGTTCGGACATTTCCGGAGGCATCCCAAGCGTCCAGCATGAAATATAATGTTCCGTAAGCATCGATTGGTACGGTGAAGGAGGTGTTGTAGCTCTCCTCCGTCAGGAGCATGGGCAGTTTCTGCTTCTCGGCGGATCCCCCGAGCCACCATTCCATGTTGACATCTTCTACAGCTATGTTGTCGTCCACCTCGATCTCCACCGACAGGAGCTCCCCTGCCTTCACGGAATCGGGAATGTTCACCTCACCGAAGACGGGAGCATCATCATCGGCGACCTCGATGGTCCGATCCCCGACGATGTTGGTATTGTTGAAGGGGTCCCATGCCTGGAATGAGTAGATTATCGGCTCGAGAGAGTCATACGGGATCGATATCTCAACAGTCCAGTTCATACCGTCATCGTCCCTTTCCATCGGGATCGGATCTTCTGAGACGGAGCAGTAAAGCACGGTGGAATCCACACGGATATTGTCAGCGACAGATATCCTTATCTCAATGATCTCCCCGGTGGTGGCGGTCCTTTCGGTCCAGTCCCTGATGAAATACGGTCCGTCATCATCCTCAACGGTTACGGTGCCCTCATTGGTGTGATTCCAGTTGCCGGAAGTATCAACCGCGTGGAAGATGTGATGCAAATATTCGAGGTCGGAAGATGATAGTTCGATCACGTATGACCATATGCCATCGACCTCCGACATGGCCTTAGTCTCGTGTTCCGGATAATCACCCCTCCAGTATTCCACGAATACTGATTCAACCCCGATATTGTCCTTGACACCAACAGAGAAATTGAAATTATTCGATGTGTTCCCCGTTGAATCCGTCAGGTCCTCGATGAAGTATGGTTTGTCGTCGTCCAGGACGGTGATATTACCCTCGAGCGATCCGTTGCGGTTCCCGGCCCCATCCTCCACCAGTGCGCGGTACTCAAGCAGGCCAACACGGTCCGCCGGTACACTCCAGTTGAGATACCAGATGTCTCCGCTCCTTGTCATTTCGGCCTCATGATGATCTTCGGAACCGCTCCAGGATAGGTTGAGGGTCATGGATGAGAGATCGATGTTGTCCTGTGCTGCTATCGTGAAGTTGATATGATCCCCCGTTGTCCCCGAACTTGCCGTGGAATCCTCGAGGAACCATGGAGGATCGTCGTCTATGACATCCACGATGTTCCATCCTGTCTCGTTCCAGTTTCCGGAATTGTCACGGCCCCGGAACCTGTAGACCAGATCGGCGGTCGAATTGAATGGGACTGGCAGTTCCGTCCACCAGGATTCCCCGGTGTTGACCAAGTAATAGGTCACGGTGTCGTTGCTGTCCTGGTTCTCGTACCTCATATCCAGGTAGACCCTCTGAATACCCGATTCGTCGGACGCAGAGCAGTTGAACAAGTGGTGCTCACCCGTGGTGGCATTGTCGCCCGAGGTGATGCTCAGGTTCGGAGGTTTGATGTCGATGGATATGTTGCCCGTGAAGGGAAGGAAGTTATAACCGGTAGCCGTCACGTTCACCCGGTCATATGAGCTCGTGGAGAAGTTGAAGTATGCCCTGCCGTTGCTCTGGGACAGGTTGTAGGAATAATACCCTGATTGCTGAAGGCATACGAGCACATCCTTGACAGGGGATCCGTTCGCGTCTTTCACATCTATGTAGAAATCGGGATAGGACCTTCCGATATTGGCAGGGAGAGTGATGTTCAGGACCGATGGTTCGGCCGTCCTGACCTGCATCTCCGGTTCTCCCATCATGTTGAGCGCCATCTGGATCCACCGGTAGGCATTGTCGGAACCTGCCCATCCGGTATAAGCATCCTTTGCCAAAGCGAAGTGCGCCCCCATGTTGTTATTTCCGTTGGAGAAGAGCTCCGTTGCCATTCTCCGCATGTAGACCTCAGAAGCTCCGTTGCCCGGAGAGTACGGTGCATACCATCCGTATCTGCTGTTTCCTATGAAGACAACGGACCCCCCGTCCGATTCCTTCACATGCAGCTCCCCGATGCAGTCATTGATGCTGAACCTGTTTGCAATGCAGCCAATGGAGTTCATGACACCTATCCTGTAATCCCCGCTGTAGGCTGGTATGTTGCTGCTGTACATATAGCCGTTGCTCGCGGTCCCTACACTCATCACATTGTAATTGGAATGGCCCGAATGGAACGCATAGGAGAGTCCGAGGTCGACCTGGCCCATGAAATTCGGTCTGTTGAGGTTTCCGAAAACTCCCTTTGCGCTGTCGTAAAGAGAGGTTGCGTTAACGTTCGACGGCAGGAGTGAGTTCTTGATAAGGTCCATACCAAGAGAGGAGTTCGTGTTCGCATCCAGATACTCCCCTGCGAGGGTCATATTATCGAGGTAGCCGGTAAGGGGATCTATCTCGTATCTCAATGTCTTCGTCACGAACGTATCCATCTCCGATTGGGTCTGGGCCGGTGCTCTTCCCACGATGACATCTGGTCTGAGGTCCACACTGTCGGAGACCTCTCCGTATGTGGTGTCGTTGTCCGCATTGAAGGAGCCGTCGAGGTCAGAATAATACAGATCGGCCGCACAATCGCTCTCGGTGTAAGAACCTGACTTGACATAGGTGGAGCGATATGGCACGACGGAGATATCTCCCCCGAGGAGAACATATTCGACACCCCATGTGGCAACAGCGTCCTTGAGGAAGTTGCGGACCTTCTCCTGATCGTCCGTTCCATTGTAGTTGGACTTGATGAAGGACATCTCGACGATCCTGGCCGGAACGCCCTTCTTCTGTTTCCAGTCACGGATCTTCTGAAGATGGTCCCCGACCTTGGACGAATCGGTGACAATGACGTACTGGACATCCTCCTGCTTCAGAGGGGAGCCGATCTGGGAGAAGAAAGGTCGGGCCATGAAACGGTCCAGGTCGTCGGGATTCTCGATCCTTCCCTCGAGATAGGACCTGAAGGCAGAGGTCGGCCTCTGCATCGAGTCAGTCCTTTCCATTCCAGCGGGCGCCTGGAACCTTATCACTCCCTCAATCCTGGTGAAGACCTCAAGGAATCCGTCCTGACGGGGCACCACGGGCTGGAATGCGATATCCTGGACCTTGTATCCCCTAATATACCCGGAGCTCAGAGCTCTTATAGGTCCGTCCAGCAGGATATCTGCCTCGGAGGGGGGTATCTCCCGAGGCATGCTTATCGGAACCTGCTCGGGCACTCCAAGCAAGGGTCCGGGAGCGGGGATCACGGACGAGACGGATGATATCAGGTCCACATATATCTCGGTGGAATAGGGGTCCAAGACGAAGGAATGCACCGAGATCGGAACAAGAGGCTCACCGGGTATGGTCGTTGTGTCCATACCCTCCTTCGAGATGGCGGTGAATCCTTCCACGTCATAGAAGGCGACCCCTGCCGGGTCGAACTCAAGCTGGAACCGCAAGGTCTCCTCTCCCCGTGTGGTAACACCGTTCTCTGTGGATCCATCGGCCTCGGACGATTCTGCGAATGCAATGAAGGGGGAGATAAGAAGTATCGAAAGAATGATGAAAGACATGGTCCTCTGTTGTCTCAATATTAGTCCTCCGTGATGGATGTCCAGTTCAGCGATTATCCTGGTCTTCGTAGATATTCTTGCCGGTCCTTTATATGATTATCTAGGTGATTTTCCGTCCGATATAACTTCGGATAACACATTCAGATCTTCTTTCTTTTATCGATGACCCTCTTGGCCTTGCCCTGGGTCCTGGGAATCGTTCCCGGTTCAAGCAGCTCGATCCTTGCTCTCAGTGTAAGTGAAGCCTGCAGGGCATCGCTTACCTTCTGGGCAAGTTCTTTGATGTCCACCTTCCCCCAGAATTCAGGGGCAACCTCGACCTGAACGTAAAGGTTGTCCAGCTTTGCGGTCTCCAGAACTATCTGGAACTGCTCGCCGAGCTCAGGTATTCCCACGAGTATGTCCTCAATCTGGGACGGGAAGACGTTCACACCGCCCACTATGAGCATATCGTCTGATCTGCCCTTGATCCTCATTATCCGCGGGTGGGACCTTCCGCACGTGCACTTCTCCCAGTTTATGACCGCCAGGTCCTTAGTCCTGTACCTGAGGAGCGGCATAGCTTCCCGGGAGAGCATGGTGAACACTATCTCCCCCTTTTCGCCGGGTGGTAGTACTTCCCCGGTGTCGGGATCTATCGTCTCCACATAGAACTCGTCCGCCCAGATATGCAGTCCGTTCTGATCGGGGCACTCGACGGCAACACCCGGACCGTAGAGCTCGGACATCCCATATAGGTCCTGTGCCTTGATCCCGAGACTCTTTTCGATGTGCTTTCGTGTCTCATCTGACCATGGCTCGGCACCGAACATCCCTATCTTGATGGAGAGGTCCGAAGGGTCCACACCCTCCTCCTTAAGGGCCTCTATGAGATAGAGTGCGTAGGAGGGAGTGCAGCAGAGAACCGTTGTCTTCATGTCCTTCATCATGCTTATCTGCCTTTTGGTGTTCCCCGTGGCTGTCGGGATCACGAGTGTGCCGAGCCTCTCCGCTCCCATATGGAACCCCAGGCCTCCGGTGAATAGACCGTATCCGTAGGCGTTCTGCACAATGTCGTCAGGTGTCACTCCCGCGCATGAATAGCACCTGGCCATCAGGTTCGACCAGGTATCAAGGTCTTTCTTGGTGTAGGATACAACGGTCGGGATACCCGTCGTACCGGAGGATGCGTGGAGCCTGTGGACACTCTCGATGGGAACAGCGATTATCCCGTATGGATAATGGTCCCGCAGGTCATCCTTCACAGTGAATGGTATCTTTCCGATATCCTCGAGCGATCGAATATCCCCGGGTTTGAGGCCAATATCGTCGAACTTCTTTCTGTAGAATTCCACATTGTCATATGCGTGCTTGACCTGCTTTTTGATCCTGGCAAGTTGTTGGTCCCTGATCTCCTCTGTGCTCATGAACTGCTCTTTTTCCTGAAACATGATGCCTCACCCTTCTGATCTTTCTGTCCTGTCGCCCTCGAACCCCTGGTTCTTAGGGAGTTCCCCGGTAAGGATGGGACGGTCGGCACAGGTTAATGAAGAATGGTTAAATTAGCTTTTTGCAGGAAGGGACATCACGTTGCATCGTGGAAATGTTTTTAACGGGAATCAACTTACACCGAATGGGACCGGTGAACGCCGCCGGGCCTTTCGACCTATTGCAACAGTCCTTGCTTTGACGATCGATCTAGAGGTGTTCACTGATGTCGTATGTTCTGAGATGGGGAAACAGGACCTGGTTATACGGAGCAGCGCTCGGACTGGGTATCGGGATGGCCGTACTACTTCTGTTCTGGAGCATGATCGGTCCAGGAGCTTTCTGGAACTATTACTCCCCGATGCTGGGCTATTACGTTCTCATATCGATATGCCAGAGCCACTATTTCAGGAGGCAGCCAGTACCCGATATGGGAGGCCTGTTCAGACAGTTCGTGTCCATCTTTGGTGCAATAGTGATATTCTTCGTTAACCAGTGGATAATGTTGACAATTTTCGCGGTCTCACCGGATGCGATCCAACCGTCCCCGTTCGACCATGGTCTGATCGTGATGACGGGTCACTTCAGCTTCATAGTCTTTGGTTTCTTCATCTACGGCTTCGATGACTTCATGTTCAAGGGCAAGCTCGTGGGATGGATGAAGAACGATCTCCTTAAGGCTGTTTTCTGGTATTTTTTCATCTGGTTCTTTTGGGCCCTCATATTCTATGGCTATGTGGGAAATGGTTTCTCGAGGGAAAAGTTCGACCCAGGTGATATGGACAGGTTCCTGGCAATAAGCCAGTGGGTAATCATAATGTCTCTCCTGTATGCTCTCGTTTTCAAGGATTGGCTGCCGGATCTGCAAAAGAAGCTCGGAATCAAAAATGACATCGCGTACGGCATATTCCTTCTCATTGCAGCCGTCTTGATCGGTGCGGTGATAGCTTACCTGTGCTATTTCGTTCTTCCGTACATAGCTCCCTGGGAGGAATCTCTCACCTTCCAGCACCGCTGGCACAGGGTTCTCTACATGGGAACATACCCACTGACCCCTGCCATCCTCCTCGGGGTATATACAACGAACTTCGCTGGAACGAAGAGTTCCGGAATGAGGGTGCTTAAGAGGATCGCGGTCCTTGTCCCGTCGATAATCCTCCTTTACTTCGCATTTCATTTGATAATTGCCCAGCCATGGCTGATCCCCAACTGGATCTCCCCTGGTTCCTTCAAGGAGGGGATCGGTCTTTTCTATAAAGGTGGAACGAATGGAGGCTGGTATGATCAGCTCGACCTCTACTTCAACTTCACCGTATCGATAATTCCCCTGACCCATCACTGGTTCTGCGGCAAATGGGGATTCTTGATGAAGGCATGATCTGGGACCTGGTCATAACTCGAATAAGTTCAAGAGAACAGGTCCGTTCGGGGTGGTTGTCAGTAAAGGACATGTTACGTTCAGCAGACCAAAATATTCATCATCCCGGGTAATGCCGCCCTCGTGTGTTACATTCATATTAAAATCCTTCCCCCATAAGAATACGGCAGGCAGTGAAACTTTTACAATCCATTGAATATTCATGCCAAAAATCGTAAATGAGAGCATAAATAATAGTATGAGCGCTCAAAATATCGAAATCGGACCTATGGGTTTATATCAGGTTACTGTATTTATGCCGCCGGTGGTCCAAACATGGCCCGAAGGGGAATTCGCGAATACGATGCAAAAAGGATCTTTTACAGGATGATGCCGCAGTATACTGGAGAGAAGGTCAAGTTCGATATCATGCCGATTCTGGCAGATCCGGATACCGACATCGACAGATTGCCGGATGATAACCCGTGGCTCGAGAACATGAGGCTCGTGGTTAAACCGGACCAGTTGTTCGGTAAGAGGGGAAAATCGGGCCTGGTCCTGCTTGACGCTTCCTTCGAAGAAGCAGCGAACTTCATAAAACAGAAGATGGGAAAGAGCGCCAAGATCGGAAAGGTGAAGGGAAAGTTGACCCATTTCCTCATCGAGCCCTTCATACCTCATGACAAGGAGTACTACATCGCCGTCAAGATGGAGGCGGACGGCGATCACATCTATTTCTCAACTCAGGGCGGGGTTGATATTGAATCCGTCTGGGATACGGTAAGAGAGGCCGTGATATCACCCCTTGAGGATAAGGAGTTCGATCCGGAAAGCCTTCTCAAGGACATCAGCGCTGAGGAAAGGAAACTGCTTCTTCCGTTCCTCAAGGGCATATATCAGTTCTTCGTGAACCATGACTTCGTTTATTTCGAGATAAATCCGTTCACCATCGTCGACGGAAAGATAAAAGTGCTCGATATGGTCGCAAAGGTAGACGATACCGCAGGTTACCAGAATGTCGGTGTTTGGGACTTCGGCGAGTTCCCGGAACCCTTCGGAAAGGACCCGGCGCCTGAGGAGGCGTATATCAAATCACTGGACGAGAAGACCGGTGCATCCCTGAAGCTCACCATCCTCAATCCCGAAGGACAGGTATGGACGATGGTGGCAGGCGGGGGGGCTTCCGTCGTGTATGCTGATACCATAGTGGACCTCGGTTTCGGAAAGGAGCTCTCCAACTACGGGGAGTACTCAGGGAACCCTTCCACCGAGGAGACCTTCCTCTACGCGAAAACGATCCTGTCGCTGATGACGAAGGAGAAGCACAGATCAGGGAAGGACAAGGTCCTCATAATCGGCGGTGGGATCGCGAACTTCACTGACGTCGCCAAGACGTTCACGGGTATCATCCAGGCCTTGAGGGAATATGCGGATAGGATGAAGGAGGTGGGTGTGAGGATATACGTGAGGAGGGGTGGTCCGAACTACAAGGCAGGATTGGATCAGATGAGGGCGCTTGGTGATGAGATCGGGATCCTGATAAAGGTGTTCGGTCCGGAGGTCCACATGACATCGATAATACCAATGGCCCTCAAGGACGACGGAAGGGGGGTGAAGTGATGGAACCTTACTTACTGTTCTCGAGAAACTCAAGATCCATAGTCTACAACATGCAGACCAAGGCGGTCCAGAGGATGCTCGATTTCGACTATCTTTCCGGAAGGGATAAGCCCTCTGTGGCAGGATTGATAAATCCCGGCAATTCCGGAACGCACAAGGCCCACTGGGGAACGGGGGAGATATTGATCCCCATATATCCCTCGATAGAGGCGGCCACCAAGGCCAATCCCGATGTGGACGTCATGGTGAACTTCGCATCGTTCAGGTCCGCCTATCCGAGCACGAAGGAAGCTCTGCTCAATAAACACATCAGGGTCGTTGCCGTGATAGCCGAGGGCGTTCCGGAGAGGAAGGCGAGGGAACTCGGACACCTCTCCAAGAAACTTGGAAAGATCATCATCGGTCCGGCCACCGTTGGGGCCATCGGGTCCGGGGCCTTCAAGGTGGGCAACACCGGAGGTACACTCGAGAACATCAAGGAGCAGAAGCTCTACAGGAGAGGGTCCGTCGGGCTCGTCACCAAGTCCGGAGGACTTCTCAACGAGATGTTCAATATTATATCTCACAACACCGACGGTGTATTCGAGGGGGTTGCTATCGGAGGTGACAAGTATCCGGGATCAAGCCTCATAGACCATCTGCTAAGGTACGAGGCCAATCCGAAGATAAAGATGATGGTCGCGCTGGGAGAGCTCGGCGGCGACGAGGAATACAAGGTCGCCGAAGCCGTGAACAAGGGTCTCCTGACGAAACCGATAGTGTTCTGGGTCATGGGGACCTGCTCGAAGATGTTCCCGGAGGGCGTGCAGTTCGGTCATGCCGGTGCAAAGGCCGGAGCGGAGGCCGAAACGGCCGATGCAAAGAACAAGGCGCTCAAGAAGGCCGGTGTGGTCGTTCCGAACTCCTTCGACACGCTGGGAGACGAGATCGCGAGGACCTTCATCAAATTGAAGGACGAGGGAAAGATCACACCGATTGAGGAGCCCAGGAACGTCCCGATCATACCCGTGGATTATGCGGATGCGATGAAGAGGGGGATGATCAGAAAACCGACCTCTTTCATCACGACCGTCGCGGACGACAGGGGAGAGGAGGTGAACTATGGCGGATATCCCATATCCGAGATAGTCCATTCTGGTGGAAAGCTGGGAGACGTGATATCACTTCTCTGGTTCGGAAGAAGGTTCCCCAAGTGGGCAACGGAGTTCATCGAGCTTGCGGTGATGATAGTTGCTGACCACGGACCCGCCGTTTCGGGTGCGCACAATGCGATCATAACATCGAGGGCGGGAAAGGACCTCATATCCTGTCTCTGTTCAGGTCTGCTTACCATCGGGCCGAGGTTCGGTGGTGCTATAGATGGCTGCGCAAAGTACATGAGCGATGCCTTCTCCAGAGGTGTCGCACCCAGGGATTTCGTCGCCGAGATGAAGACGAGCAACATCAAGATACCCGGAATCGGACACAGGGTCAAATCATTGGAGAATCCGGATGGAAGGGTCACTCTTCTGATAGAGTACGCAAGGAACAATTTCCCGAAAACCGATCTCCTCGATTTCGCTCTCGGAGTGCAGGCTGTGACGACACAGAAGAAATCCAATCTCATCCTCAACGTCGACGGAACGATAGGTGTCCTAATGGTGGACATGCTGAGGGAGGTCGGTTATTTCGACGACGATGAGGTCAAGAAGATCGTGGACCTCGGGTATCTCAACGGTTTCTTCGTCCTCGGTCGTTCCATCGGTCTCATCGGACATGCCCTGGACCAGAAGAGATTGAACGAACGTCTCTACCGCCATCCGTGGGATGATATCCTCTACATGGTTGAGAGGAAGGAATAGAAGAAAAAACATCTGTGAAGGGACCCTTCAACGGGTCCTTTCTGTTTTTTCGGACCTAACTATTTATGCTTTCATTCGTTAGAAGGGCGCCATGGGAGAGAAATCCTGCCTCACCACCGGTCTCGATAATTTCTTCTCCCCGGGAGCGATCGCCGTAATAGGAGCATCTTCGGACCCTAACAAGCTCGGATACAAGCTCGTGGACAACATCAGGAAAGGAGGGTTCAAGGGGAAGATATTCCCGGTGAACATCAAGGGAAACGAGGTTGCGGGCATATCATCGGTAAAGGATCTCGATGAGGTCAGGGAGAGTATCGATCTTGCCATGATATGTCTCCCATCGGACCTCGTGAGGAAGGCTCTGGTATCCGTGGGGAAGAGGTCAATTCCCTATGCGATCATCGTATCCGCCGGTTTCGGTGAGAGCGGCAATATCGAAGGTGAGCTGGAGCTTGTTGAAGTGGCGAGAAGGTACGGCGTACGTCTTCTCGGTCCGAACGTCTTCGGGATCATCTATACGCCCTCCAGCCTCAATGCGCAGTTCGGACCCGGCGATGTCATGAAGGGAAGGGTCGCGATCATCACGCAGTCAGGTGCACTTGGAGCCGCCCTGATGGGCAAGGTTTTCGAGGAAGGTATCGGGGTCTCCGGTGTCGTTTCGACCGGGAACAAGGCTGATATCGGCGACGAGGAGCTTCTCGAATTCTTCTGCTCGGATCCAAATACCGATGCTATCCTCATGTACGTCGAGGGTCTAAAGAACGGAAGAAGGTTCATGGATATCGTCTCGGGGGTTTCGAGGATCAAACCCATCATCGTCGTGAAATCCGGAACCACCGAGGAGACTGCTTAACCCTGATATTACCGGCGTCCACAGGTTTTCAAACAAGGGGTCAAAGACATAGCCAATCAGGCTTTCCCCGATGAAAC
>JBLIRL010000065.1:0-13741 GCA_049472275.1 Thermoplasmatota archaeon | reverse complement strand
CGTGGCATTCAGTATCACATACTGGAGCCTTCCCGTCAGGGTGTTGTTGTTTGCCGCAACTATCACGAGGTTTCTGGAATTTTCCTGGACCTTCAAGGTCCACCCGTAACCTTTCTCGAGAAGAGTCTTGCCAGCGGTGCTGTTGATCCTTGTGAAGGCGAGCCTTGAAAGCTCGCTGAACGCCGCTTTCTCCTTCCCTCTGACCATCACTACCGATTCCCTGACGGTTACGAGAGGGCTCCCAGTCTCATATTTGTAGTAGAAGACGGCGGTTCCCTCCCTGTCCTCGAAGGTTCCGTCGTTGTCCCCGTCGATGATTACCAGCTCACCAGCAGTAGCGTAGCTCTTCACTCCTTTCAGAAGGGTGAACCTGTATCCATAGGATAGATGCCTGATCTCTATCCTGTCGACGGCTCCGTTGTTGTCCGTATCGTTGTGAAGGGTTCTAGTTAAGGATATACCCTCTGCGACCTTCTTTCCGTTGACCGTGTAATTGGCATATTTGACAAAGGTCCTCTCCTCCATGTTCGGGATCCCGTCACTGTTGATGTCCTCGTAGGTAAAATTGTATCCGACGATCCATGTCAATGTGCCGTTGAGGAGAGTATCATTCCGCTTACCGGAAAATACCCTCAGATAGTTGATGTATTCGGGATTGCCGTCCCGGTCGCTGTCACGGGTGGTCCTGTTGGAGAGGTCCCATGAGAAGCCGTCGATATCTTCCTCGGAGAGACCAGCTTCCTTGGTTCCCGGAGAATATTCTCCGAGATAACCCCCCATCTCATCTGATACCAACTCAAGTTCCGTATCCAGATCCGAGATATGCTCCGTCTTGATCCTGACACCTTCCTCTCCGACAGGCATATCGAGCTCATCCTCGATCTCAACGACCGATAGTAAATCGGGGGCCTTTCCTTCCCGTAGGCACTCGCTGGCGGAGACCAGGAGTTCACCCTTTCCGTCCATCAGTCCGAAGGTCTCCTCCATCTCGACAGCCGGGGCCCTCGGCGCATCCTCGACGGATACATAGCCATTCTGTGACAGAAGCTCATCCTCGGACCTCGTTCTGACCTCGTCCATTCCAACATTGGTCTCACTCTCCAGAGACTCCTGGAAGCCTTTCGAGGAGGGCATAGGTCTCTGTTCGGGGGCATTCTTCATGGCGATTTCTCCCTGCTGTATGGAGGCTTCGAAGTGTTTGTTGGCGATCTTCTCGGCGTATCGGTATTCCCTGCTGTGGGGAACCACATTTTCGAGGTCGTTCTCTTCGTTATCGATGTTCTTGACTACCGTCAATAAAAGCCCCATGAAACCCACGGTGGAAAGCAGGATCGCTCCCACGAGAACAAGGGGCAGCACGATGTTCGTTCTTCCGTCGCTCATAATATCACCTGTTCAATCCATGGGTCGATCCCTATTAATAGCGGGATGAAACGCATTTTGGGAAGATTCTTTCATACAGTTTTAAATACCATGAAATGGAACCATATTGCATAGGGTGGAAGGTGGAAATATGTCAAAGACAGAGTACTACAGGGGAATCGAGGACCCTATCCAGGGCACTTTCAAGCTTGCCGAGGAGGTCTCCTCCAAGGCGGACCGGATCCTCTTCAATTCGATCTTCTCGCTGTATTTCACCTGGTTCGGCACAATAGTGTCGGGGATCATTATGCTCGCCTTCCTCTTCTCTGGAAAGCTGTTCCTCTTTTTGATCTTCCTCTCCGTTTTCGCAGCGGGTCTCGTTACCATATGGCTGCTAGGTACTGTGAGGCTCTTTCTGAGGAAGGCTTCCTTCCGTTTCTCCGCGATACAGAAGATGAGGGATGGGCCCCCCTTCCACAAGATCCCGAAAGGGAAGACGAAGACCGAGAGGTTCCTGAAGTATCTGAAAAAGGAGAACAGAGCCTTCACCAGAATGCTAAAGAGAAGACCCGAGCTCCTGAGAAAGGACGCATATATCGTCGGAAAAAAGAGACGTCATCACTTCGATGCGTGCACCGTAAGGAAACCCACGCCACTTCGTTTCCTGCATCGGTCCGGCAATCCCGGTTATTCGCTCTTCATCAGGGAATACAAGAAGGAACCGATGGAGGAGGACATCAGGGAGATGGTCCGTTCCCTCTCGGATATCCATCAGAAGAACGGCATCTACCCCAACAGGGTGGTCCTCCTTTTCAGGGCCAGGTCGAGCTACAGGGGGCTCGACGACGAGATCTACGACTGGCTTGTCGATGAGAGGATCAAGCTTCCGGGACAGTTGAAGAGATTTCTCAACATCCAGGTGGTCGCAGAGCTGCCCGAGGGCAATTACGAGTTCGTACCTTTCATTCCCGAGATAGAGGGCTACCTACCTTAGGGGGTCCGAAGGTGGGAAAAAGGAGATACAAGGACGTCAACCTATACTCCTGCATAGTCCTGAACCTCCTCTCCTCCGCCCTCGGAATTGACCTTTCACAGAAGGACCTCCAGGAAAAACTGGACCTTGTGCTTCATGAGATGAAAGAAGGTCTCTCCAAATCGGAGATCATGCATCACATACGTTCAAATCACAACATGACGACCAGGATACTCGATGACCTCGTCGATAAGGGGTTCGTCAAGGTTTCGGGAGATGAGACGGGATATACCATATGTCCAACCAAGAAGGGTATCCTCCATGTCAGGGACTTCAACAGGTTCTATGCCTCGATCTATTCCAAGCAGATAGAGGACCACTATCGGTATCTCGGGCTCCCCGCCTGGTACCGCAGGTTCACCGGTTGAACGGTCGGTCCAGAACATCACGAACCCGGACCGATCCTGCTGTAAGGTGCTTCGGACGTCTGGGGTATCTGCGACATCTCGAGGAACCTCCTGATGGAGCTTATCTTCTCCCTGGCCTCCTTGGGGACCTCCACCTGGAACTCCCTCATCAGTGACATGAACCAAAAGAGCATTCCCATGATCTCGGAAAGCTCCTCCTCCGTAAGCTCGTTCATCCCTTCCAGGGCCTTCTTCTGGAACGACATGATGACATCCTCGTAGTCGGTGATCATCTTGAGAGCTAGCATCTCGATGAAGGGGGACGGTTCCCCGTCATCGGCCATCTGCAGCCTCTTCAGGTAGTCCTCCCTGTCGGTTATCTCAATGATCAAAGGGGGATAACCGTGCTTCTGAAGGATGAAGTTCATCAGCTCCCTCGCCACCCTTCCGTTCCCATCCACGAACGGGTGAACCGCAACGAAGCGGTAATGGAAGATGCATGCAAGCTCGAACACCGGGAGGTTGTCGGGATTCTCCCCGTACCACTTTATCAGCTCCTCCAGCTCCTCTTCCACGAACAGTGCCGGCGGAGGCTCGAAGGTGCTTCCCACGACTCCCACGGGTATCCTTCTCGTGTTCCCCGCCTGCTCGTCATCGATGTTCCTCTGCACCAGGGAATGGATCTTCCTGATCAGGTCCATGTCGATATCGCCCTTGTACGTCCTCAGATATCTCAGAAGCCGTTTGAAATTCTCTATCTCATGGATCTCCCTGAGACGCTTCCCCTTCGGTGCGATCCCGTCCTCGAGGACCAGCGCGGCCTCCACAAGGGTCAGGGTGTTTCCCTCGATGGCGGTTGTGTGATGTATGTACTTGACCATGAGGTCATCCTGGTACTTCTCCAACTCCGAGGGATAGAGGTCCTCGAGATAGGAGGAGTAGAAGTTGCGGACCATTGCAAGATAGATTGAATAGAACCTTGGGAGATATTTCATCTGGGTATCCCTGGCCTCGAGATAGACCCTGTAGAGGATCGATTTCAGGTCCAGAAGCTCCATGTAGAACTCGGTCCTCCTTTCCAGTACCTTTGGGTCCATGTCAACGGGGCCGATGGATTTCTCGAACCTCTTCTTCTCGCCTCTATACGATGATGTTGCGGAAACGTAGAGGTATCTGTTCCCCTTGACGGTCCTTTCCTTGACGGACACCATGAAGCAGGGAGGTTATCCCCCTTATTATTGCTTTCGCCACCAATGTGAGACGCATGGGGGGATAATGTGCGGCCGTCAAATTTGATGAATAGACTTATTGTTGTAAGTCTCGCTGACGTCCCTTGATCGGTTTCCAGGATTTCTTTGAGAATTTTTTTCCACATCATGTGGGATCCGATTAAACAGTGCTTCATATTGATAAAATTTCAATATAATTCTATTCGTATATCATATCAAGGTCGGTTCTTTGAAGATATTATCATTCAAAATTGGTATTGTCATTATCAGCATGTATTGTCGTATTATCCAGACTTTTTTCATCGGATATACTGTAAATGCCATCTTTTGATCTTCTTTGTTTGATGTAGATAACAAGACCCCCGAAAATAAGCAGAGACAAAATGATGCCAATCGTTATGAGAATAAATTCATTCTCGTTTTGATTCTTTCCTCTTGGTGGGTCTTCTTCGATCTCCCCATCATCATTTGGTTGAATATCGTCGTCCGACACCGCTGGAATAATGTGCAATATCCATGAAACGGATGTGTGCAAACCTCCTTCATCCCAGGCTAAAACTTTGAGAACGTAGTTTCCCGGTGAATAATTTGATGTATCAAGAATGAAGATCGAAGTATTGGTACCGGATCCATGTCTAATCGAAGTTTCGTTCATATACCAATCATAGAACAGAACATCATCCGGATCCGGATCGAATATGAGAATTGAGAAATGAACCGTTTGGTTGACTCTGACAGTTACTTCCCCCATCGGATCACTGCCTACTATTTCCGGAGGTCTGTTGATATCAACGATGGTGACCGACCATTCGATCGACGTTTCATGGGTCCCATCCGATATCAGGGCTCTGACAAGATATGATCCGGAGGAATTATGGTCATATCGGAAAATGAAAAGATATCCCTCACCTTGAGCATCCCTGCCGTTCACCGACCATGTCACCATCAGAGTATCATTATCCGGATCTAAGGCGGAGATCGAGAACTCGATCCTCCCGTCATCCGTTTCATCGAATGAAAGGTTCCTCATTTCCGGAAACCGTTCTGTAATGACCGGAGCCCCTTCGACATCCATTATCGAAATGAGCCATTCGATGCTGGTGCTACCGTAATCATCACTGACGACCACCTTCAAGGAATGATTCCCCACCCAGGTATGGTCATATATCAGACTTTGGTATGGCAGTCCTTCCCCAACGGGAATACCATCCAGCAGCCAAATGATCGTGTTCGGGTATGGATCCTCATCCGAGACATTAATAGTGAAATTCAAGATCCCGTTCCCCTTCCCGAACACGACAACGGGGCTCGAGGGAGAATGGTCATGGATCACGATTTCATTCGAGATGTTTCTTATGCGGACATTCCACCATACGGAAGTGGTCAGCGGGGGTCGGCCCTGGTCCCTGACATCCACGCCGATGATGTGTGCCGTATCCCCTTCAACCATGGCTTGATAGGTGAAATTCGGACGGACAGCCCCGTCGATCCTCATCCCATCGACATGCCATTCATAGGATAGGTTCGAGATATCCTCATCTGTGGCCCTGACCGAGAATTCCATCGATTCCGTGTCATTGAACACTATGGAGTTCCGATCCGGAGATCGTTGCACCACGGGCTCCATATTCCCGAGCTCACCGACAACAGGCAGGATGATAGACGAGGGTCGGAAATAATCGAGATGGAGTGTGTTGCGGGCAATTTCGTATTCACTGGACCCATATATTCCGGCCTTCGTGTTGGGATTAGGTAGAAACCTTGGATAGTTCGAGGATGATACTGCGACCCTGATCCTATGCCCGGTGTTCCAGACATATGAAGTTGACCACAGATCGACTTCCACCTCATAGATTTCACCTGGATCCATGAATTCCCAATGATCGGTCCCGTTCCTGTTTCGCATCCTTATGACACCATCGGTCACCAGCATGGACCTGCCATCAGGATATACATCGGTGATCTTGACTGTGAAATCCGTATCATATTTATCTGAGGACACAAAGATCTTTGCCTTTATCTTCCCGGTTGCCTCTATCGGCTCATCAAGGATACCTGATGTGAATGTCAGGACGTCATCTCTGTTTTCAACTGATCTCTGGTCATATGGTCCAGAGGATATCCCGATATTCTGACCACCCATAGAAGGTACCGGATTCTTCGGATCGTATCGATAAGTGAAGGATTCATTATCTGACAAGGGAGGTAATCCGTTCAGTGATCCGTTGCCATGAAGATACATGGGAGTCTCGTTAGATGGAATGGGCCATACCGCAGAGCTTCGCCATTCCATACCTGGTGCTTCGGGATCATCTGCATCTCCCATAACATAATACTGTACCGTTGGCCAATTATCGAAATCATTTGATGTGTTTGTCATGTATTTATCGAGCATATCGGAGAACATATCATCTTCGTAGTACCAATTGGCATTATCGGGAAAGTCTATCTCGCCGATTCTTCCGATACCGTTTACTCCGCCATGGGTCCATGGGCCCATTATCAATTTTGATCTTCCCTTTGCTCCATCCCCACCATGATAATTGTATCCCATGAATCCTTCAATTGTTCCCTCGCTGAATGCATCATACCATCCACCGATATGAACTGCAGGAACATTGACCATTTGCCACTTGTTTGACAGGGTGACATTGTCCCAGAAATCCGTAGTATAATTCTCATTATCCCAGACCGCTTTGTTGTATTCATAGGATTGACCGGACATAAGGGATCCAATTGTTGATAATTTGTATTGTCCACCTTGGTAGGCAGCATCACTATACATATTTGGAGGGGCCATCCTGATAAACTGACATGTCAGATTGGGTGGATCGGCACCTGCCATGAAGTACTGGACCACTCCCATTGCTGAATTGCCATAGGTTGCGACCTTGCCATTCGAGAAATTCTGTCTTGCGATCCATTGAACTGTGTCGTAACCATCGGCAGCTGCCTCCCAGAATATCGGGAACTGGGATACTCCCTCTGACAGGTACCTCCCCCTCACATCCTGGCCTATCCCATTCCAACCTGATTCCGCCCATTCGGTATATCTCTTAGGATCGGACTTATCATATGGTGTCCTGAACAGGATGGACCCCCTCTGGCCTCCATCGCTGGGCGAAAACACGTCCGTCGCGAGTCCAATACCATCACGCATTTCGACCATATGCGATGCTTTGGTTACGGCTCTCGTATCTGCTGACGTCATCGATCCAATAACAGGACTATGATTCCAAAGAATAAATAAAAATATTGTAAATATGGCCATTATATTATGCCGTAACTCCAATTTGCGATGCCTGCAACTCCGGGCCATTAAATGATCATCCCACTGAGATGTTCTGACTATACATGTATTCTGGTATTGAATGACTTTCCTTCGATCGAACCTGGATAGTGAGCCCCCAATATATACATTCAGGATTATTACTCATTAAAACAAGAATAAATAGAGCTAATATTTGAATTCTGATGAAAGCATGATCTTCTTCAATTCAGAAACGTCCGGTAACCTTCAGTATCCTGTCCTGAAGATCCCTCTTCTCCTCATCGAGCAGAACAGTCTTTGCGGCGTTAATTTCCTTCATTCTGATGTGAGCCAGATCCTCATCGAAGTTCTCCGAATGCATCATACGGTCGGGATGGTACTTGCCCGCGAGCTTTCTGTATGCCTTCTTGATCTCCTTTGAGGTGGCCTTCCTTCCGACCCCGAGTATCTCGTAGCAGTCCACCTCATGGATCTTCGTCTGAACGTCGAAATGTCTCAGGATCTCCACCATCTGCTCCCTGTCATCATGGGATATGCCGTGTGTCTGATGCCTCCTCCAAACGTAGACTGCCGCCATCAGAAATATCAGGAAAACGAATATCATGATGGACACGAGCAACATCATTATCAATCTCTGCTGGTCGCTGCTGTCATCTCCAGGAACAGCCACCATGGTGATCCATCCGAGATCTGTTGTGAATCCTGGAACCACAATGACGGAAGTATTATATTCCATGAATCCGACCCTTGTTATGTTGAGTACGTATTCACCGGCATCGACCGATATGTTGAAGTTCCCTTCCCTGTCGGTCCTGTCGCTGGCATTGTTGTCCAGACCCACCCGCAGATTCGATAGGAACGTCCCGTACTGGTCCACAACAACACCGCTGATCCAACCTGTATCCGTCGTTGTGAAGTTCCAGGTGAACGACCGGATCCGGTTCCCCGCCCTGTCACTTCCGGAAAGTGTCACGAAATAATTCTTTCCGTATTCGAGCGAACCGTTGAATTCGAGGCCGATCTGCCCACCGTTAACTGTGATGTTCCCTTCGAGACCGGTAACGGAGAACTCGACGGTTCCCAATACGAGCATCTCGGATGTGGCAACCCATATCTTCTCATCAATGGATACATCGGTCCCCTGCGGATAGAACTGTACCACATATGGTTGGAATGTGTCGACCTCCACAGTCACAGTGATCGAGCGGATATTGCCTGCCATATCGAACGCGTTGACCCTTATCTCGTGTCGCCCGTCCGCGATGTTCCTGTATTCATAACTTCCGGGAGCGTCGAATATGTTCGCCGCTGTCGAATCCAGTTGGACCTCGTAGGATGAGATCCCGGATTGGTCGTCGGACCCCCCCCATACCACTTCTATCCTGGAGGTGTTTATGGTATCCCCGTCGATGGGGGACAGGACCTCCAGTTGAGGTTTCTCCCGGTCCAGAACTATCTCCCTGGAGATGGACGCACGGTTACCTGCCTTGTCGTATACCGCGACCTGGAAAAAATGCCTTCCCTCAGTTTCCAGGGTTACGATCTGACCGTTCACGTTCCCCTTGTCCTGCCATTGCTCTTCATCGAGACGGGTTTCCACGCGGTCCACACCGGAACCGTTATCCAGCGAGGACCACTCGACCAGGACTGGATCGAGGTTGGTGAACAAGGTTCCCTCTTGCGTGAATTCCACCGAAGGATCGTGGGTATCTATCATGAAGGAGATCGAGCTCTCGGCCTCCTCGGCCAGATCGTTCCTGCATCTTACGGAAAGATCGTGAAATCCATCAGTGAGGTTCTCTAGCCTGATCGAGGTGTTCGAACCCGTGGATATGAACGGACCGAGGTCGAGGCTGTATTCGCTTGTCACGTTTCCCCCTGCCGGATCCTCGATCGACCAGTTGACGTCTATCGTTGTGCTGTCGTAGGCTTTCGAATTCTCCGGGAATTCGATCCGTATCAATGGAGCCGCCTCCGACACGCCGTTCAGCAAATTGATGAGGACGATGCAAAGCAGCATCGAAACGGGAAACGATCTCAGGAGATTGCGGGGGGTACTCCTCATCGGGGGATTCAATACATGTTGATATTTAAAACCTGACCATCTGGGTTCAAAGCTCGCTGTCGAGAAGAGCGATATCATAAGACTGCTTCCTGACCGGGTCCAGAAGGGTGCTTTTCGCCTCGTTCAGTTCACGCATCATGACGTGGATCTCCTCGATGGACATGTCCACCCCCGCGGCCTGAAGCTTGTCCGGATGGTACATGTAGGCCAATCTTCGATAGGCCTTCTTTATCTCCGCAGGTGAAGCGGTACGTTCCACTCCAAGTGCAGAATAGTAATCGGGGGCACCCCTGTAATCGAAGATCTCGAACTCATCCTCGGCATCATCCTCCTCCATCTCGACATGGTATGAAGGACCGCTCCTCCCTTCGTCGGTTTCCTCTATGAAGAAATCGTTGACTCTCGACCTTCTGCGATATATCACAACTCCGACGATCAGAAGCAGCGTCAAAAGCACCACCACAAGGAACGAAGCCACGAGGATTAGAACTGTGGAGGTTTCCAGGGACCCTTCCTTGGTCATCCTGATATTGCCGAGGTCCTCCACCTCGCCGGAATATACACTGAGCTCGAAGGTTCTTGTCCTGTAGCCATCCTTCTGGACTGTGATCGTATGCTGGCCCGGCGGGACCTCGATCGAGAAGCGGCCACTGTTGTCGGTCAGAACGTACTTGTTTCCGTTGGCGGTGACGATGGCATCGAAGATCGGCTCCCCGTTGCTTCCGAGAATCCTCCCTTTTATGGTGGCGGAAGGCATGGTGGAGAACTGCCATGAGAACGCTTCCATGAGATTTCCGGACAGGTCTGCGCCCTCCACGGTAACCG
Source organism: Thermoplasmatota archaeon (assembly GCA_049472275.1). Classification (GTDB taxonomy): domain Archaea; phylum Thermoplasmatota; class Penumbrarchaeia; order Penumbrarchaeales; family Penumbrarchaeaceae; genus JAFGLL01. Next base: position 3,609 of record JBLIRL010000065.1, on the reverse strand, counting down.
AATAGGTTGTCCCGTATTCCAGAAGCTCCAGCATGGAAAAGGTCAATCTGTTCTCTTCCCACTCTAGCAGACCTGAGGCGCCCTCCACGCTGAACCGTACAGAACCCTTCAGCATCTCTTCCGAGAAGGCGACATACACTTCCGAGTTGACATTGATATTTCCACCCTTGGGCCAGTAATCTATGACCCTGGGCACCCCGCGGTCGACGGCCACACTCCATTCGACGATGGCCTTGTTGCCAGCCAGGTCCCATGCTTCGAGCACGATCGAGGACCTTCCCTCGTTCAGTTCTATGGTATAGGTCTGGAACGAACCGGGAAGGGTAACCGGGTCGCCGTTGATAAGCAATTTATAATGGGAAATACCCGATCCTTCATCATCGCAAGACCATTCCAGGTTGAGATCGACCTCCTTTGTGAGGATATCTGTGAGGTTCGAGGGGAACACCATTCCGAAGACAGGAGGTTTGATGTCTCTGATTATCGTCGATCTGAGCGCTCTGACATTTCCTGCCCGGTCTATGACCTCGAGGTCGAAGGTGTTCCTCCCCTCCTTGAGTCCTACGGTCACCCTGTTTTCGGTTAAGACCCCAGACCACTCCCCCATGTTCAAGCGGTATCGGGAATGATCGATCCCGCTTTCGAAGTCCCTTGAACTCCATGAAACCGAATAGGAAAGAACGTTCGTGTAGAAGGGGTCCCCGTGGTTGAACTGAGCCTCGGGAGGTGTCATATCGATGTGGAAGGCGACCTTCCTCTCCGTGACCAGTCCGACGGAGTTCTCCGCCTTGACATATGCCTGATGTGGACCGGGTTCAAGACCCGTGATCCTGAATTTGGTCAGCAGCTCCATGGGCCTCCACGGCTCTTCATCCCACCTGATCTGATATTCGACGATCTCCGAATCCTGATCGAAACCCTCCCAGCTGAGATCCACGCTATCGGTATTGATCCATCCGTTATCAGTTGGAGATATTATTGTCAGCTCCGGGGCGGAATCATCCGCAAATCCGATTACCGTGTCGGAGAGTTCTCCCGGACCCAGATAGTTGTATGCCCTGACCCGATAGTAATATATATTCCCCGTCCAGGCATTGTTATCGTAGAACTCGGGCTCCGCGTCCATCGACTCATAATAGAGTTCCATGGTATAGGGGGATTCCGAGCGGTATATCCTGTACCCATCGATGACCCCGTCCATTGCGTATAGGGGCGGGTCCCATCTTAAATGGACATACCCACGTCCCATCGTGGCATTCAGATTCCTCGGAGCCGATATGATCGTGACCGGAGAGTTAGCAAGAGGGTAGATATCATTCAGGGCACCTCCGTCCACCTTGTAGAATGCATCAACGATACCATCGTTATCCTGGTCCGGCCTGTTGCGGTCCGTGTAGTAGTTGCCGTATCCCTTCTCAGAGTACCATTTGCCGTTGGAAGAATCATCAAAGACCTGCAACCTGAAGGTATGATAGTTCTCATCCGTCCCCCTGTTCCTTATCAGGGCATTGAAAACGTAGAGATTATCATCCGACATGGAGGCCCGGATCCCGTAATCGCTGTTGCGGTAGAGGAGGTTGTTCGTAATATCCGAATTCCCCGACCTGTAGAGATGGATTCCGAAGTTGCTCCTTAGGATCGAATTGTTGTTTATGGTGTTTCGAGAACACATGACAAGGCCGATCCCGATATCCACTCCCTGGATCCTGTTGTCCTCGAACTCCAGGTTGGAACCGATGTCGCCGACGATCCCCTGGCTGGCCTTATCGATGTCATTGTTCGAGAACCTGGAATCCATACAATTTGTGAAGGTTACAGCCATCTTCGACATGTTGGAGAACCTGTTCCCGTGCACCTTGACGTCGGATACTTCGAAGAGGTTGAGTCCGAAATATGCATTGCTGACGGTGTTGTCCACGACCGATGAGAGGTTCGAACTCCAGAGATGAATTGCCTCACCGGGACCCTCGAAGATCGAGGTCGTTACGTTCACCCCGGTGGAATCCTCGATCCTGAGGTTCGCTATCGAACCGTTCTTGAAGGATGAGTCGTGAACCTCCATACCCTCTATGTTCAATCCGGAAAGTGAAATCGTGGTGTCCCTAAACTCGGATCCAACGATTCCGATCTCCGTGGAATTCCTCAGGTAGCCTCCGTATTTCGAGCCCCATGAGCTGAAAGAATTGAAGGATATGTCATCCGAACCATGGATGAAGATGTTGGCCTCGGAATTGTATGCGGCCCTAGATGAGGTGAAATGTACGTTCGACGAGGAGACCACCACGATACCCGTTTCGACACCGTAGACGTACTGATCCTTGAATTTCACGTCCTCGGAATCAATGACGAATATCTGACCGTAGGAGGTTGTCAGTGTCTGCCCTTCCAGGTCCTCCCCGTTGAGATACAGGATGAACCTGCCCTCGTAGGTGTTGCTGATCTCGACATACTGGGATGTGAACAGGTAAGGATCGAAATCCTTGTGAGAATCGGTCGGCGGGCCTATCGAAAGCCCTCCTTTGAACAGATTGTTGGAATAGAACTCGTTGGAATATGACCCGTTGCCGACCCTGATCGCGGTGTACATATCAGCGGAATTGACGGAATTATGCACAAACCTGTTGCGCATAGACCTCTCCATATAGATCCCGACGGATTCGTGGGTATCTATCTCGCAGTTCCAGATGTTGTTGTTGTGGGAGTCCTGCAGGATGATCCCCGAATGCTGGTCCGTTAATATGATCCCGTCAAAGGTGTTCAAGTCCGATTCCAAGCATCCGATCCCGTAGTAGCTGTTGCCGTTGATCTCCATGGATTCGAATTCGGACATCGCGACCCTGTCCAGAAAAATGCCGATATAGGAAGGATTGAACATAAGCCAGTTATCCAAATAGCATTCGGCGGAAGAAACCAGCTGGACACCTGTGGAGGTGAATTTGACAGATGAGCTCGAGGCTGTAATATTATGGATTTCCTCACCCAGGAAAGAGGTGATACAGCTTTCAAAGTTGTTGAATTCGAGTACACTATCACTGGTTCGGTCGAGTGAGATGCCGGTGGTCATGCTATATATCTCGTTGCTGGAGACATACATCCCGCCGGACTGCTCAACAAGGACGCCCCAATCCTGCTGGGGATTGGTGATGTTGTCATAGATCCTGTTTCTGGTTATCAGGCCCTGATCGAAAATGGACACGTATATGCCCCTTTGGGAAGTCTCGATCGAGTTGCCGGTGATATTGGTATGGGTGCAGGAGGATCCGCTGATTGCATCGAATCCCGCATATTCGATGCTGTTGGAGAGGATATCAAGGTTATCCGAATAATCAAGATAGATGCCGTATATGGGCATGTATGCCGTGTTGCCTCTTATCGTGACGCCGATGCTGAAGTATACCTGGAGGGAGCGGTTCACGTGGAAGAACTCCGAATCCATGATCGTTATGTTCGGTCCGGAATATTTGATCCGCACCCCGACAGAACCGAATGAATGCTTGTTGTCATCGATCATCACGTTCTTCGTTTCATTCAACATGATGCCGTAATCATTGCTGTCGAGGGTGAGGTTATTTACATAGACATTCGAGCAGTTATTGAGGACGAGGGCCC
>JBLIRL010000064.1:0-14007 GCA_049472275.1 Thermoplasmatota archaeon | reverse complement strand
GGCCGTTTCCTGACCTTGGGCTCCAGCCGTCTCGATCCGGCTCGGATCGATGCCTGGGTGTGGGATCAGAAGCAGCCGCGCCTCGAGCTGTTGACCGAAAACCCGGGCATCGGAGCGGTCCGAAAGGACCGTAATGATAGCCTTTCCGTTCTCGTATTTGACATCGTTGATCTTGATATCTGCAAGGGGCAGTTCCACTTCCACGACCCTTCCTTTCTCCGGTACGAAATCCATGTCTTTTCTGGCCGTGCCCCATTTCGCCTCTATTTTGTAATCGACCGCCCCGATATCACCGTCGGTCCCCTCGTATCCCCAGATCGCACCCACATTGGTTGCCTGCACCGAGAACCGCGAACCCAGTGAAGATTCCAAGACGACCTCCGCCCCCGATACCGGTATCCTTCCGGGTCCTATGATGTCTATCTCCAGCCATCCCCACCATGCCACTAAACCAAGGCTGGTCTCCGTGGGAACGTACGTGTTTTCGGAATGGTACCTTTCAGTCCATGTCTCGTCCTCTATCGCCCATTGGGAGAAATTCTCGAACCTGCATCCGGAGACGGTTACATCGGACCCGTCCTCTATCAACAGTCCGACGTCATTGTCAACGAAGGTGATGTTGTTAACGGTCATGGGGGCGTTCGAAGTGAGTCCGTATGAAGGTCCGGAGATCATTGAGTCGATCATCGAGAATGGATTGTTTCCCTGAACATTGATCCCAACGAACGAACCTTTCACCGTATTGCCCTTCAGAACGCTCTCGACCGAGCAGTTGACAAGTTCTATCCCCGTTCCGGCTCCTTCGATGCTGATGTTCTCCAATCGATGGATGATCGAATCGGAAGCGCTGATACCGAAAAGGCCGTCGGTGAACTCCATGCTGGAATTCTCCAGGTACAGCCTGCTTTCAATGCTGTGAATTCCCGCATTGAAGGTTCCGTTCATCACCAGACCTTCGATGTGGAGGTCCACATCGTCGATCACGGATATACCCGCTGTCTGTGAGAAGGAGATATTCGAGGATATCAGGACATCATCCAGGTGAAGTTCCCCCTTCCCGTATTGAGTGATGCCCGTTCGATCGACCACTGTATCCTTTATCTTCATGTCCCCGAGATTGGATACAACTCCCGTGATGGTGGACCCCTCAATTTCCATGGACCCACCGTCGAGTCTGATCATACCCGACCTATTCATCTCAAGACCCAGCGCCTGTAGCTCCGCTCCTTCCATATAGATCCCGAAATATCCGTTCTCCTCGTCGATGCAGCCGTCGAGAGTGACGTCTTCAAGATATGTGCTCCCGGAGAGGTCCAAATAGTAACCGTGCTCCGGCGAACCGGAAGTGATCACCGAACCGGTAACCGTCAGAGTCGAGGAAGTGTTCAAGACGAGCCCCTTGCCTGACATGATAACCGTCGAATTGACGATCATCATATCTCCATCAACAAGCAGGGTGCCGTTAACCGATATCGTTTGATCGATGATATCGATGCCGTTCCAGGGAATGATATCGTCCGCATAGGGGTTCCCGTCGGGTACGTCGCAACATTGTCCGTTCACGGTTGTTGGGACGATCAGCAGAGTGATCAGAGCTGGGATCAATAGAAAGAAGCGGTTCATCCAACTGCCTCCAGCGTCAGATGTTGCACCAACTACATTTACCTGTCCCCTTACAGACGTTGCATTCCCCAGTGGTCTTGCAGGAATGACAATCGTCCCCGAGGGATTTTCCCGAACCGTTGCAGGTGGAACATTTACCCGATCCGTCACACCATATGCATCTTCCCGTACCTCTGCAAGACAGACAGTTCGGGTCTCCCCCACCTTCTCCGGCAGCCTCTACTTTCTCCCCCGCCTCCTCCGGGGGTCCCTCTTCCTCAGAGGATGCTTCCACTTTCTCTTCACCCTCCTCCTTAAGGTTCTCCCCTGAAGGGCTCTTCATCTTGAGCATAACTTTCTTCTTGTAGAAACTGCTCTCTTTATGGTTGGGGTCCATCGAGAGTATGATGTCGAACAACCTCAGCGCTTCCTTCAGCCTGTTCTCCTTGTAGGCTGCCTTTGCAAGCTCTTTCAGCTCTTTGATCTCCCCCGATGGTTTCTTCTCCGTCGTCCTTCTATCAGGAGTTCCCGGTTTGTACGAGGACCCCTTCATCTGTGCCTCGTAGGATTCAAGAGAATAGGGATCTGTCATGCTCTTTGCGAACATCTCCTTGCCCTGGTTCTTCTCCATCTTGGATTCCTTGAGAAGATTGGCCTTGAGCTTGAGAAGCTTCTTCACCTTCTCCTTGAATTCGGCATATTCCTCGTCCAGAGTGGACTTGTCACCTATCAGGAGGGGTTCCACCCTGGATATGTCGATCCCCCTGGTCGATAGTTCCTTGAGCTTTCTCGAGATCTCGCCTCTCCTCTTCTCTTCCTTCCTGTTGAGCTTCTTAAGTCTTGTGAATGCCTGAAGGACCTCGTTGGACATCTCAGGATTGTCGAGGTTATCTCCTATGAACCTCTCCGTGTCCGGGAACCATCCCCTCTCCTCCATGGGGAAGTTCGGTTTCAAGGCTTCCAGGGAGGCTATGGCCCTGGTATATTGCAGTATGATCTCCTCAAGCCCCTTGACGGTGTCCTGCTCCTTCATGAGCTGGAGTATATGGTCCATCCTGTAGCCCTGCCCTCTCCATACCTTTAGGAGACCATTCAGTTCCTTTCGTTTGGAGCGCAGTCCCTCCATGTCGTTGACGACATCAAGAATGTAGGCCATTTCCTTCCTGACGGTCTCGATCAATTCCGGGTTCTTGATCTTCAGCTGGACCTTGTGGACCATGTCATCCAGGTCCTTGTGTCTTATACCCTGTAGCTTGGATTCGAGTTCCGTGAGCTCCTTGATCCTTTCCGAGTATTCCTGGTAGATCTTCTCGGCCTGGTCTATGTCCCTGTGAAGAGCGTTCTCAAGTTTCGAGACCTTGAATCCCATCCCGCTCCATTCCTTGACCGCATTCTCGATCTTTTGCGATCTTACCTTCTGGTTGAGAATGCCGTCCTTCAAACCGTTGATCTCCTTCTCAACGCTATCGAGATTGGTTGGATCGAAGAGTTTGTTCGAGATCCTGGAAACCTCATCTTCGAATCCCGTGGCGTCCATCTTGAATAGCTTCTCCTTGAGGGACCTGAGCCTGGCCGTTTGACGGATGAAGATATCGAACTCCTCCTCAAGGAGATTTATGTCCTCTTCCAGAAGCTGCGACACCATGTCAACTTTGAATCCCTCATCCATGTATTTTTCAAGGCTTTTTCTAATTTCGTCCCTTCTGGTAGTCTCTTCTTCCTTTCTCTTGTGGCTCTCCTTCTCGTTCTTTAAGTCCTTCTCCAGCGAAAGCATCCTCTCTACTACCTGGTCAAGCTGCCAGGGATCGTCGATCATCTTCTCGAGGTCCATTATCTTCTTTTGGAACCTCTCCGATAACGGATCTTCTTTGATGGAATTCAGTTTCTGCTTCTCCTTGATCAGAAATTCGACATTACTTTCATAGATGTTGAACTGCTTGTCGAGGTATTCCAGGTCCTCATCGTTCTCAAGGATCTCTTCCAATGAGGTAGTGTTCAGTCCATTTCTCTTGAACCTGCTGATCCTGTTCCTTAAGGTCGTGAACCTTTCTCCAACGGACCTCATCGTGGTCGTGAGGGCGGACAGTCTTCTTTCGATGTTGTCGAGCCTATCGAGTCTGAAGGCAGCGTTCTCCACTTCTTGGACCTTCTTCTTGTAGCTTCGCCCCACCTGTTTGTAATCCTCCCTTAGCTGGTTGATCTTACCCCTGATAACCTCAGCCTTCTCGATCTGCCCTCCGATGGATATGAACCTCTTTTCAATTTCCTCGAAGGATCTGTTGAAAAGACTTTCTTCCTCTTCGAAGGAATACCCCTTATCTCTCCATCCGCGTGTGATTATCTTCCATTCGCCCAGCTTCTTGTTCATCTCCTCGGTGTTGTCCCTTATCAGTGCGAAAACGCCCTTTCCCCGTTTTTCGGAGGTCTCGGTTGGTTTTATCTCCGCACTTTCCTTGAGTTTGATGAGTTCACCGATGCATTGCTGTGCAAGCTTGTATGCTCTAGATAGCTCTCCGCTGGAAAATGAATTCTTTGCCTCCTCCATCCTTGTTTTGATATCCGTTGTGGAGATACCCTGCCTATCCAGAATGGAGATTATCATATCCCCCTTTTTGAGGATCATCTCCAATTTCTGGACCATTGGGTCCGTTCCGTCACCGGAGGCTGGCAAATCCTGATTTCCCCCTCGTTTCCAAAATCCCAACCTGACTATAAACGTTTCCTTCCAATTATCTCCTCATGATTTATCCATCATATCCAAAACATTGACTGGATAGCAGTAATGGGATATGCATTAATAACCCCTTTCCTGCCATTTTCATCCAACGGTGCTGTAAACCGATTTCGAAGCGCCCCTACCAATTAGATCGAAAGGTCTTGGGGTTGTATGATAAGGATTAAGTAATACGATTCATTAGGACCACATGTCACGTTGAAAGATCACTCTGGTGGTAGGAACATGGGAGAAAACACCCTTGATCGCCTGGTCGAAGCGGAGATGGAGGCCGAATCCCTTATCGATGAAGCTAGGAAGAAGGCCAAGGTCTTAATCGATTCGGCTGAGGAGGAAGCTGCCAGAGAGAGAGAGAGAAGGATGAACGAGTTCCACACGCACCGAACACAGGTGCTGAGCTCCTCCGCCGTTGAGGCCCAGATCGAAGCTGAGAAGATAAGGAATGACGGGATCGAGGTCGCCCGTGGTCTTGAAGGTAGATTGAAATCAAGGATCCCTGAGGCTGTTGATAGTATAATGTCGATACTGCTCGAGGGGCAGTGAGAACCAAACGAGGTCTGTGTTTGTATCCGAAAAGAATGAAGTGGGTCGATATCCACCTTATGAGGTCCGACCTTAATAGGGTACTTGACAGGCTGCATGATTCATTGATAATCGAGGTCAGACAGAATGATGAAGGGAAAGATGCTCACCACGATAGGGAACTCATCGAGATTAAGACCCGGCTTGACAGGATCGTGGATTTCCTCGGACCGATGGAGACGATGAAGAAAGGATTGTTCTCTTCTTTGAACGAGGTCCCAACCGAGAGGTTGACGCCTCTCCCACAAGAGGTCGTGGCCGGATCGATCTCGTGGTTGAAATCATCCGAATCCCAGGTTCAACCAGTCAGGGAAGAGATCGACAGGATCGTCGAGGACAGGGCCTATATTGCCGAGATGAAGGAGAAACTGACACTCCTTACCGGTCTGGATGTGGACATTCTGGCGATATCATCCCTTTCCAGAACTGTCGTGAAGGTCGGAACTACCAGGAGGTTCGTTGAACTTTCATCGGCCGTGTCCAAGATGGGTGGTGAGTTGCAGGGCTCTCTTCTCGATAAGAAAGAGGGCATTCATTCCGTCCGAATACTGTTCACCAAAGGAAGCTCAACCAATATGGAGGATGTATTAAGAGGACGTCTCTTCTCGGAGGTCAACCTCGATATACCAAGGTTCACGAGGTTCGTGAAAAGAATGATAGGTTCCACCAAGATGCTGGGTTACCCGGTCCTCCGAATGATCCAGGAGCTGGAATCGATCGATGATGGATTGGAGTCAAGTTTGATCTCCACGAGGGAGAAAGGAGCTGCCCTGGCCGGTAAACTGCTCCCGAAGACGCTGGCATGGAGGGAAGCGGTGGAGATCGAGATAGACAAATCCAATTTGGGCAAGTCACTGGCAGCGACATCCTACACAAACAGGATATCCGGATATATCGAAGCTGATAGGTCCGCTGAGCTGAGGTCGATCATGGACTCTCTGACCCGCGGGAGATATCACATCGATCAAAGGGACCCCACCAGCGAGGAGGTTGATGACAACAGGGTTCCGACAAAACTGGCGAACAACCGTTTCGTTCGGCTTTTCGAACCTCTTTCACTGACTTTCTCAACACCCAGATACAACGAGCTTGACCCAACGATGTGGATATCGATCCCGTTCCTCCTTTTCTTCGGTCTCATGCTGGGTGATGCGGGATACGGATTGCTGATCCTCCTACCTTCCCTGTATGTCTTCGTGAAAGGCAAGAGGAGCAGAACCCTAAGGAACATTGGTGCGTTAGGAATATTGATGGGTCTCTCCACCACCTTGGCCGGTATTTGGATGGGGGCTTTCTTCGGCGACCTGATACCTCGTCTGTTTCTCGGTGACCCGAACCGCTCTCTTTATTCGCTTTCTCTCTTTGGATACGATCTCCCATACGACACCCTGAAAGATCCCATGGTACTTTTTCAGATATCCTTATGGCTCGGTCTTGCCCAGCTTGACCTCGGGTTCCTGCTTCTTGGTATTGACAGGTTGAAGAAGAGGCAGCTGTGGGGATTCGTGAAGGGCACTGTCTCATGGGCCCTTGTGCAAACAGGCGCAGTGATATTCATCGGCGCTCTTCTTATAGGATGGTGGGAATTGAATCCAGTTCTTACCATAATCGGAGCTTCCACATTCCTGTCAGGATCAGTTCTCCTCTTCTTCGAGGTTGGTTTCATGTTCCTGTTCAATATCGAGGGTTTGCTCGGTGATTGGATATCCTACACCAGGATACTTGCGCTGGGTCTCTCGACCTTCGGACTGGCTATGGCTTTCAATATCGTGGGAGAGATGCTTGTGGACATACACTACGTCCTGATACCCATCGTCGCTGTTCTTCTTCTCTTCCTTCACGTATTCAACCTCCTCCTGCAGACGCTGGGCAGCGCCGTTCACTCCATCAGACTGCAGTTCGTCGAATTTTTCGGAAGGTTCTTCGAAGGGGGTGGGGAATCCTTCGAGCCTTTCGGGAGAGAACGTGAGCACACAGGCGGGATGGAGAGATCCGGATATGGAGGTGCTTCGAGATGAAAAACAAGCGCATGAAAGATCAAGATTACATAACTTACAGCAGGTTTGAAAGGAGGTATTTCAAATGAAGAATTTACCACTTATCGTGGTTGGCCTGGTCGTCCTGGGATTGCTGGCTTTGGGTACTCTATCGTATGACGCATCAGCGGATAGGTTGCCCTTGAGAGACCTGGACCATGACGGGATGGATGATGATTGGGAGGTGTTCTACGGACTGGACAATACCACCAACGATGCATCCCTGGACCTCGACGATGATGGAATGACTAACATAGAGGAGTTCCTCGCCTATACCGATCCGCAGAACATAGAGGATTCGGAGGTGGTGAAGGATAACCGGATGCTGGTGTTCATTGGAGTGGCACTAGCTATGGGTGTTGCAGCTATCATGTCCTCTATAGGGATCGGAATAGCCGGAGCGGGCGCCACCGGCGTAGCCGCCGAAAGACCGGACAAGTTCGGTCGTTTGATAGTCTACCAGGCCCTGCCAATGACGCAGGGGATCTACGGTCTGCTGATAGCGATCCTGGTATTGAATTTCACTGGATTGACCGGAGGACCAGAGTTTGCGATCCTGAAAAGCCCGTATGTTGGCTGGGGTGCTCTAGCAATAGGGATCGTCATAGCTTTCTCAAGCGTTTCCGCGATACCTCAGGGTATGACAGCTTCTGCGGCTGCAGCTGCTTTCGGCAGGAACAACAAGGTCTTCGGTCAGGGTGTGATCTTCGCGGTCATGTCAGAGACAATGGCAATATTCGGGTTCCTTGTCGCCATCTTCCTCCTGATCGCTTCGGGAATGCTCGGGTGACAAAGGTGATCACAAATGGCCATTGAGGATATGATCAGGAGGATCATGGACGAGGCCAGGGCCGAGAACCAAAAGATCCTGACGGAAGCGAAACAACAGGCCGGCAGGATAAGGACCACCTCATCGAAGGAGACCGACAAGGAGATCTCGGAAATGGAGCGCAAGCTCCTAAAGGAGATCGAACAAACCCGGAACATATACATCTCCGATGGAAAGAGAAAAGCACGCCAGGCGCTGCTATCTTCCAAGGAGGAGCTGATATGGGACGCTATTTGCGCCATCAGGGACCGTATCAAGATGCTTGAAGGTGACGAGCTTGGATCCTACCTCTATCCTATGCTGGCAAGGACTCTTGAGATCATCGGGGAGGACGCCAGGATCTACGCGGTTAGGAAGGTTGATCACGATGTGCTGTCCCGGAAGGTAAAGGTTCTTGGATTGATCGAGGAGTTCCATGATACTGAAGAAGCACTCGGACGGTACAGAGGAAATGACCTCCTTGGAGGTTTCGTGGCAACATCCAATGATGGTGATAGGATCGTTGATATGAGCTTCCACGGACTGCTCGAGAGGAATGAAGAGAGGATCAGAGAGACCATAGCAGAGAAACTGTTCCGTGACCTGTAGGAGGATTAGTTTGGACTTTCAAGTGACACTTCCGGTGATCGCTGCCGCAGGCGCTGGAGCGGCTCTTCTTGGTACCGTTTCAGTCTACGGCATAAGACAGATCGTCCTCATTGGTCAGTTCTCCTACCATAATGCACGACTTTCTACGATGGGAAATCCCTATGTGACAAGGGAGGAGGTCCTTCCAATGGTGGACATTTCCGATGCGTCCTCCCTCCTTAAGACCCTTCAGGGAGACCTTGCTCCTCAGGAAGATGCGGGGACCTTCAGGGAAGCAGACAGGATGGTGATGTCAAACTTCCATAACTCTCTCGACACGTTGATGAAGGAATCACCAAGATCCGTAGGTCCACTGGTAAAAGCCTTCCTACGCCTCTGGGAGATGGAGGAGCTGAAGAGACTGCTAAGGTTGGTTGGAAAGAGATCCGAGCCCCTCTATCCGATCGGTTTCCTGGATCCGGACCTGGAAGCACAGTTCCTCGGATCAAAGGACCTGGTCCAGGCCGTTGAACTTCTTGAAGGGCACAGTGTGAACAAGGCGATAACCCCGATGGTAAGGGAATCCGGTGCCGGATTGGACGAGATCGATTCGGTGCTGGACAGATATGTTCTCGATGCGATATTCGATCTTGAAGGTTTGCCATTGTCATGCAGGAAGGGTACAAAGACCTTCTCAAATCTGCTGGCAGATCGATACAATATTCAATTGATCGTAAGATCCAAGATGAACGGTTGGAGCAGGGAGCTTGTCATGCCACAGCTTTTCACTAGGGGAGGTACTGTCGGTCTCCCACTTCTGGAACAGATGGCGGAAGCATCAAATCTCAGGGAAGCACTCACGGTTCTTGGCGGCTCCCATCTCGAGCAGTACTTCAAGGACGTGGTGGACAAAGGTCCGACGGCACTGGAGATAGCGATGGACCAGATGCTTCTAGACGGATCAATATCCATTTCCCATTCCTTCAACATGAACATCGGTCCCACAATCAGGTACATGGTAAGCAAGGAGATGGAGATGAAGAACATCAGGACCCTGCTCCAGGGAGCATTTTCCGGATGGGATCCCGACAAGACAAGGAGCTCTCTCATACTCCAGGGGGCGGTCGGATGAAGCTTGAGGTGTGTGCGGCCGTGGACGAGGATGTCGCCCTCGGTCTCAACTTGGCAGGGGTCGAGGAGATTCTCATATGGGAAAATGGTAACGATATATCGGAGCTTCGCAGCTGGTACAGGCGGATCCTGGAGAAGGATTACGGTGTTATGATCCTGTCCCATGAATGCGGGGAGGCCCTCCATCATGAGCTTTTCGAGAAGAGGGCCCAGGGCATAATGATGCCAGTTACGGTTATGATCCCGGGGCCCGGAGAGGACAAGAGGGCCAAGGACCTGATCAAACGTGCTGTTGGCATGGATCCGGAGAGGGGAGCGGAAAGTGATGACAAGATCGATCGGAACGGAACAGGGAGGTCTGTAAAATGACCACTGATCAAGGTAGGAGAACGACCGGCATCATCGAGATGATAGCTGGTCCTGTCGTCAAGGCAAAACAGATGAGCGGGGCGAAGATGTATGATGTGGTCACTGTCGGTTCGGAGAACCTGATCGGTGAGATCATAGAGCTTGATAAGGATGTAGCAACTATCCAGGTCTATGAGGAGACGGCGGGGATATCGCCCGGAGAGGTGGTTTCTATGACCGGAGAACCACTTTCCGTTGAACTGGGGCCCGGGTTGATGTCGATGATCTATGACGGTATTCAGAGACCACTTGAATCCATCATGGAGGAGACCGGTGATTTCATCAGAAGGGGTGTTTCGGTTAGTCCTCTTGACCACTCACGTGAATGGTATTTCAATCCGTCGGTCAAGGCAGGGGACCGTCTTATCGCAGGAGATGAGATAGGATGGGTCCAGGAATCTCCGACCGTCAGACACAAGATAATGGTGCCACCCGAGACCGAGGGAACGGTCAGATCGATAGTTCCTCCGGGGGATCGGAAACTTGACGATACCATCTGCACATTGGCAACCTCAAGGGGTGATCTCGGGATCTCAATGGTCCAGAGATGGCCTGTGAGGTTGCCCAGACCATTCAAGAGAAAACAGGACCCGGGAATTCCTCTCATAACCGGACAGCGGATCCTGGACACCTTCTTTCCCATCGCGAAGGGGGGTACGGCAGCGATACCGGGGGGATTCGGTACAGGTAAGACTGTTACCCAGCACCAGCTCGCCAAATGGAGCGATGCGGATGTGATAGTCTACATCGGTTGCGGGGAAAGAGGCAACGAGATGACCGATGTTCTGAGGGAATTCCCCCATCTCGAGGACCCGAGGACAAAGGAGCCTCTGATGGCAAGGACCGTGCTGATCGCAAACACCTCCAACATGCCAGTGGCCGCAAGGGAGGCTTCCGTGTATACCGGGATAACCATAGCGGAATATTACAGGGATATGGGATTCGATGTCGCTCTCATGGCAGATTCGACCTCCAGGTGGGCTGAGGCGCTGAGGGAGATATCGGGCCGACTGGAAGAGATGCCTGGTGAGGAGGGTTATCCTGCCTATCTATCCAGCCGACTTGCGAATTTCTACGAGAGGGCAGGGTCCGTGGAATGCATCACCAGTGGTGAGAGGTCGGGTTCAATATCCGTCATCGGTGCGGTATCGCCCCCCGGCGGTGATTTCTCAGAACCCGTGACACAGAACACCCTCAGGATAGTGAAGGTTTTCTGGGCACTGGATTCCAATCTCGCGGACAAGAGACATTTTCCTTCCATCAACTGGCTCAAATCGTACTCCCTCTACCTGGACAAAGTCGAGGACTGGTGGAGAGGTTCCGTGGCCAGGGATTGGTTGGATCTCAGGAACAGGGCAATGGCCCTACTGCAGCAGGAAGCCGAACTGCAGGAGATCATTCAGCTGGTTGGTCCAGATGCACTGCCACCGTCGCAGCAGGTTACACTGGAGACAACGAGGATGCTCAGGGAGGATTTCCTCCAACAGAACGCATTCCATGACGTTGATTCCTTCTGTCCGGAATCCAAACAGGTGGAGATGCTCCGCGTGATATTGCTATTTGACGAAATGGCACAGAAATGCGTTTCCAGAGGTGTATCCGTTGATACCGTGAGAAGTGCGAGATCCAGGGTAACCATCTCCAGAATGGCAAAGATGAAGAACGAGACCTTCGGCGACAGGATAGAAGATGTAAAACAAGAGGTCGTTACCGAACTATCCTCATTATGATCCTACCCTCGAGGAAGAAAGAGGCACGTATATTAATATGGTACTTGTTCGATATTCCCCTGAGTCCCCATTGCGTTCAAGGGTGGTTTGAATGGCCAATATCATGATAGTTGATGATGAACCCACGATACAGCAATTAATGGCCATTATCCTGGAGGATATGGGTCACAAAGTGATCGCTCAATCCCTAAACGGGGAAGTAGCACTTCAGACCTACCAAGAGATGGAATCCAAACCCGACCTCCTTATCATCGACCACAGGATGCCGATAATGTCCGGTACAGACCTGGCCCAGTCTGTGCTTGATCTGATACCGGAGCAGAAAATCCTCTTCCTAACGGCTGATGAATCCGTCAAGGATGCGGTCAACAAAATGGGGATCTCCAACTTCCTTGAGAAACCTGCCGATATCGATACGATCCGCGACGCAGTATCCAAAGCTCTCTCCTGATCTATTTCCGGCGGATCTTTTGAACCTTCTTCTTGGAGGTCTTTTTGTCCTTTTCGTAAAGTTCGCTATCCACGGCTATTGCGACATCGAGCGGCATAGATGCCACCTCGGCCTGTTTACCGGAACCCTCGTTCTTGACCGCACTTCTGAGGGATTCAAGTAGTCTGGGGACAGCGGTCCGCGGAAGGATGATCTGGGTGCTTGCGATGTAGAAGGGCCCTGAGACACCCTCGATGACCTCATTGTACATATGAAGCCGAAGGTCATCCTCGGTCCATTGAGGAACAGCACCCGTAACATAGTGGCTTCTGTGATCGGAAGATCTCACAATCTTGATCTTCTCCCGTACTGCTTTGTTCTTCTCGCCCGTCTGAGCCATTCCAATCACCCTGTTATCCTTTCGATCGATATGCATCTCGGTCCATGTCTCAAGTGTGTGATCATTATATCCGGAATTTCCGGGAGGTTTTCATCTTCTTCTTGGAGAACGATATCTTCGAAAATCTTCCTCGCGATCATGTAAACCCTGTCCCCGAGTTCGGTAATATGGTAGAAAGAATAGTCTCTTCTTCCATCCTGGTTCCTGAACCTCTTGTCTATCATTCCTCCCCTCAAAAGGACTTTCAGGTGATAGGCTGCCCTGGTCGGCCCGATACCTGTCAATGAAACGATCTCCTTGAAACTTAAACCGGTTGAGCCTCTGACGAAGATCTCACCCAAGATGATCAGCCTGATTTTTTCTTTCAATGAATATAATATTTCAATGCTCTCTATCATTTCATTTTGCTTTATCATTTTAAACATGCTCCAGTAATATCATTCTATATGATTTGAATGTATTCAAAATTATTTGAACTTTTTTACTCCTGTGCCCGTTTTAAGCTCCATTATTTAGAGTTTTTTGGATTTTTCAATAGAAAAACAAGTAACTTGGGACAAAACCCTTATATACGTTGCAACCACACTACCGTAATATCCATATCATCCTTCGCAATCATGGATGATGGAGTTAGAACCTAGAAGGAAATAACGAATCCGAAAAGAGGGTGAGAAGATGAAGATCAGGATGAATTCGGTCGTTCTCGTCACATTGCTTGTATTATCGAGCTTCATGATAATGAACGATCTCACTAGCGGAGAGAATGTTCTGAACGGACCCCCGACAAGGGCGGAGTACAGATATTTCATTGGTTACATAGGTAACCTGACCCCCGAGAACAATGATGACGTGAACCTTTCCACTGTCCTTCAAGTGTCGGGGACCGATACAAGCACGGTTCCCCCGACAACGATCGGTCCTTTTAATGCAACTTTCAACGAGACCACGATGGAATTCTCTGCTGAGGTGGATATCACCAATCACGATCCGGCCGTACCGTGGAGGTTCGATTTGTTCGATCGGTATGGATGGAACGAGACCGGAGGAGGCATCATTAGCATACCCATGCCGGAGAATTTTACCAAGACCATACCTTCACCGGAATATCTTCCGAACTGGACTCTGGAGTACACACCGGGAGTGTTCGGAAACATGTCCCTGAGGATCTTCAACTCCTCTTCTGGGAATCCTCTGGAAGGTGTAAGGTTCAATTTCAACCGGCACTGGCCCTTCAACTACCAGAACTCCGGCCTGGAGACCGATGCGAACGGTGACATCTTCTTCGAGGATATGCAGATCGGGCTGGAAGGGGCGGACAATCAGATCAGTATCTATTTTGACAAACCGCATTTCAATACCCAGGATGGTAAGGGTTTCGTCAAGAGGACTCTGGTGCAAGATCAGCTGGTCCATTATGATATCACACTTCTGGAGGACCCCCTCGTGAGGTCTTTCGGTCCCACCGATGGATCCACGGCGTAGAGATAGATGTTCCGGTGGGCCAGGGTCTGGACCGCCTGCAGGCGACCATATTGCGTGCCGTCTTTCACGACAATCA
>JBLIRL010000063.1:0-14249 GCA_049472275.1 Thermoplasmatota archaeon | reverse complement strand
CGAGGCGGTGTAGGTTCTCATCGGTCACCCTTATATCGTCGTAGCTTGGCTCCCTCGGGTGGAGGGCTATGTCCTGGATGAACCTCTGGACGGCGATCCTGTTATGCCAGGAATTGTAGGGAGCCGTATAGGCTTTCTTGATATCCGTGGGCATCCTCGATTCGAGACCGAAGACCGTGGCAAGCCTCACGAAAGCGTTGAAGCCGCGGATCTGCACCGCGGGAATCAGCGGGAAGTGCTTCGCGTACCACAGCTGCCATGGAAGTCTCTTGCCCTCGGGCATCCTGAAGCCGGCGGTGTTCATCATAACGAACCTCGAGAACATCTCCGGATTTCTGGCAGCGACCCCGGAGCCGATGATCCCTCCCCAATCGTGGGCGATGAGAGTTATACCATCAGCGATCCCGAGGAACCCGAGTAGTTCCTCGATATCCCTGATCCTCCTTCCGTACCTGTAATCGTACTGTTCGTCGGTTGGTCTGTCCGAGAGCCCGCATCCCATCAGGTCGGGGACTACGACCCGGTACCTGTCCCTGAAGGCCTTGATCAGTTCCCTGTAGTAGAACGACCATGTGGGATTCCCGTGAAGCATCAGGAGGACCTCCCCCTCCCCCTCGTCCAGATAATGGAACCTCAACCATTCATTCTCCCACCAGCGGCTCTCGAAGGGATAGAGTTCCCTTAGGGATGCGATATCGAAGTTCGGTCTGGGAACCTCTTTTCTTCCGTCGGCCAGGAGTACAGACTGGAGCATGCGAGATCAGGCCTAATATTACTCTGATTAGATTAAATTTGGCAACGGGGAGCGAAACCGGAGCCCTCGTACCCCATCATAATAGTTATCTATTGCTCTGTGATACCCCTTCAGCAGCAGGTGTATGAAATGTCCGAGGACGAGAGAAAGGTAGTGCTCGACAAGAGCGACTTCTCCGAATGGTACAACGACGTTGTGGAAGTGGCAGGTCTTTCGGAGAAGAGATACCCGATAAAGGGTATGAACGTCTGGACACCATACGGCTGGAAGATAATGCAGTTCATCGACGCCGCGATTCGACGCGAGTGCGACGCGACGGGCCACGAGGAGGTAAACTTCCCCCTGCTGATACCCAAGACCGAGTTCCAGAAGGAAGCGGACCACATCAAGGGTTTCGACGCAGAGGTCTACTGGGTGACCCACGGTGGTCTCAACGAGCTCGACGTCCCCCTCCTCTTAAGACCCACTTCCGAGACTGCGATGTACCCGATATTCTCGCTATGGGTCCGCTCCCACAACGACCTTCCCCTGAAGACCTACCAGATAGTGAACACCTTCCGCTACGAGACCAAGATGACCAGGTCCTTCATCAGGGTCCGGGAGATCCATTTCTTCGAGGCGCACACGTGCCACGATTCCTTCGAGGACGCCGAGAGGCAGATCCACGAGGACTGCATGATCATGGACAGGTTGGGAAAGGACCTGTGTCTCCCCTACCTGCTTGTGAAGAGGCCCGACTGGGACAAGTTCGCGGGAGCCGTTTACACCATCGGCGTGGACACGCTGATGCCGTCGATGAAGACCCTGCAGCTCGGTTCAATCCACCAGTACAAGGAGAACTTCTCGAGGCCCTACGATATCAAGTACGAGGGGCAGGACGCGAAGTTCCACTACTGCCACCAGACGACCTACGGCATGTCCGAGAGGCTGGTAGGGGCCATAGTGGGCATCCACGGGGACAACAAAGGGGTCATAATCCCCCCCAGGATAGCCCCGTTCCAGTTCGTGATAATACCCATCCTCGCCAAGGGCAAGACCGAGTTGGTGCTCAAGGAAGCAGAAAAGCTCCGGAAGGAGATGACGGACATGGGCTACCGGGTGAAGCTGGACGAACGGGACCAGCGCCCCGGCTCCAAGCACTACGACTGGGAGATCAAGGGGGTCCCCGTCCGGATAGAGATCGGTCCCAGGGACATAGAGAATGGAACGCTGGTGTTCGCCAGAAGGGACCTATCCACCAAGTCCTTCATCAAGAGGTCGAACCTCAAGGAAGAGGCCGAAAAGGTCCTCGGAGAGATCCAGGAGGAACTTCTCCGGCGCGCCCGGGAGATAGTCGGGAAGGGCGTCCGCGATGCGGATTCCCTCGACGACGGGATCAAGCTCCTCGATTCGGATTGGGACGGCATCATCAAGACCCACTGGTGCGGGGAGATGGACTGCGCCGAGGAGATGGAGAAGGGCCTTGACAAGACCTTCCTGGGGTTCCCGTTGAGGGATGCGGAATCCGGCGAGATCGAGAAGGATCAGGGCAACTGCATGTTCTGCGGGCGCCCCACGGACACGGTGGTTATGCTTTCCAGGAGCTATTGAACGTCGATAAATCAAAGAGCATCCTCGACATTTCCTTTCCCATGAAGATGAACAAGGACGTTGACAGCGCCCTTCATGTGCTGAAGGGAGCGGTACAGGACGTTCTGGGCGCGACGCTCACGACTTCCGTCTTCGCCGACGACCTCAAGGGAAGACTGACAGTGGAGATGGAGTACAGGCCCGCGGATGATGACATGGAGAGGGTGGAGGAGAGTGCCAACGACAAGATCGGCGAGAACGTACCCATTGAGATGTTCGACATGGACCGCGAGGAGGCTGAGATGGAGTACGGTGACTCGATCTACGATAAGTTTCCTGTACCGGACGGCATCAAGCTCCTCACCCTGACGATGATAAGGGACTGGAACATCAACTGCTGCCGGGGCCCGCACCACAGGAGAACCGGGTCCGTCCCGAGGATATCGATATCCAGATGGAGACACCGCCCCTCCAGGAGGGAGCTCGAGATTTCCTTCGAGCTTTCGAGGTGATCGTCAAAGCGTTATTAGCCATGGATTCCTCCTTTAGGGTCCATCGTTAAATATACCCCGTCCTTTGATAATACGTAGAGCAGATCCAAACCGTCTGCTCCTACCAACAAAGGTAGAGGATGAGACAGGTTTTCACATCCAATCCTCTCTCTCCCATGGAAATCTCGTTTTTCCTGGAGCGGTTCCCTCCGCTTCGTCATCCTCTACCTTACCATTATATTTTGGTACATCCGAAACGGATAAATCCCATCGGGTCATCGCTCACCGGGTCCATGCAGTACCATGTAATTACAACGGAGAGGTGCAATCTCAGATGTACATACTGCGGGGGTACGAGGGAGCTCCCCGGTCTCCCCCTTGACATCGAATACGACATAGATGTTCTCAGGTCCTTCATCTCCGAGGACCCGGAAGCTGTCATAGGATTCTACGGGGGAGAGCCTCTACTTGCCATGGATGTACTGGAGGCTATCATGGACAGGATTCCGGCCAAAGCGTTCACCCTGCAGACCAACGGAACCCTGCTTCATCTTTTGAAGGACCGGTACCTCCACAGACTGCATTCCGTCCTTGTATCTCTTGATGGTCCGAGGGAAGTCACTGATGCATCCAGGAGTGACGGCATCTACGACAGGGTAATGGAGAATGTTTCCATCGTCAGGTCGAAGGGATACAAAGGTGACCTGATAGCACGTATGGCCTTCTCCGATCTTGGCGATATCCACCGCGACGTTTCGCATCTCCTGAAATATTTCGATCATGTCCATTGGCAGCTGGATGTCTTCTGGACGGACCTGGATGCAAGGGGAGATGTCGAAGCCTGGATCGACCGCTACGATGAAGGTATCACGAGGCTCGTTTCCGATTTCGGGACCGCACTCGAGGATGGTAGGGTCCTGGGGATCGTCCCCTTCATCCCGGTGTTGAGGACGCTGATAACTGGAACCCCTGTGCATATCAGGTGCGGGAGCGGGATCGATTCCTTCTCGATCATGACCTCCGGGTCCATCGAGGCCTGCCCGATCGCTCCGGAACTTCTGTACTCCAACGTCGGTCACATCTCGGAGTCCACCCCACCGGAGATAAGTAACTCCCGGCCCATAGGCCCTCCATGCACTGACTGTGACATTCTCTGGGTCTGCGGGGGGCGCTGCCTCTTTGCGAACCAGGTGGAGGGATGGGGCAGGAAATGGTTCGACAGGATATGCTCTTCGACGAGGCACATGATACATGAGCTTTCGGGCCTTGTACCCTTTGCGAACGATCTCATTGACAGAAGGGTCCTTCCCGAAGATGCGTTCGACTATCCGGAATTGAACAACGGGAGCGAGATAATACCCTAGAATCCCTGGAAACCTGCCCTGAAGACGATGTACCAAAGCAGATATCTCGGTATCCTCCAGAGTGCCCCGGCCATGAAGTGGGTGTATTTCATCTCGAGCATTCCGGCGATCCAGCATATCGTCGAGAAGGGTATGGGCGTCATGGCGGCCACGATAACAGCCCAGAGTCCGTACTTCTCCATGAGGTAGTGCCCTTTCCTCTCGTACGGTTCTATTCTCTTGTGTACGAACTTCCTGTTGCCCAGGAACCTTCCGATGAGGTATCCGACATTGCCTCCCAGTATGGATGCTATCGATATCGAGAACAGTATCCTGAAAGGATCGAGCTCCCCGGCAATGGCGACGAAGAGGACGAAATCGGGTGATATCCCGAGGATCAGGGAATCGAGGACGAGGGTGCTGACGAAGATCCCTGGGATCCCGAACTGGTCGACCAGTACCTCGGCGAATGCCTCGATGCTGTCGCCGAAAATATATCTCAAAAGAACAACGAATAGAAGGACGAGGAGGAAAGCGACGCCCAGCCTGATGAGGTTCCTCTTGATGTTGACCTCGTTAAGCTCCTTGCTTGTGAGCTCCACTCTCTTCAATTTGTCCTTGTTTATGCTCACCGTGGTCTGAAACATTGACCTGTATATTACGGTTGTGAACTTCATCTGTGATAATGCTCATTGCAGATGTTTTTCTATTATACCTTTAAGGGCTTGCCTGGGGAGAGCCCCTGTGATCCTCTCCACGGGCCTTCCGTCCCTGAACATGATCAGCGTGGGTATCCCGCTGACCTTGAAGGTGTCAGCGGTCCTCTTGTTGCGGTCAACATCCAGTTTTGCGATCACCGCCTTTCCCCTGAACTCCTCCGAGAGCTGGTCGAGTACGGGTGCGATCATCTTGCAGGGCATGCACCAGGACGCCCAGAAGTCCACCAGGACCAGGGGATATCTCGAAACAGTCTCCTGGAAGTTCAGGTCCGTGACATGCACCGGTTCGGAGGGCCAAGTCTTCCTCTCGCTCTCCTTCTCGAGCATCGTCTTGAGAGCTAGCATCTTCTTCTTTCTGAGAGCCTCCAGTTCGGGGTCGGCCTCGTCAACCATCGGATCACCTTACGTGCAAAGAATTGATGACCGATATAAGGTTCGCCCCAAACCTTCGAAGGCAAGCCTCTCAGTTCTCCGTCCGGAGCAGTTCCATCTCGGTCTCCTTGGTCAAGGGGTTCGATACGGGGACATCGTGGCCGAAGGAGCCAACGAGCTCGGAGTAGTCATCCAGCCATTTCGCCTCGGGGTTCCTCTTGAAGACGAGCACCCTCGAGTCGTTCTCCTCGTGGGCGGCATTGTGGTACTTGAAGAGGATGTGTTCATCCGTCATGGCGGTGATCTCGAGCTTGCCCGTTGCATGGGACATGATAAACCTCGACCTCTTCGCCAGCCCGGAGACCTCGGCCTTTGCCGATTCGAACAGTGAATAGGCCTCCTCTATCGGTACAGAGAACGGGCGATTCCCGGAGGTCGGTCGGCACTGGAACACGTAATAGGGGGGTACGCCGATGGCGGCAAGCTTGTTGAAGAGCTCCTTGAGTGTCTCCTTGTCATCGTTTATTCCCTTGAGCAGCGGGGTCTGGTTGGAGATGATCGCCCCCGCCTCCTGGAGCATGTTGATCGCCCTGATGGAATACTTGGTAAGCTCCCGTGGATGGTTGATGTCCGTGATGATGTAGAGCTTCCTCCTCTGCTTCGAGAATCTGCGTATCATGTCCATCAGGGAGGGGTCCTCCAGTATCCTGAACGGATTGTAAACGACCATCTTGGTCCCGATCCTTATGAACCGGATGTGAGGCATGCTGTCGAGCTCCTCGAGGATGTTCTCGAGGTACTGGGTCGGAAGCACGAGAGGGTCGCCTCCCGAGATCAGTACGTTGTTGATCTCCCTGTGCTCCCTGATGTATTTGAAGGCCTGGGTGAGATCGGGGACGGCATCACGATTGTCGGGCATGAAGATTCGTTTCCGGAAACAGAACCTGCAGACACCCCCGCATGCCCTGCTCACGAGCATGAGCGCCGTCGGTCCGTACTTGTGCTCAAGCCCTCTCGCCATGGTGAAGCTCTTCTCGTTCGAGGGATCTAGCGTTCCATCCGTTCCGATCTCCTCCTCGGTCGGGATGATTATCTTCCTTATGGGATCAAGAGGGTCCTCCCAGTTGATCAGGCTCAGATAGTACTCGTTCGTATGGAACGCGTACCTATCCACCA
Organism: Thermoplasmatota archaeon; assembly: GCA_049472275.1. Taxonomy (GTDB): domain Archaea; phylum Thermoplasmatota; class Penumbrarchaeia; order Penumbrarchaeales; family Penumbrarchaeaceae; genus JAFGLL01. The sequence continues at coordinate 7,825 of JBLIRL010000063.1, read as the reverse complement.
CCTCCCTCAGTTTCGATATCTCTTCCCGGGACAATCCTTTTACTTCGCTAATGTCCCTTACGTACTTTGGTTTCATCCAATTCACCTCCCGGTCCCACCCTTGCTGGACCTATCCGTTACTGCTCAATTGGTTTCCCGTGGGAATACTGGATGGTCCCGAAGTTACGGGGCCTCCATCAAAAGATGGGGAATCTAAATATCTGTCATGCGTCCTATATATAAGTTCTCTTGATAGAATATATATTTCAAATCCCCGATAAATAGCTGTTTTTAAACCTTGCCCAGCTGCCCCGGAGGCTGAATTATAAATATTCGTACGGCCAATGTCATTTTTCCCCATCCAGGAGCAGAAAAGGATGCAGCTGAAGAACAGGTGTGTTGTGATAGCACTCGGCGGGAACGCCATAACGAGGCCCGGTGTTCCCGATACCATTACCAATCAATTCAGGCACACCAGGGAATCCCTCCCCCCCATTATCAGGATGGCCAAGGAAGGATACAGGATGGTGATCACCCACGGCAACGGCCCCCAGGTCGGGAACGCACTTCTCAGGGTCGAGCTGGCGAGGGACAGGGCGCCGGACCTGCCGCTAGGTGTGCTCGTCGCCGACACCGAGGGAGGGATCGGATACATGATCGAGCAGTCCCTCCAGAACGGCCTGTTCAAGGAGAGGATCGACCGCGATGTGGTCACCATAGTGACACAGACGCTTGTGGACAGGAACGATCCGAGCGTCCTGGACCCGAAGAAGTTCGTCGGCCAGTTCCTCACGGAGGAGGAGGGCAGGAAGCTTACGGAAGAGATGGGATGGGTTATAAAGAAGGATCCCGGGAGGGGCTGGAGGAGGGTCGTCCCCTCCCCGAGACCGATAAAGATTGTGAACTCGAGGATAATCAAGACCCTCGTGGACATGGGAATAATCGTGATAGCCGGAGGCGGAGGAGGGGCCCCGGTCTATTTCGAGGATGACGGCAGGCTCGAGGGAATGGATGCCGTGATCGACAAGGACAGGGCATCCGCCGTCCTCGGGCTCGAGATCGGAGCCGACACCCTGATGATACTGACCGATGCGGAGGGGGTCTGTCTGGACTACGGAACACCCGGGGAGAGGATCCTCGATAGGATGACCGTGGGGGAGGCCAGAAAATACCTGGTCGAGGGTCAGTTCCCCGAAGGCTCCATGGGGCCGAAGATCGAATCCGCGATACATTTCCTCGAGAACGGTGGTGAGAAGGTGATAATATCCTCCATAGGGAGAGGATATCTGGCTCTGGAGGGGGAAGCGGGGACCACGATCACTTGAGCGTTTCCTCTCCGCCGAACTTCCTGTAGGGATCGAAACCTTCGAGGATCGTCCTGTCGTTCTCGATGCTCTTTCCCGCTATCAATCTGGCGCACACCTCGCCGATCCCCGGTCCGAGCATGAATCCCTGCCCGCACATGCCGCTTGCATGCAGGAGCCCCTCGACATCACTGTTCCATCCGACCAGTGGGGAGCCGTCGGGACTCATGGGATACAGCCCTCTCCAAACCCTTCTCACCCTGACGTGCCTAAGCCTCGGTAGGAGGTCGACCATCCTTCTCGCGACCTGCGGCAGGAATATGGAGGTCTCTCTCTTGTCCGTTCCGATGATCGGCGGGTTCGGAGTGATGCAGAACACGATCTGGCCGTGCCTGTTCTGATAGAAGTAATAGTTCTTGGATCCCGGTGCCGGCCTGAGGTCCACGACCATGGTCGAGAAGAACTGCCTGACGGGTTCAGTAATTGCGCCTTCGTGGGAATCGGGAACCACGGGAATATCCGTTCCGGCTGACCTTGCAATCTCCCTTGAGAAACCACCCGCGGCATCCACGACGACAGGTGCGAGGTACGTATCCTTGTCGGTGTTGACGCCCACTGCCTTTCCGTTCTCGACTATGATGGAGGTGACGTTCTCCTTGAAGCGGTGATCGACGCCGTTGGAAGCTCCGTGCCTGTAGAAGGCGTTGGCGGAGATGAGCGGCGATGCGGACCCGTCGCTGGGGGAGAAGGTCCCTCCTATGAGGCCCTTCCCGTTGATGCCGGGGACGACATCGCCTATCCTTTCGGGGCCGACCCAATCTATCTCGAGACCGAATTTCTTCTGAATGGGGAGGATGCCCTTGAGGGCGGTCTCCTCCTGCTTGCGGTAGACGGGGAAGGTATAACCACCCTTCTGCCATTCGATATCCTCGCCGTGCTTGTCCTCCCATGTGGAGAAGATCTCAAGAGACCTGAGGCAGGTAAGTATCTTGGCCGGGTCTGAATGGGTCGCCCTTATCCCTCCAATGGCATGCTTGTTCTCGCCCTGTCCGGGGGATGCATGCCTGTCGATGACCGTGACCCTGAAACCCATTTCTCCCAGGGACATCGAGAGAGGCAGTCCGACGGACCCGGCCCCGACGACGATGACATCGGATTCATTCATCGCCGTCAACCTCCTCTATCCCGGCGAAATGGCCGAGGGGGACCTCCACGAAGAGAGGTCTGTCGACCCGGTCGGTAACTTCTCCGAGGTCGACCCCCTCCTCCCTGAATATCCTGAATATCATCGGCCTGCAGGTCTTGGAGCCGCAGGCGCCCATGCCTGCCCTGGTCACCGCCTTGAGATGGTTGAGGTCCCTGACCCCGTTTCTGATGGACTCCCTTATCTCTCCTGCGGTGATCCTCTCGCACCTGCAGACAATGGCCTCGTCCGGAAGCATCTCTTTTTCGAAGACCTCGCTCCCTTCCTGTCTTGTCTCCTTTATCCATATGCCGGCGATCTTCTTCGCCTTTGACTTCTCTATCCTGATCTGCACAAGGAGCGTCTTCGGGTACTTCGGGTTCTCGATGACCCTCGATACCGGATATTTACCCATTATGGCCCCGTCGTTGTCGGTGACAGTGACCGTCTGACCTGCCTCGACAACGTCCCTCCGGACCTCGTAAGCGAGTGTGACGGTGGGCGTTTCCGGATCATTGCGGTAGTCCACTACGGTGATGGCAAGTCCCGGACAGATGCCCACGCAGCTCAGGCATCCGACGCACTTGTCCAGGTCCGACATGTAGGGGAGGCCCGTGATGGAATCCTCTTCGGTTCTCAGTGCGCCCACTGGGCATACGGAGATGCAAGGATTGCACGGTACCATCTGCGAGCAGTGGAAAACCGGAAAAACACCGTCCTGTTTCTCCGTCTCCTCCCTCTTTCGCGTCGGGCCGGGTTTGGATTTGAGCACTGCCGCCTTCTCGTCCCACTCCCTGGGGACCTCCCCGGCGTCGAGACCAAGCGATCCGGCTATCTTGACCCCCTCTATCCTGCCGGTGAACATCGCCGCGGAGGCTTCCGCTATCTCCTGCGCGTCGCCGGCAACAAATGATTTGAGGCCGAACTCAAGGGCCTTCCTGTGGAACTCGTTCACCTCGTCGAGGCCCACGGCTATGAGGACCGTGTCGACCTCGAACGTCCTTTGTGTCCCCGGGACGATCTTCCAACTCTCGTCGAGCTTGGCGATGGTCGCCCTCTCGACCCTTTCGTTTCCTTCTGCGGAGACTATCGTATGCCTCGTGTATATCGGGACCCCCAATCTCATCAGCTTGTCCGCATGGACCTTGTATCCGCCAACGTGAGGCAGAGCCTCTATGAGGGCGACCACGTCTATTCCTGCCTGGAGCGCATGGTAGCCAGCAATGAGGCCGACGTTCCCGCCTCCAACGATCAGGACCTTCTCCGATGACCTTACGAGGTCTCTGTTCACGAGCGTCTGGAACGCCCCGGCGCCGTACACTCCAGGAAGGGTATTTCCGGGGAACGAGAGCATCTTCTCCCTTGCACCTGTTGCAACAAGGATCCTCCTGGGTCTGATCTTCCTGTAGGTTTTCCGCTTGACAACTCCGACGATCCCGTCAGAGAACACGCCCACGGCAGTTGTGTTCAACCATACCTTCACGCTTTCGAGCTTTTCGACCTCCCCGGCCAGTATCCTGCCTATCTCGAAGCCGCGCGTGCCTGCGTAAGAATCCTCTACGGAGCCGAAGAACTTGTGTGTCTGGAGGACCAGTTTGCCCCCGAGGCGGTCCTTGTCGTCGACGATGAGGGTGTCCACCCCGAGCTTCCCAAGTTCTATGGCGGCCGAAAGGCCTGCCGGCCCCCCGCCGATCACCAGGACATCGACGTCGATGGTCGGTATCGGCATTCCTGACTGTGGGACGTCGCTTGCGGGTATCTCGGGGAGCCCCTCGACGCTCTTGACCTCGATGCCCTCGGAGAGCGGTGTCATGCATGATTTCACGGGAGCGCCGTCGACCATCACGAGGCACTGGGCACACTGCCCGTTGGCGCAGAATATCCCCTGGGGGCTTCCGTCCTTGTAATGATGTCCGAAGATATGGACGTCGTTGGCTATCAGCGCCGAGGAGATCATCTCCCCTCTTCTGCCCTTGAGCTTCCTGCCGTTGAAGGAGAACACCACCTCTTCCCCTTCATCGATCTCGAGTATGGGATGCTCGGTTACCCTGCTCACCTGTATCACCACTGAAGGATGAAAGCCTGTATGCGCTCCCTGAAGTGTATCTCCTTACAAATCCCTTTTGATATTGCAGGAACGGGGGGCCTGAAATTGTGAGATGGTGCTCCCCTGTTTAAGACAGAAGGGTACGACCTGCCGGTGAATAATATTTATACACTATACCGGGGATAAAATTAAATCAATAAATTTTCCGAATCATCAGCAAAATCAGTGATTTTGCTTGTGTTCGAAAAACGAAGCGTTTTTCAAGCTTGAGGCAGAAAACGGAAAGGCTCCTCCTGTGATGAAAACCCGCGAGCATCGAAAAAGCATCGAAAAATCATGCCACTTGGCGGGGGGGCAAAAGCAAGGTTTCGCGGGCCGATGCTTGATGTGATCTATTCCATTTTCTCAACGATCAGCAAGAAGTCAACTTTGGCTGTTGCTCCCATCGGTTGGAAAGTTGGTTTGACATTGGTAACAATTGAGATGATCTCACCATTGAGAGTGTTGATGAATTGTTCCAATGTTTCATGCATGTCCCTGCTTTTAACTTCCAGTCGATGAACTTTGTATTTCATTGCATGCCTCCGTCAATGATTTATATAGTTGATATTCAGAATATTCCATGGATTAAATAATCATTGGAGCCATCTGCAAAATTTTCCTCTTACGGGGGAAGAAAGGGAAATCAAATGTTTTCCAATTTCCATTTCCTCCATTTCTTTATGGTCGATTTCAACAATAGTATCAAAATGACCTCCATTATGACGGATATGATGACCACAAATAATGGGAAGATTGACAGATCGTAGCTAGGAAATGATGAGAGGATCAATTCGATCCATATAATCCCCAATATTATGATCAGGAAGATGAAGAAACCTAGGAAGATCCCTGTTAATGCAATATAAAAAGCAATCTTGTTGGTTAATAATTCTTTATTCACGTCCATTTCCTATCCTCTCTATTTTTGCCATCTCCGCCCGTTAGTTGCATCACCCTTCATTTTCTTCGATGATCTTCAATTTCAACAAAATCTCGTTCATATTTTCAAGTACACTTATCATGAGATATAATCCGCAATAGAGTATGATGAAGGCGAGGAGAAACATCAATGGAATCCACCATGGTGGATTGTTCTCGAAGAAACCGGCTGTCATCAAGACCATCAGAAACAGGACGAAAACGAATCCCAACACATACTTCATCATTATCCGAAATAATTTCTTCCGTAAAGGAAACCTTCTGTTGATCAAGATTATGAATGATATGAACAACGTAGTGGAAACGATAGAGGCTGCAATCTGCGTCATCAAAAGGAATTCACCTCAATTTTATGGGTTTTCGTCCGTTCCAGTCAATGGTCTCATCGCTCTTAAGGTATTGTCCATCTGTCCTTCTTCCCCGTTTCAGGGCACCCCGAATCCACCGAAATGTATAAACATCCAGCGATTATGTTCATATTCAACAATCAACGGGGCGATCGATGTGACAATTGGAAACAGACGGATGGCGGCCTTCTTTTCCGTCGCATTCCTGCTTCCGGTCCTCTTCATTCTGCTATGGAGCGGTCCGGTCCAGGCAGAGGATGTGGAGATCCTTCTCTATCTCCACAACGACAACACAATGGACACGATCCCATCAACGGCCAGCGAGCTTGGGGAGACCGTAGCCAACCAGGGATCCCTGGAATACGTCCTGAGCTACCCGCTCACGAGGGATATAACGATAACAGGCGAACCCGACGGAAGCGCGAGACTCCTGACGCTCCACCTCGAGGGACTTCTCCTTCTGACCGACGATTACACGGTCGAGGTGGAACTGTTCGTCGATCCCGCTGCGGGATCGTCCCTCAAGATCGCCGGGGCACAGGCCGGTCCCGGAGACATCGAGGGCGGCGATATCGAACTTCCTCTGAGCTCCTCCACTCAGAGAATGGGAAAGGGCTCGATGCTCAGAATGACCCTGACCTATACGACGACGTCGCTCTATCCGATGACCTTCAACTACGCGGTTTCGGGTGGTCAGACCACCCTCTCGATGATCGGGGAGCCCATGGGAGACGACGATGTGACCCTCCTGCTGCAGAACGCCAACGGGCAGCCCCTCGAGGAGGTCATACCCTACGGACCCGATGAGGCGAGAAGGATAGTCTTCGTGACGGCCGCCAGGTCGGCCTTCGGCGCATATGACATCGAGACCATCAACATACTCATGGTCTCCTCCCAGGGGAGCACGCTTCTTAACGTGACAGGGGAGCCGGAGGAGAACGACGGAGAGGAATGGGCGAACTTCACACATGACGATTTCGTCCTTCCTCGGGGCACTCCGACAGACACCTACCTGATCTACGTGACGGCGGAAAGCAACACTGGCTATGCCGTCACCCTGGAGAGCTCTCTCGAGGTGCGTCCCGGACTCTTCCTGACAATGGAGGAAGATGAGAAGGAGGCGGAGGCCGGGGACGCCGTGACCTTCGAGATAGAGGTCCTCAACGGAGGCGACGCCAATGACCGTATAGAATTCTCGGCCCTCTCATCCAGCGGGTGGTCGGTGGACGTCCCGGACACGATCGAGCTCGACGGCGGGGAATCCGCCACCGTCGAGTTCAGGGTGTATGTGCCTCTGAGGGCGCAGATGTCCGACGAGGACACCATCACGTTCAACGCCGATTCCAGAAATGCCGACAGAACCTATTCGCAGGAGGGAAAGATCATTGTCACCTCTGCGGCGAGCTACGGCATCGAACCCATCGGGGAGACCACGAAACCCCTGATCGCGGGAACCACGGGAGGTTTCCAGGTCAGGATAATCAACATCGTCAACGTGACAAAGACATTCGAGATGTCATCCGAGGACCTTCCCACCACATGGTCCGTTTCCTACTCGTCCAGCGAGGGCGAGCTTCAGGGAAGCCTATACGTCTTCGAGATAAACGCATCGGGGGAGGAGGTCGTCGATATCTTCGTTGCTACCTCGTCCTCCGGACCCTTCGGCTCCGCACAGTTCGGGACATACGTCCGGGCAAGGGGTGAATCCGAGAAGAAGTGGACCTACTTCACCGTGAAATCCGTGGACGACTCGCGCGAAGTCGTGACCTCCGACAGCGGCGACCTCCGTGAAACGTCCCAGAGGGTGGGAACCGGATTTCCCGTGAGGTATTCGAAGGTCTACTTCACCCTCGAAAAGGAACTGGCCAAACCCCGCTACGAGGTCCACATAACCCCCGGCGGCAAAACCGTCGAGCGCCTGATCCTGGACGAGGGCCAGGCCCGTGAGCGGCGCGACAAGGTCATGCGCGTGCTCATGGCCGGC
>JBLIRL010000062.1:0-14264 GCA_049472275.1 Thermoplasmatota archaeon | reverse complement strand
TCATGGACCTTCTCCATAACGGACGAGGTGGTTGTCACAGGGACGGTTTACGGTCCGGACGGTTATCCGGTATCCGGAGCGAGGATAGTACTGGATTCCGGGAGAACGGCACTAACGAATGGTGATGGGGAGTTCAATATCACAGCAAGGATGGGTCAGAGAACCCTGCTGGTGATAAAGGAAGGGTTCAGAACGGAGAACATCGTCCTTGACCTCTCTCCGGACAGGAAGGGATACGGTGGGAACATATTCCTGGAAAAGGAGAAGGACGAGAGCGGGATCGTCATACCTTCGTTCGTATCGGATCCCTGGACATATGTCGTGATCTCTCTAATCCTTGTCATACTCGGACTGGTTGGTTTCCTTCAAAGAGAAAGGTTTGTCAAGTTAATGGACAGGATGAGGGGTGTGGAGGAGGTTACAACAAAGTAGAGACGCTGGGAAAGATCACAGCAGATTATCCAGCAGTACCTTCACTCCCAGACCGATGAGGACAATGCCGGCAATGATCTCCGCGATCTTGTCGAATTTTCCCTTCAGATTGTCACCGATCAGGACCCCCATGAATGACATGACGAAGGTCACAAGGCCGACTATGACTATCGAGATGATGACCGGCATGTCGAGCAGCGGGAAGGTTATACCGATAGCAAGCGCGTCGATCGAAGTCGCCACGGACATCATGAGAAGTAGTTTGTTGCTCAGGATCCGGCACTCACGAGGTTTCTTCCATCCTTTAATGGATTCCCAGATCAGCTTCACCCCTATCACGAGAAGCAAACCGAAGGCGATCCAAGGTCCTGCCTTTGATATCACCGATTCTATTAGGTAACCGAAGAAGAACCCACCTGCGAAGAAGATGGCCTGCGCAATTCCGAAGAACAGTGATGCTTTTGAGCAGAACCTCCAGTCTATCTTCGAATGCGACATGCCGCAGGTGACCGATACCACGAATGCGTCGATAGCGAGAACGACGGAAACGGTCAGGATGAAGATCAGCTCCATTCCGGGCACCACCGCCTTTTGAGCATCTACCCCCTATTAAACCTATATGCAATGATTATCATCGGTTAAATCATTAATACGAAATCCATGATAGATGGTCGAGGCCTGAAAATGAGGATAGCTCACATCTCCGACCTTCACGTGTCATCGCAGTATTACGTCCCGAAGTGGGGTAATTCCATGGTCCAATGGATAAATGATCAGGAGATCGATCTGGTGATAATCTCCGGGGACCTCACGATGGACGGCCACCCCCACGAATACGATCTTGCGATGGAGCTTGTGGGCTCCATCGACCCTCCCAAGCTTGTGGTACCCGGGAACCACGATGCGAAGAACAAGGGATACGAGGTCTTCGAGGAGATCTTCGGTACGAGGAAGCCCTTCTTCCACAACGACATGGTAGCCATACTGGGACTGGATTCCTCCGAGCCGGATATCGATGAAGGCCAGATAGGCCGACATGATTACAGATCGATCCGGGAGAAATTGGATACGGACAAGGCTACGATCCTGGTGATGCACCATCACATCGTACCTGTTCCCGGAACCGGAAGGGAGAGAAACATCCTGACCGATGCTGGGGATGTCCTGAAGATATGCGTGGAGAACGGAATAGACCTCGTGCTCTCGGGACATCGTCATCTTCCCTGGGTCTGGAGGATACATCATACCCATTTCGTCACTGCCGGTACGGCCTGTACCAGAAGATTGATGGGGAGGACAGGACCATCCTTCAACCTGATCAGGATTTTGGAGGACGGGATCGAGATGGAAAGGATCGATACGAGGGACCTTGGATCGGAGCATCTGATGAAAGCTCCTTTGGCCCCTAGGCTCCATTCCCATCCTTAGATCTCAATCCTATGGAGATATCCCTGACCTTCTGGACCATGTCCTCGGAGCAGACCAGGAGACCATTTTCCGTGTCGATTATCAAAATACCGTTCAAACCCACAACACCTATCGGTCGCTTCGTTGTCGAATGGATGAATACCGATGCCGAATCCTTGAGGATCCGATCCCCGCTCCCGCTGCAATATCCTTTCAGATCTATTATCGATGCCCAAGTCCCCACGTCCGACCAATCGAATTCACCCTTCACCATGCGGACCTGGGAGGATTTCTCCATGACAGCATGGTCTATGCTTCTGGATGGAAGTTCAGCATAGGCCTCCGCCAACATCTCAAGATCGTCCGGGTGCACTCCCCTCAGAGGACCGTGGACATCCGGATCACACTTTTCAAGTTCCGCGATCAGCGTCGAAGATCTCCAAAGGAACATACCGGAATTCCAGTAGTAACCTCCCTTCTCCAGGAAACCTTCTGCGGTTTTTTGGTCCGGCTTCTCACGGAACCTCTCGACCTCGAACACTCCCATGCCGATGGACCTGCCCGCCTCGATATAGCCGTACCCGGTATCGGGTCTTGTTGGGTGGATCCCAAATGTGTACAGACCATCTTGAGATTCCAGGGATGCCAAACCACGGTCGAAATCCTTCCAGAAATCCTCCGGTTCGGATATCCTGTGATCCGCTGGGACCACCAGCTGGACCTCATCGGGATCACCCATGAGGGCGCCAACCATGCATGCAGGGGCTGTATTTCTCCTCAAAGGCTCCCCGATGATGTTTTCCGGCGGGACATTCGGCAGAAGTTCGATCGTCCGGGCAACATGCTCGGCGGACGTTATTACCAGGATATCCTCAGGGTCAAACCTCATCAGCAAACGCTCAACAGTCTGCTCGATCAGGGTTCTGTCCCCGAACAACCTCAGGAACTGCTTCGGGGTCTCGGGTGTTGATAACGGCCAGAACCTCTCACCAGAACCTCCGGCCAGAACTACTGCCTTCATCTCATGGACCTCCGGGGAGCATCATTGTACATCGCTTCATCCACACCAAATCCAATATCGAGTACAAGTTATTATCTTTCGCATCGCCAAAAAAAAACGCATCGCTAAAAAAATGCGGGGACCAGATGCATCACACATCCAATCCCCCTTCCTACCCCACTCTAATGAAAAAACAACGTGTTATTTTATTTAAACTGGTATGGAGAGGATATTGAACCATCGCCCTCTTCTATTTATATATATGCTTTGCATTAATGCATATCATAGGTGTCTGAATGGAGGACCTCCAGAAACTTTCAAGCAGCATTCTCAAACTGCTCAGGAACGATCCGAGGGGAATGTCGGTCACGGAGATCTCAAAAGCCCTTGGACTCAACAGGAACTCGACAGCCAAATACCTCGACATCCTGCTCTATTCGGGGAGGGTGGAGGTCCGGACCATGGGAAGGGCAAAGCTGTATTATATGACCCAGAGGGTACCGATATCGGCTCTTCTGGATTTCTCATCCGACCACATAATCGGGCTGGACGGCCATTTGAGGATAATCGAGGTGAACGATAATTTTCTGAAGTTCTTCAAGGTGAACAAGGAGATAATAATAGACAGCAAGATCACATCAATAGACCTGCCGATACTCAACAAGCCCCATGAGATCACCTACCTTCAGAATGCTGTCAAGGGTGAAGATGCGAACCTGGACATCGAGGTTCCCCTGGGGGACGAGATGCACTACTTCAGGGCGAAGCTCATCCCGACCATACTTGCTGACGGCAGGAAGGGTGTGACCGTCATCCTCGAGAATGTCGATCAGCAGATGGTGGCCCGAAGGATGATAAACAAGAGCGAAGAGAAGTTCCGTGCAATATACGAATCTGCGATGGATGCCATGATAATCACGGACAATGAATCCCTCTTCGAATGCAACGAGGCCACAAAGGGGATGTTCGGTTGCGCCGATATCGAGTTCATCCACAGGAAGTTCCATTTCTTCTCACCACCCAGACAGCCCAACGGAGAGGAATCCCAGGCCTTGATGTCAAGGAAAATGTCCCTGGCCAGGAAGGAGGGCAGGGCTAGGTTCGACTGGGTCCACAGACGGTATGATGGCACCGATTTCGAAGCCGAGACCATCATCACTCCCATCGAGCTCTATGGGAAAAAAGCGCTTCTACTGGTCATCAGGGACATCTCGGAGAGAAAGAAGATGGAGGCAGCTTTGAGGGAGAAGGAGGAGATCTACAGGACACTGTTCGAATCACTTCCGGATGCCGTGATGATCCTCGAGGATTCCAAGGTCATACAGTGCAATGAATCATCTCTGAAGATCTTCGGATTCTCCTCGATGGATGAGATCATCGGAAAGCATCCCACTGATCTCTCACCACCCTTCCAGCCGGGAGGCGAGATCTCAAGGACGAAGGCCAACCGACTGCTGAAGGAGGTCTTGGAGGTGGGATCGATCAATTTCGAATGGGAGCACCTCAGGAAGGGGGATCCTTTCACGGCTGATGTATCCCTTGTCAGGACAACCCTGAACGAGAGGCCGGCAGTACAGGCCACCATAAGGGACATCACAGAACTCAGAAAGACACAGGAGAACCTCAGGATAAATGAAGCTAGGCTGCGCAGCATCCTTTCTTCGCTTCATGGAGCATTTATCGGATTGATAGACAGGGACTACATTCTCGAGGGTTTCTGGGGGTCAAAGGAGCTTGATGAGAGGTACGGAATGAACTCCGAAAAAATGATCGGAAGGTCTGTCTTCGAGTTCGCTCCCGAGGATAAGACGGCAGAGTACAGGCAAGTGTTGGACCATGTGATGAGCACGGGGGATCCGGTAACGATCGAGGTAGAGGGGAGACTTCCTTCCGGCATATACCACCATTCCATGTCATTCTCCCCTTACAGGATGTCCGATGGCAGGATCAGGGGTATAGTCCAATTCGCAACTGATACGACCGAGAAACACCTCGCCTTCAACAGACTGAAGGAGATAGAAAGACTCTATCACCTACTGGACGAGAACGTGAGGGATGTCATCTGGATGACCGACAAGGAATTGAACTTCACCTACATCAGCTCCTCATCTCTCGACATGACGGGATACGAGCCATCCGAACTGATAGGTAAGAACATCACCCGGAGGATGACGAACGATTCTATGAATGATATGAGGGATAAACTGGGAGATGAATTTCTGGACTTCCTTGCGGGAAAACCAAGGGAATACCACCCCCAGAAGCTGGAGGTCGAGCTCATAAAGAAGGACGGGTCCACCATCCGGGCAGAGATCAATGTCACGACACTGACGGGGCCGGACAAAGTACCTATCGGAACCGTCGGGGTAACAAGGGAGATTTCAGACTGCTTATAGCCATCTGCCGACCTGCTGATCTTCTCATGAAGCTGATGGTCGGGACGATAGATGCACTCCAAAGAACCTTCAATTTATCTCTCGACGATGGTTCCAGAACGATAGGAGCAGGAGGCCATCTTGGGAAGAGAGGAGAATAGATGAGTTAAAACTAAATGCCCCATGAAATGGGGCACCTCCTGCTCCAAATCTAGTATAAACTATAATCATTATTAAGTTTATTCATTGAAATATTCACTATCGGTAACTGATAATAACTGGCCAGACATTTTTTTTCGCCGTCCGGGAGCAGTTTTATTCGCTGACCTTCCTCAGGAGTATTGTTCCGTCCTTGAACAGTATCCATCTCACCTTGCTTCCGTTCCTCAGGTCCAATCTCTCGACGATGGTCTTGGGGACCGTGGTCCTTCTCCTCGTACCCCTTATCGTCAGGGAGGTCTCGGTTATGTAGCGGACTTTGTCGATATCTATGTCCATGTTATCGCTCCTTCATATGTCAAGCCAATATATATTGGTCTCGTAGTCTTTCAGGTGATATCCTTGCCGCTCAGAGCATATGCGCCCAATATTATGAGGGGAATCGACGTCATCACCATCAGGACACCGGAAACGACGGGGTCGACCATCCGCTCGAGTCCAAGGATATCCTCCACCAATTCGGTTCCTGAGAAAACTGATCTGAGATAGTGCATGATGGTGAGGTACTGAATGTTGAATGGTATGTTGACCATCACTATCTCCCAGAAGAAAGCGTAGAGCAGTCCGATCATCAGGGGTCTCTTGAAAAGAACGCCGAAAAGTGAGAAAAGGGCCGTGAATACAATGATCCCTATATAGGTGGAGATCAGAAGAGCAAGCAATATATCGGTCCTGACGAACATCGTGCGCAGAGGACCGTGCCCGGAAAGGATCAGGAACATCGAGGAAATGGAGATCGTGAAAAGTATCATCAGGGATATCACTGTGCCGATATACTTGCATATGTAGACCTCTCCTTTCCTTGCACCCCTGATTATGAGGTAGGTCATCGTCCTGTTCTCGATATCCTCGTTCGCCATGGAGGATCCGTATATCAGGGAATAGAGAAGAACGAGGATCTGGAGATACAGGATCAATCCGAATCTTGAGAAGAGATCCCACCACTCCTTGAAATCCTCGGATGTATCGACCAGTGAGTATATGGAAATAAAAGACGGCACCAGAAGGAAAAAAAGACTGAAAAGTATACTCCTGCTAAGGAAGATATCCCTGGTGGTCCTGCCTATTATCGCGGAAGCGCGATAGGGCAGCCGGGTCATGTATCCCTGCTTATACTTTTCCATATCAATCCACCAGGTACTTGAATATCGCATCCAGGTTGTCATCAGGGCTGTCTATTGAGGATATCTCGATCCCCTTCTGGACCACCATCCTCTGGAATCCGGGGAAGAACCTCACAGGGGACGAGGTCTTCACGAGGAGCTCCATATCGTTCTCTCCCATCGACACCGATGTCACTGCCGGAAGGTCCAGGGAGGACTTCGCCATCCTGGTCCTGTCCGTTGTCATTATCCTGATCGTCAACGGATACTTGTCCATGGAATCCCGGATATCGTGCATGTTCCCCTCCGCAACAAGCCTTCCCTTGTTCACGAGCACGATGTTGGTCGTCAGCCTCTCGACCTCGTACAGGACATGCGAGGAGACGATTATGTCCTTCCCCTCCCGGGCCAGGTCATGCAGCAGTTCCATCAGTTTCACCCTTCCGATGGGATCCGTCCCGGCAAGAGGCTCGTCCAGGATCAGAAGGTTCGGATCGTCCACCAGGGCCTGGGCTATCTTGATCCTCTGCCTCATTCCCTTGGAGTAACCCTCCACCATCCTGGAAGCGTCCTTTGTCAGTCCAACCCTCTTGATGGCCTTCCATGCAAGACGTGATGCCTTTCTGTTCGCGTGGCCGTTCATGCGAGCCGCGAACGTAACGAACTGCAGACCGGTCATTCCCCTGAAGAACGTATCCTGCTCCGGACAGTAACCGATCTCCCTGTTGAGTGCGGGATTGTCCCACGGTTTCTCTCCGAGTACGATCACCCTGCCCTTCGAGGGTTTTATCTGACCCGTGATCAATTTCAGCATTGTCGATTTTCCCGCTCCGTTCGGCCCTAGCAATCCTGTCAGACCCCTGTCGAAGTCCACCGTGAAATCATTGAGCCCCATCACCTTGCCGTAGAACTTAGATACGTTCTTCAGTGTGACCACGGGAGTGCTCATTTTGCGACCTCCCTTTTGTTGAACCTGAAGAAAACGTATATCCAGCATGCTGCGACGATAATGGAGCATACGAGCAGGACGAGGCCGTATCCGAAGCCCATGGAGTCGGCATTGTAGGAGACCCCGTACAGAGGTTTGATGAGGTTCTTCATCATGAGGTTGATGTTCAGGAGCTTTATCGAATCTGTTTCGAAGATCTCCACCATGAGGTCGGAAACGATCGGAGTGATCAGGAAGTATCCGAAAATTCCGACCCCTGCAAAGATACCCCTCCTTGTCATGGAGGACATTGCGGTGGCAATGGAGGAGAACATCAGGATCACAACGAGGTATGCAAGAAGCATCCCTCCCAGAAGCCACAGATGTTCGAGCACATATGTGAAGGGTTCGTTTACGAATGCCATTCTGGTAATGAATATCAGGATCGCCGGAATGATGGTGATCAAGGAAAGGACCGTGGAGAGTGCGAGGAACTTCCCGACGGTGTAGTCAAACCAGGTTATGGGTCTAGAGAGATAAAGGGAAAGGGTGTTGTTGTTGAGGTCGTTGGCGATAAGACCTGAGCCGCATACTGCCGTCAGGAGTATTATCCAAAGGAATCTCTCGTAATTGAAACCGCCGCCCCAGAAGGTCCTGTATATCTTCTCCTGGATGGTCTCCTCTCTGGGAGGCCCAGTTACATTGATGACCAGATGTTCCGCCCTGGATTGGGGATGATCGGGATGCTTCCAGTCAGTGGCGATCAGGATGATGTTGTATGGCATCTCCAGCTGAAGGTTTCCCGATCCGACATAGACCTCGTACCTTACCTCTTCGCCGGGTTCGATATCCCAGTCCGGTTCGATGTCGAAATCCCTATCGGACCATATATCAACGTACCAGGCCGAGTCCGAGAGAGGGAGCACCAGAGCTTCTATCCTCACATCGATGGTCTCATTTCCCGTGTTCCGGACATCGACCACGAACTCCCTTCGGGACTGAGAGGTCATCTCCCATCTGAGAGGAGATCCGTCCGCTGACCTGAACTCCAGTTCGAACTCTGTATCCGTGACCTTCTGAAGGGCCGTCGATGAAAGATCCGAATCAGATGGGTCGATGCTTATCAGTGTTGCAACAGAGGCTATTCTCGGATCCATGAGCGAACCGCTGCCGTTAAGCAGGGATTCGAGCGCAACATCTCCCGGGATGACGGCGGTCAACATCAATCTCGAAACATCGGTCCTGAATATCCCGGCATTGGGAAAGATCGAATAGGGAGATGTGGTCGTACCCAGGTCGAATCCATCCAGTCCCATCGAGATAAGGGAATCCAGGATCTCCTGGAGCCCAGGGTCCAGAGACTGCTGGACCATTCTCGGTTTGGGGAGGTCATCAGGATCCTCCCCGTCCTCTCCATCATCTGTCATTTCCGTTTCTGGTATGTAGCTGAAATTCCTTTTCGACCCCGGAACCCTGACCGTTACCTCGAGGACCATCGATTCCCCCGGACCAAGTTCCTGAAGACCCATGTCCCAATCCGCATCCCAGTGTGAATTCGGCAGCATCACAAAAAAGAACGGGGCAGAGGCGTTCGCTCCCACGTTCGTTACCCTGTATGAGACCTTGAAAGTGGAGTTCAACGGCGTCACAACCTCAAGATCATCGGGGGTCAGAGGTATGATATCGAAATATACATCCTCGAGATCCACATCTCCGATATCTATCTGGATCTCCTCGGCCGGGGCCGTGAAGACGATCTCGAGTATCGAGAAGAAGAGGAATAGGAACGAGAAAGCCATAACGATTATCGCCCATTTGTTCGACAGAAGGGATGAGGAGCTGTTGGTGAATATCCTGAAGATCCTGTATGACCTGCCCCTGTACTCCTTGCCGTAAGGGCGGTAGTCCTCTGTTCGGATCGGCATCACGATCCCTCCCCTTCCACCTTCATCACGAAGATGTCCTCGAGGGTCTTGCGGCGTCTCGTGGCATGGCGGATCTGTATATCATGATCGAGGACAGCTTTGTACAATTCCATCAATATATCATCCCTTGAAAGGATATGGAAGAAGGCGCCGACCTTGTTCCAGGTGAGGCCCATGCCATCCAGTATCCTCTTGAATCTGTCCTCATCCCCCTTGATCCGGATCTCTATCTCGTCGCTCCCCTTGGTCAGCTCGGCGATGCTGCCCTGGACCACAATATTGCCGAAATTGAGGATTATCACCCGGTCGCAGATATATTCCACATCGGGGAGCAGATGGGACGACAGCAGTACGTTCTTTCCGTGGTTCCTGGAGATGTCCCTCACAAGATCCAGCATCTCCTGTCTTCCCTTCGGATCCATCCCGTTGGTCGGTTCGTCCAGGATTATCAGCTCCGGATCATGGACCAGGGCCTGGGCCAGTTTGACCTTCTGCTTCATACCCGTGGAATAGGAATCGATACGCCTGTAGCGCTCATCCCCTATTCCGACATAATGAAGCACCTCGTGGGCTCTCTGCATGGCATCCATCGAGGGGAGCCCGGAGACCTCTCCCATGTACCTGACATAGGTTACGGCGTCCATATCCGGGATCAGGCAGTCATTCTCCGGCACGTACCCTATCCTGGACCTTGCCTCCAGCCTCTGCTCGAGCGTCCGGGATGACAGCCCCAGTACAAGGGATTCTCCCGATGTGGGAGTCACGAGACCCAGAAGACATTTGATAAGTGTCGACTTTCCCGCTCCATTGGGCCCCAGGAGACCCACCGGGCCAGGTGGAATGTCCAGGTCGACACCGTTGAGAGCTATGAGCCCCTTGTAGAGCTTTGTCAAGCCCATGGTCCTCACAACGCTCTCCCCGTGATCGTCTGGCATCGGTCTCGCGGCATGAAGTCCAATGCGAATATTAATATTATGCCATCTCATCATTGAAATGGATGGGAAGAAGATCGTTCCAGAAGTTATTAATCAATCCTTCGCTGCTTCTCATCAAGGACACCAGGGAGAGATAGGACTGCCGGCTAGCTTGCATCTCATTTTCAACATGGTCCGAATCATGGACCTTTCGAACCCTTACAGGGCAGAGGAATTCTGCTTCTTCTCTATCTGCTTCGGATATTTCGCAGTGATGATCCTGGTCTTCTGGGGAGTCAGTAGATTTTTAAAGAAGGGGACCGCAAGGGAATTCGTAAGGGCCATGAGGGACCTCCCCTACGAACCGGTAAAAGATGAGGAGGTGAGTAATGATGATCAGCCGATCAGAATGGGGTAAGTGGTTGATGCGTTCCTCGGCGATCACGGCCCTGCTGGGATTCATCTTGATATATTCCGTTCTCATCTCGATATCCGTGGGGGTGGAGGGATGGTTCTACCTCCTCGAGTACCCTAGCGGGAACCTTGGCAGGATGGTGCTCGGCCTTACGATCCTTACCGCATTCCTCGGCCCATTGATAACGATATTGGGGGGTATGGTCTATCTTGCCGGCGTCCGTGATGAGCGCAAGGGGAACATTACCGGATACGGGATCCTCCCCATCGGAATCAATGTATTCTTCGTGGGACTGCCGCTTGTCGCCATGATGAACGATAACGACCCTGTCATCCTCTTTCCCATAATGATCGGGATCCTCCTATCCTTCCACATACAGCAGAGGATCATATGGCATATATTTCGGATCGCCGGGGTGTCCGGTCCGGACCACGGGAACAATATCATACTGGCCTGCATGGTCTCGACGTTGCTGTCCATTCCCCTTTCCTTCTTCTTCATTGATATGGGAGAACTGGCTGTCGTCCTTCCGATGGTCTTCCTAATAATGCTGGCATTTTCCGTCGTATCCCAGTTCAATCAACATTGGTTGATGGCAGGACTCCAGCCGAGGAACCTCGGTGAAAATGAGGCCCATTTGGAACTCGACAGGGATGGAATACCGGTTGTTACCTCTCTCCTACGAGGATACACGAGGTCCGGGATCGTCATATCTGCGCTCTTTGCATTCCTTGCGTTCATCTTCTTCATGCTCGGTTTCCGGATGTTCCACATCCAGATCTTCGAGATCGTTGTAGCCTTCGCCATACCTCCATCTATCTTGATAGTAATGATGATGCTGGACGTTCACAAGTCCTCGAATGAGCAGAGGAGTCCCAAGGGGATCGATGACGACAAGGTCGAAGAGGACCCCGCTCCAACCGGCGGGAATGACAGAAGCGGAGGCGGATTAGTTAGCTACATTCGACTCCACTGGACATCTGCGGAGATGTATCGCAGGTGGATGACATACGGTTCATGTGCTTGCCTTCTCCTGATATCTTTGATCGGATTCGCACTCTGGAACAACATCAACGAGGGACCATATCATTATGACCTTTGGTCCGATCTGCTGTTCCCCCCGATCTGGTTCATTGTCACACTTGTGATGCTGCCCTTCTCCCTGCTTCGTCTTGTATTCAAATGGGACGAATCAGAACAACAAATACCAGAATCTGTCTCCCTTGCGGTCCTGGGTTTGTTCCTGTCCCTGATGGTCTATGGGATCATGGGTCCCTTTAAGCTCGATGAATGGGGCGAATACCTCGACTTCGACGAGAGCGGTATCTGGCCTCTTTACCTTATGATACCCCTTATCACGGCAATGGTCCTTCCTATCGGTAAGAAATTCTTGAACAGAAGAAGAATATCTCTGCTCATTCTGACCACTGCACTCGGGTCCGTTTCATCCCTGATATGTTACCTGCTTCTTGCATACGGGGAGTTTCACAAACCCTCATCGTTTCTCAGGCATGCATCCATCGTTCTTTTCCTGTCCCCTGTGATATCGCTCCTATTCACCATTCACGTAATTCAAGAATCCGAAGGGAGGAGATTGCCGAATGTCTCCCTTTCGAGAAGGATCGGTCGAACAGTCCTTTCGGTCCCGGTCCTGGTTCTCGTCATTTCCCTCCTCGGAATCTACTCGGGGATAGCGGCCGAACATTCGGTATGGCACAGTTATCGTCTGGACCTTGATTATCCCGATGGGGAGGACCTCGAAATCTGCATGGATGCACTCTCGCAGAACCTCTCTGCCCTCGTGAGGGAGGATCCGTTCGAGGAGAACCGCATCGAAGATCCGAACATACTCAACTGGAGCGCTCTGGAGAAGCTTGAGATGTGGTTAAGAGATGCCAGGAAGGACCGTGTCTGGGGAGAGCACAACCTGGAGATCAAGGTGGAACTGTCACGCAACCAGACCATAATTGTCAATCATTCCTACGACAGGGATGCTTCAGGTTACCCTCCCAGGGGATCGCATGAGATTTCCATCGAGATCGAGGGTGATGAGATCCTGTATCCCTACTGGAACTATCGGTACGGCAGGGAAACGGCGTACCTCAGGTTGGACTCGACAGTTTCCTTTCTCAACTTCACGGGATTCCACGGTCAGTGGGGAACCGAGAACCTGACCGCCACCATACGGTCAGTGGACATCATCAACATCGAGGTGGATATCGGAAAGCAAACGGCTCCCCTTGCAGGTTACGGAGCGTACCTTGAACAGTGGGTGGGGATCAAGGACGATGAGATCGTCTTCGTATACTCATCCCGGGATAACTGGATATCCTGAGAAAAGCGGATGGTCGTCATGATTAAATTATTATACTATCAATCAATCGATGCTCCGGTGCCCTCAAATGGATGATGATATCGTTTACATAGTCTCCGGACTCCCAAGGTCAGGTACCTCTCTTATGATGAGGATGCTCGAGGAAGGAGGAATGACACCACTGTCGGACAACATCAGGGAGGCGGACATCGACAATCCCAGAGGATATTACGAGTTCGAACGGGTCAAGAAGCTTCCGCAGGACACCGGATGGCTCCCGGAGGCCAAAGGGAAGGTTGTCAAGGTCCTTGCGGAGCTTATCAAACATCTACCAGACGGATATCACTACAAGATCATCTTCATGATGAGGGATATCGATGAGATCATAGCATCCCAGAAGAAGATGCTTATGAGAAGAGGCGAGGATCCGGATGCTGTCCCGGACGATGAGATGAGGGAGCTTCTCAGGACATATCTTCGGAACCTCAAGATTTTCGTCAGGAAACATCCCAATATGGATGTCTGTTATATTTCGTACAACGATCTGATGAGGGATCCGGACCTTTCGATCGAGGAGGTATCGGAATTCCTGATTGACGATCTAGACCTGGACAGTATGAGGACAGCGATTGATATGCGTCTGTACCGGAACCGTTCTTCCGCCGAACCTTTTTGAGATAAACCTCAATGGTTCATTTCCCGCTCGGCTGGTTAGGGCTCTCAGGATCTCTGTCAGGTCCGCCGGGTATCGAGGCGGAGGACCCCCCCGGTATGAAGGGAGGTGGAGCCGCTTGTACTGCCTGTCCTTGTTTGATCCCATTCATACCTCCAGGGGTTGGTGTTTCGCTTCCTTGAGCACCCTCTGTCGGCTGTGTTTTCTCAGATCCGGCCTCAGTATCGACGGTCTCCTTCCCTTCTTCCCCAGATGCGCTTTCCTTCCCCCTTCTACCTCTGATTATCATAAATAACACAACACCGATGATGACAAGGATCACGACAGCGATCGGGATCAGGACCAGTATTGCCGATCCTCCGCTCTCGGGTTTCTTCGTGGGATCCGATCCCTCCTCGTATTCTTCCAGATCCGTCCTGCCATCGCCGTCCTGGTCGTTGTCGGCGCCGTCGTCGGCACCCGACCAGAGGCTGACGCGATAGCGCAGGTGCGTGCCGTCCTCGCCGTCGACCGTGCCTTCCGCCCCGCCGTTCTTGAAGATCTCGGCGCCGACGGGCGT
>JBLIRL010000061.1:0-14290 GCA_049472275.1 Thermoplasmatota archaeon | reverse complement strand
CGGGGATCACCGCGGTCTGGGAGCGGGTGGCGCCGTTGGCAGAAGCGCGGACGTGAGCGATCGTGTTGCCAGCGGCGGCGGCGGTGAAGGTGACGATGGATGAGATCCTGTCATCCTCGGCATGGCTGGTTATCCTCACGGAAGGTTCGTACAGATTATGGACCGTGAAAGATTCATTGAGCGTGAGCTCGATCTGGGAATTCGTCGAATCGACGATCCGGACCTTGAGGTCGTACTCGCCGTTGTCCACGCTCGTTGTTTCCCAGGTGAGGTGGTATGTTCCGTTATCACCCCTAGTCATGTTCCCCAGCAGCTCCCAGGTCTCAACTTCGGGTGTCTTGAGATAGACCTCCACCGGATCCATGATATCATCGTCCGGGTCGTAGGTCTCGACGGTTATGTTGAACTGACCGGAGATAGTCGATCCGGGATAAGGTCTGACGATCGCCCCCTCGGGAGGATAGTAGTTGTTGATGATGGCCGGCGCGATATTCCGGGATTCGGACCCGAGGCCGTAGACCGTTGTGGCGTTCACACGGAACCATATGGGGCCGTCCGGGAAGAGCTCAGTATCGAACTCGGCGAGGAAATCGGAGCTTGATCCCTCCACCGGTGCCGACCTGTTCGCGAACTCCGTCCAGGTCGTGTTATCCCGCGAGTAGAAGAACCTGACGGGCGGGGCGAATTCCTCGGATGACGGAATCAGCACCTTGGCGGTGATCTCTTCCATCCATCTCAATCCGGTGCCGTCGGCAGGATATAGCAGTTTGATGAAGGGAGGGGCATGATTGAGAACGTCGACCCTGTCTGTGTATTTCACCGCCTCGAGGCCGAAGCTGTCCTCCACCGCCACTTTGAGGAAATAACCACCGTTCGCGAAGAGGGTGGTGTTCCAGTACTTGGTCGCGACATCGCCTTCGATCCTGTCAGGTGTGCCGTCCCCGATGGGGTTCCACGACCTGTTATCGCTCGATCGATAGAACCGGATATCCTCCGGACCAGTATCGTTGTCGACGTCGAAGACCCTGGCGCTGATATCGATATGGCCGGAGATCACGTCGTGCCTTCTTGGATTGAGTATCCACAGCATGGGCGGTGAAGGCGACCTGTCGGCAAGCACGGAGATCAGGTTGTCGCTCCAGTCCCAGGAGATCACTAGCATCTCGGGATAGAGGTCCCCGTCATGGTCCCCCACAGAAAGGAGCTTCCAGCCGTAGTACTTCTGCCCCTCTGGAGCATGGCTGGCATCCCTTGCCGAGGAGATGCTCACCGTTCCCTCTGCCAGCGGGAGGTCGAATACGTATATCGACCCTAGAGAGTCGGGGCCGACGTAATCCGAAGGGGATGCTATCGCAATCGAGGGGACCAGATTGAAGGGTGATGTTCCGAGCCAGGTCATGGCCACTCCGAGACCCGCGTTCGGTGATCCCTCGATGGTGGTATTGTCCATTCCCTGGTTCAGGCCCGGGAGGTCTTTCCAGTAGGGAAGGTAGCCCTTGAAGATCCTGACGGTTCCCTGTGTGGGGGAGCCTACCAGAAGATCCCTTCTACCGTCCCTGTCCGCATCTGCCGAGAGAAGACCGGATCCCAGTCCTCCGGAGCCCGTCATCAGCTGGACCTCGTGGGAGAGGGTCCTGAAGGTTAGAGTCAGATTGTCGAACCCGAATCCGCCGAACTCCACATCGGCCGTCCATCGGGAGACCTTTCCGCCCATGTCGAGATAGTACTCTCCAGGACCGTCGATGAGCGGAAGAATATCGGTCTTGAAGGTTCCGGTCCCGAAGAGATTGGGTCCGTTGTTGTTCGTCTGTCCGGGTCTGGTGTAGATCTCGGGTGTCAGATCGGGTTCCGGGGACCTGTCCTGACCGCTTCCGAGCCATGTGATGTCACCGGTGGAATCCGTCAGTCTGCTCTTGATCCAGAGCCTCTCCTGGGCCTCGAAACCCCAATCCTCGTACTCCCAGTCGAAGGAAAGGACAGCCGAGTTGATACCGCTAATATTACTGCTCGAGAGCTGGAACGATACGCCGTATGCTCCGGACATATCCCTGTTGTTGCTGTTTGCGAGGACACCTCCGACCTCTATGAAAAGCTTGTTCTCGACCCCTATGGACCGGTCGGCGCCTCTGGCGTTCCCGGTCTGCTGATTGTATCTGACGGAGTCGTATCCAGTATCGGAATCGTATATGTGGGTCGGGGACGTGTCCCAGCCATCGTCACCGGCCCCCCATCCCCATGTATTCCCCGATCCGAATATCGCTCCCTCGAAATCCACAACTCCCGTACCGTTCGCTCCCGGGAGCCAGTATCTGGAGAAGGAGACCTCGATATTGATTATCCTGACCTCCCCGCTGTCGGGTGAGGAATAGACGAAAACCTCCCTTCCAGTTCCGTAGAGGTCCAGTGCTGCCGTTCTTGTGTTGTTCTTCACACTGAGCGGAGGGAGTTCGATCTCGTAGCCGAATTCCGGCATGACACCTCCCGAGAAAACCTCGAACCTCGGTATCATTCCCTTACCCATCGTGGAAAGGACCATCAGGTCGTCGATGTCGTCCCCGGTCATATCGCCTACCTCGAGATGCGTGCCGAAGAAATGTGTGTTGTTGCCGATGATCTCGAAGGCGGCCTGGGAGGTCGATAGGACCGCACCCTTTGCGGCTATGTTGATCTCCGTGGATTCGTACACCAGCAGCTTTCCGGCACCGCCAAGCGCTCCCGGGCAGCCGACGACCAGGTCGGGCCATGTATCCCCCCCGTAATCCCAGGATGCCACGTCCTGTCCGAACAGGAAGAACTCCTCCCCGGTCAGTATGATATCCGCGTTGTAGGGCTCGAGGGCTGGAAATCCGTCCTTGTTTCCCCAGAAGATGAAGACCGCACCGGAATCCAGGCCCGAACTGGAGTTCTGGGGCATGGTCATGACGATGTCCTGATACCCGTCCCTGTCAAAATCCCCTATTGGAAAGACATCGCCGACAAGGGAGATCGGCGAATGGGACGTGGACTTTGAATCGAGCTCTTTGAGGGATGTTCCTCCCGGGAGAACGAGCAGGGTCTGCAGTAGAAGTACAAGGAAGATGACCGCAGCATAGATTCTGTACTTTCTCTTGCCCGCTCTTGTCATACTCAAGGGAACCACCCGCTACACGATCCGGCCTCCAGGAGAATCCGGGACCCGCTCAGGAGGCCAATTGTGTTGGCCATTATATAAACATTGAGAACAAAACTATTGATATGACAGGCACTCAGGAGTACTCCTTGAGGAAGTCCTCAACAACCCCCATACCGCCCTGTCCCTGGACGAACCCATCGTAGGGCTCTCGTGGTGTGATCTCCCTGTTTACCGGTGTGAGCATCATCTTCCTTATACCCTCCGGATCCTCCGTCTGTCCCATAACCCAGCCAAGCTTGCAGTAAGCTACCTCCGGCAGCATGTTGTCAAGCGGCACAACCCCCCTTGCCATGAGGTCCCTACCGGTATCGTAAACGAACATCTGCGTGTATCCGTAGAGTGTCTGGACCGTCATGAACATGTGGATGCCCTCCTCATGCGCCCTCTGAATGGGGTCGTATAGTGGTTTGTTGACATGACCGAGACCGGTCCCGGCGATTATGATGCCCTTGTATCCCCTGTCAATCATGGATTCGAGGATGTCGGGATTCATGTTCGGATAGTAGTAGAGGATGGTCACCCTCTCCTCGAACTTCGGGTAGATCTCTATCTCCGTATCGTTTCTTCGCTTTCTGTAATCGTCCCTGAAGTACGTGAAATTCCCGTCCTCGACCTTTCCTATGGGGAGGTCCCCCAGGGTCTTGAAGGTGTTGCGGTAGGACGAATGCATCTTCCTCACCCTCGTTCCCGGATGAATGTAGATGAACTTGTCGGAGGTGGTGCCGAACATCGTCACGACGCTCTCCGCCACATCGGAATACGCCGCTGTCGTGACGGAACCTATCAAAGTGCGGGCGGCATCCGAGGACGGCCTGTCCGAGGACCTCTGGCTGCCGACGCAAACGATTGGGACAGGGGTGTTCTGGACCATGAAGTTCATCGTTGCAGCGGTGTAGTGCATCGTATCGGTCCCGTGACCGATGACGATTCCGGCCACTCCTCCCTCCACATCCTTCTTGATGTTCTCGGCCAGGACCTTCCATTGATGAGGCCCCATGTTCTCTGAGAACACGCCGAAGAGCTTCCTCGTGGTGATGTTCGCGAGGTCTGCCAGCTCGGGAACAGCACCGAAGAGCTCCCCGGGGGTGAAGGCGGGTATTACCGCTCCCGTGCGATAATCAAGTCTCGATGCTATGGTGCCCCCGGTCCCGAGAATTGTGACGTTTGGCTTGTCCTCGTCAAAAGGGAACTCCTTCTCGGGGATCTTGTAATGTGCCTTCTTCTGCCCTCTCTCTTCGATCGATAGGGCGTGATCGTAACGAATACCAATGTTGTAACCGGTGATCATCTTGAGGACCAGGTGAGAATCGTCGCCTGCGGACCTCGGGAGCAGGATGCCCTCGACATCTCCCTCGGGCGTCTTGACGAGGATCCTGTCCCAAACGGCGATCTTCTCCCTCTTGAGTACCTCGAGGGCAGGGCCCCTGTATCCCTGATAGATATCATCGGTCATCGGCGCACCGGGACGAGGGAAGGGGGCGCCTGTAATTAACGCTTTCTTCTATCAGAATAGAACCCCCATCACCAGCAGCACGATTATCAGGGAACCGGAGCCGACTACGTCCATACAGGCGGTCAGGATCGGGATGACGGTATTGTCGGGGTCTAGCCCGAGCTTGAAGGAGAAGAAGGCAATGTAATAGGCGACAGCCGAGGTCACCGCTGTTATCAGTGTGGCCCCCAGGACCATGATGACAAAAATCTCCATTATGTGCGGCACTTCCACACCCGTGATCAGGCCGAGCAGGATACCTCCGCCTCCGATTATCAGGATGAAGACTATGAGTGATATGAGCCAGAGCGACACTCCGGAGGAGACGGCGAGATCATTGGGTCTGAACGAGAGCTTGTTCTGTCCAAGGTATGCGGAGGAGGTGACCCTGGAGCCAAGAACCGAACCCATGTTCCCTCCCTGTCCGTTCAGGGCGGGAACCATGATCAGGAAAACGGTTCCCGTGAGGAGGGCGTCAAAGCTCGCACCGAGCACCAGTCCGGAGAAGGTCGATATGAGGACAGCCACCATCGCCACCGGAAGCGCTTCCCTCAGGATCTCCCTCGAGATGCCCCTTCCCCTCAGGGCCATGGCGCCGGAAAGTAGCACTATCAGTATCAGGAGCGTTCCGGAGATGAGGACCGTCGCCATCTCGGGTATCTCGAGCGCAAGCCATGCACATGCGAAGAGCACCGGTACCGTCAGAAGGTCTCCGGTCGTGGCCACTATCGGAGTGGAAACGTTATCGGGATCCCACCCCCGTCTGAAGGAGAGGAAGGAGACGCCGAATGTTATTCCGAACATCAGTATACCGGAGATTATGGCCCCGGTGATGGAGATGAAGAGGAGATCGTGCACATTGCCCACCGAAATGCCGAAGAGCCTGCCGACAACCTCCGCCAGCACCGGGATCAGAACGGAAAGGAAAAGGAGCTGCACCGATGCCGCTCCGAGCTGTACCTTGAGCTCTCGGTTCCTGCGGAACCTTGGTTCGATCGTCCCCAGATGAAGTTTCGAACCGAGCCTTGCTGCCAGGGCACCAAAGATGTTGCCTCTCAGACCCACCGTGGGCGGGAGGATTATCAGCAGTCCCGGGATCGTGGAAAGGACATGGTCGAATCTCCCCAGAAAGAAACCCGGGAAAAGATCGATTATGCCGCAGAAAAGAAGCACCAGGACAGCCTGTTTGAGAAGAACGGTATCTGGTCTGAAGTGGTCCGGCACCCTTCTACGCAGTATCAACAGTATAGCCCTGGCTGGTCTCGAAGCAGATGACCTGATCCTGGTCGATCCGAGCAATACCAAGGACTGTACCCCCTAACTGCAAACGTTGGTGCGGGTCTTCATCGTTCATGACGTATCTACCTCGTCGGGAACCGGTGGACCCCGACGGACCATCTAAATCCAATCCACTATAAATCAGTTGTCGAGAGGCTCAGGTTCCCTGTGAGATGGGACATAGTATGTTGATTGAGAGGTAGTACACATAAGGTTGAGATATGTTTTTATAGAAGTGGTAGAGTGAAGAAATATATTTATAGAAGTGCTTTATACACTATCTCCCCCAAGAGATGAATCAAGGAGGTAAGATCAACATGTATGCAGGAGGAACACCCATTCTGGTCCTGAAGGAAGGGACCGAGAGGGAAAGTGGAAAGAGGGCCCAATTCAAGAACATTTCCGCGGCCAAGGCTATTGCCGACGCCGTAAGAACGACACTGGGCCCGAAGGGAATGGACAAGATGATGGTCGACTCCATGGGAGATGTCGTCATAACCAACGATGGTGTGACGATCCTCAAGGAGGTCGATGTGGAGCATCCGGCCGCGAAGATGGTCATAGAGGTGGCAAAGACCCAGGATGAGCAGTGCGGCGACGGGACCACAACCGCCGTGATCTTTGCAGGGGAGCTCCTGAAGCTTGCAGAAGCCCTTCTGGAGAAGAACATCCACCCGACGCTCATCACCGAGGGGTACAGGCTTGCCGCGCAGAAGGCCGTGGATGTCCTGAACTCCATTGCGATGGGGATCGAGGAGGACAAGGAGGCCCTGCAGAAGATCGCAAAGACCTCGATGACCGGGAAGTCCGCAGGAGATATGAAAGACCTCCTGGCCGAGATCGTCGTGAAGGCCGTCATGTCCATAGTCGAGGAGACCGATGGAAAGAAGAGAGCCGATATCGACAACATCAAGGTCGAGAAGAAGCAGGGAGGCTCGATCAACGATACGGAGCTCATAGAGGGGATCATAGTGGACAAGGAGAGGGTGCACGAGGGAATGCCAACCTCCCTAAAGGACCCGAAGATAGCCCTTGTCAACGCGGCCTTCGAGGTCAAGAAGACCGAGGTCGACGCCAAGATCCAGATCACGGACCCCACTCAGTTCCAGGCATTCCTCGAGAACGAGGAGAACATCCTCAGGGAGATGGTGAAGAAGGTGGAGAACTCAGGTGCGAACGTCGTGTTCTGCCAGAAGGGGATCGATGACCTCGCACAGCATTTCCTCGCAAAGAAGGGCATATACGCAGTGAGAAGGGTCAAGAAGTCCGACATGGAGAAGCTCGCAAAGGCAACGGGGGCGAAGATCGTCTCCAACCTCGACGACCTCTCCGCTTCCGACCTCGGCATGTCAGGTGCTGTTGATGAGAGGAAGATCGGCGGCGACGAGATGACCTTCGTCACGGGCTGCAAGAACGCAAAGGCAGTCTCCATCCTCATCAGGGGAGCGTCCGAGCACGTGATCGACGAGATCGAGAGGGGGCTTCACGATGCTCTCTCCACCGTGGCCGTCGCCATCGAGGACGGGAAGATGACCGCAGGCGGCGGAGCCGCTGCCGTGGAGATCGCCAGGGAGCTCAGGACCTTCGCCATCAAGACAGGGGGCAGGGAGCAGTTCGCCATCGAGGCCTTCGCAACGGCCCTCGAGGTCGTCCCGAGGACCCTGGCCGAGAACGCCGGCCTCGATCCCATCAATACCATCATAGAGATCAACAAGGCCCACTCCGAGGGAAAGAAGCACCACGGGGTGAACGTCTACACCGGCCAGATCGAGGACATGAGGTCGCTCAACGTCCTCGAGCCCCTGAGGGTCGGAACCCAGGCCATCCAGGCCGCCACAGAGACAGCCAACATGGTGCTGAGGATCGATGATGTCATCGCATCCAAGTCCGGCGGAGGCGGCGGACCCGGCGGTATGCCTCCGGGCGGCATGCCTCCCGGCGGAATGGGCGGAATGGGCGATATGGACTATTGATGCGCCCTTTGAGAATGTTTTTCGGGGCCCTCCGGGGCCCCTTTTTTTTTAATACTGACGATCGAGAGAATGAAAGGAAGTGAAGGCCGTGTTTGTACGGGACAGAACGATCAAGCGAGGAATAACAAAACCGAGGATCGCTACTGCCTATTCGACCTTCACTCCCCGTCTTAACACTTCCTAACTGGCATTATTAATATTGCCGGCACATGAGGATTCCATCATGAGAGGCCCAAACCTTTTCTACAAAAGGACCGTTGCCCCTCCGAGGTGTTTACTTGTACGATCCGAGGCTAAGGAAACTTGCTGATGTTCTGATAGACCATTCGACGAAACTGAAGAAGGGAGAGACCGTATACATCGAGACTTTCGATATCCCCGTGGAGATGGTCGAGACACTCGTCCAGAAGGTATACGAAGTGGGGGGCATACCCATCGTCTCCCAGAAGTTCGCGAAGGTCCTCCGGAAGCTCTACATGAACGCTGATGAGGAGACCATGAGGACCATCGGGGAGCTCGAACTGGCGACGATGAAGAAGGCCGATGCCTACATCGGCCTCAGGGGATCGCACAACATAACCGAGACCTCCGACGTCCCGGCCGAGAAGATGGAGCTCTACAAGAAATACTGGTGGGGCCCGGTGCATATCGAATGGAGGGTACCAAAGACAAGATGGGTCGTTCTCAGATGGCCAACCTCGTCCATGGCCCAGCAGGCCCAGATGTCCACCGAGGCCTTCGAGGAGTTCTACTTCAACACCTGCACCATGGACTACACGAAGATGTCCACGGCCATGGACCCGTTGAAGGAGCTCATGGAGAGGACCGACCGCGTGAGGATAGTCGCACCGGGAACGGACCTGACGTTCTCCATCAAGGAAATACCTGTCATCAAATGCGACGGGGAGCTGAACATACCAGACGGCGAGATCTTCACCGCACCGGTGAAGGATTCCGTAAATGGAACACTGGCCTACAATACCCAGACCCTCTACGACGGAAAGGTGTTCTCCGAGGTGAAGCTCGAGTTCAAGGACGGCAGGATAATCAAGGCCACCGCCAACAACTACGAAGCCATCAACAAGATCCTTGACACCGACGAGGGGGCAAGGTATGTCGGAGAGTTCGCCATCGGTGTCAACCCCTTCGTCACGAAACCCATGCTCGACACACTTTTCGACGAGAAGATCTCGGGGTCCATCCATTTCACCCCCGGGAATTCCTACGACGAGGCGCCCAACGGCAACAAGTCCAAGGTTCACTGGGACATGGTACTCATCCAGACCCCGGAATGGGGCGGAGGGGAGCTCTACTTCGACGATGTGCTGATAAGAAAGGACGGGCTGTTCGTACTGGACGAACTGAAAGGCCTCAACCCCGACGCACTGATGTGAAGTTCTAATTACTAAAGCCCCCATACGAATTTACATGAGGGTGTGCTGCCTTTTCAGCGGTGGCAAGGATTCGAGCTACAGCCTCCACAAAATGCTGCTCTCGGGCTTCGAGGTACCGGTCCTTCTGACCATCAGGTCGGCCGATCCCGATTCATGGCTGTATCAGACACCGGGAATGGAGGCATCCCATCTCTTCTCGGAGATCACAGGCATCGAGACACGGGTGATCGATTCACCGGCCTCAAGGGAGGAGGAGAAGGGGGCCCTCACAGGCGCGCTCATCGCATTGAAGGAGGAGTTCGATCTCCAGGCGGTCTGCTCGGGGGCCCTACTTTCCGACTACCAGAGGATGATCTTCACGGATGCCGCTCACGACGCCGGATTGATCTCATACACCCCTCTCTGGAGAAAGGACGGAAGGCGATACATGACAGATCTCCTGGGGTCCGGTTTCAGGTTCATCCTCCTGTCCTATGCATCCGAGGGATTCTCACCACAAGACCTCGGTACGGTGGTTGATGACAGGACCGTCGAGAGGTTCTTCTCGATATCCAGGGAATGGGAGTCCCACCCCGCTTTCGAGGGCGGGGAGGCCGAGACGCTGGTGATAGATGCTCCGTTCTACAGGAAAAGGCTCGAATACAGCGGTGAGGTCCGCAGGGACGGACCCTACCGTGCAAGGTTCGTTCTCGACGAGGTGAGGACAATATGATGGAACCATTGGTCCTGAAGGACCCCAGATTCGTGATGACCATGGACCGGGAAATTGTCCTTGAGAATGTCGACATCAGGATAGAGGGCGGAATGATCGAGGCGATCGGAACGGACCTTGCCAGCCGGGGTGACGAGATCATCGACTGCTCCGGTGCGGTTGTCATGCCGGGACTCGTCAATTCACACACGCACGCAGCCATGGTGATGCTCAGGGGACTGAACGACGATGCCCCTCTCCAGGAGTGGCTCGAGTCGATGTGGGAGATGGAGGGTAGGATCGAACCGGATCTGGAAGCCCTCGGGGCGGAGCTGGGATTCCTGGAGATGGTCCGGACGGGGACAACGATGTGCATGGACCAGTACGGGGCCGTTCCGGGCGTGGAGGCCGCCGAGAGGGTGGGCATCAGGCTCGCGAACGGCGTCCCGCTCATAACGGTCTGGGGAAAGGCCGAGGAGAGGCTCGCCAGGGCCAGGGATTTCATCCGCGATCACAGAGGGCACGATCGGATCATACCGATCGTCAACCTCCATTCGATCTACACGAACGACGAGGACACCATGATCAGATGCGGGGAGATGTCAAGGGAGGAGAAGGTCCCTCTTCACGTGCACTGTTCCGAGACCAGGAGCGAGGTCTTCGATAACAGAAAGAAGAAGGGGAGGCTCGGGGTCGAGGAGCTCGACCATAACGGCTGCCTCTGGGAGATGAGCGTTCTGGTCCACATGGGATGGGCGGCCTCCTGGGAGTTCAACATCGTCAAGGAGAAGGGGGCATCACTGGTCCACTGCCCGAGCTCGAACCAGAAGCTGGCAACGGGGGGTTTCTTCCCCTTCAAGGACCTCAAGAGGATGGGCATCCGGGTCGGACTGGGCACGGACGGGGCGGCCTCGAACAACTCACTGGACATGTTCAGGGAGATGAAGGAGATGGCTCTTCTTCAGAAGGGGCAGTACTGGGACCCCCTCGCATGCACAGCCGTCGATGCACTCGAGACAACAACGATATCGGGCAACGGCATACTCGGAACAAAGGGGGGCATCCTGTCTCCCGGCATGAACGCTGACATCTGCATCGTCGACGCAGGTCCGGGTCTCGGACCTTTGAGGAAGGAGAACCTTGCCTCTGCATTGGTGTACTCCGCAAACGGGAACATGGTCACAACGACAATCGTCGGGGGTGAGGTAGTCTACGACCGCGGCAGGTACAGGGGCGGAGACGATATCGGGGCAAGGTATCAAGACCTCACGGAGAAGGTGATCTCGGAGCTCTACTGATCCTTCAGGACACCCGAGACCTTCAACCTCTCTTTAACGCGCCCCTTCGCCCCCACGATGGATACGCAGGTCCCCCTTTCCTCGAGCTTCCTTGTGATTATCCCCATTCCCCGTGCGCCCATGTTCGGGAGGTCCGTGAGGCCCGACAGGTCGATGGTGATGTCGGAGCCGCGGTCCTGTGAGTTGGTTATGATGGATTCGAAGCTTAGCACCGAATCCTCGTCCATATCCCCTTCCACGACCCATCGGATGCACTGCCGCTCTTCGATCCTCTTCAGTTCCATGGACATATATTTGTAAAGGGGTGTATTTGATGTTTTTCGCTGAATACCCAGATATGCCACCCCAAAAGTATAAGTAAATGACCCAGTATGGAAAGCTGGAGTCATGAGCTTGCCACCCAACAACAGAGGAAAATTCAGAAGAGGCGGTTTCCGGCAGAACGAGATCAAGAAGGGCAAGAGGAAACCGATGCTCAATCTGGGCAAGCTCGACTATTTCAACTGGGACCTCAACGAGATCATGGACGGGTCGGACATGGACCCGGAGAAGATCAACACCTTCAAGGCCAACATGACCGCCAAGGCAAGGCAGAGGTCCATAAAGGAAGCCAAGGACTACGTCAGGGAAGTGGAGGAGAGAGGGGATTTCTCCAAGGAAACAAGCGACAAGCTCTGCAGGCTTCTGGACCGCTATTCGAGGATGAGATGATCAGGACTCGTCCCCGGAAGATGCCTTCATTCAATGTTAAATATCAGGCAGACCCATGTACGATGGGGATTCAAGATGTCGGGACTAGTGAAGGTGCTATCGATCGACGGAGGGGGCATGAGGGGTGTCATTCCGTGCATGGTCCTGAAGGATATCGAGGAGATCACCGGGGATCGGATATCGGACCTCTTCGATCTCATCGGCGGGACCTCAACCGGGGGTCTGATAACGCTCGGTCTGACGAAACCGGGTGCGAAGGGCAGGCCGGAGTTCTCTGCGAAGGATATACTCGAACTCTACGAGAAGCATGGTACGAGGATCTTCCACCGGTCCGTATGGAGGAAGATCGAATCCGCATGGTCGCTGCTTGATGAGAAATATTCCACAAAGGGGCTCGACGAGGTCCTCGAGGAATATTTCGGGGATGCCCGCCTAAGGGATTCGGTCAAACCGGTCATAATACCCTCGTACGAGATCGAGAGCAGATGTGCATGGTTCTTCAGGAGTGAGAGGGCGAAGGTAAGCAGAAGCTACGATTTTCTCATGAAGGAGGTGGCCAGGGCCGCATCCGCCGCTCCAACGTATTTCCAGCCGGCCAAGCTCATGGCCGAGGGCGATCTGGACTATTACGCCCTGATAGACGGCGGCGTCTTCGCGAACAATCCCTCGCTCTGCACCTATGTCGAGGCGAGGAC
Source organism: Thermoplasmatota archaeon (assembly GCA_049472275.1). Taxonomy (GTDB): domain Archaea; phylum Thermoplasmatota; class Penumbrarchaeia; order Penumbrarchaeales; family Penumbrarchaeaceae; genus JAFGLL01. The sequence goes on along the minus strand of JBLIRL010000061.1, from coordinate 1,586 downwards.
ACTCTTTCCGGAGGCAGAGGACATACTGTTCCTTTCACTCGGTACCGGGGAGCTCACGAGAAGGATTTCTTACGATGAGGCAAAAGGTTGGGGGCTTGCGAACTGGGCCCATCCCATCCTCAACGTCATGTTCGACGGACAGAGCGACACCGTCGACTACCAGATGGAGAAGCTGCTGCAGCATAGCGGGAGCAGAAGGAGGTACTTCAGGTTCCAGACCAGACTTGATTCCGGAATGGATGACCTCGATGACGCCTCGGAGGAGAATATCCACGATCTGAAGCTCGAGGCCCAGGAGATGATCGACAGGCATACCGAGGACCTCGAGCTGCTGTGCGATATGCTGATCGGCGAAGGGTAGGCTGATCCTTCTCAGAAGGGGCTGTCCCTCTTTCCGTGGATATATCTTAGCGAGAACGCTGAATGGATGGAAAGCACTACGGCGGAAGCTATTATCTGCGAGGTGATCGGGAATATGAACGATACTCCTCTCCGATCCATGAGAGACCATGGAACGCTTGTTTTAACCGGTTTGTTGAACGAACCTGTCCTCAGATCTCGATCAGTTCGTAATCCTGGGTCCCCAGTCCGAGCTCCTCTCCGTAATCGAACTGGATCCTGGCATCCACCTTGGGTCTCATCCCCAGGAACTTGTCCTCTCCGGGCTCCCATCCGCCCTTGAGCTTGCTGTCATTGAAACCCCTCTGCCTGTTCACGAGGTCGTAGCAGGCCCTGTCCAGGGCAACCGGGTCCTTCGACGCCAGTATCCCGACGTCGGGGACGATGGGATGGTCCGACCACGGGAAGCAGTCGCAGTCCGGGGAGACCCTGGTCACGAAATTGATGAAGCCCATCTTACCCACCTTGTTCCGGGTGGCACCGAACGCATATTCGGTCATCCTCTCCAGGAAACGGGGTATCTCGGAATCCCACTTCAGACCGATGGCTTCCTGCGGGCAGACGGTTATGCACTCCCCGCATCCTATGCAGACATCCTCCTGTATGAAGACCTTTCCTCCTTCCAGGACGTGAGCGTCCACGGGGCATATCGGCATGCAGGTCCCGCATCCGATGCATTTCTTGGGATCGACCTTCGGTCTCACGGAATGCTGGTCCATCTTCCCGTATGCGGATCCCGCCCCCATTGCGAGGTTCTTGATCGCTCCGCCGAAACCCGCCATCTCGTGACCCTTGAAATGTGTGAGAACGACGAGCTGGTCCGCATTGTATATGTCAGAGGCGATGCGGACCTTCTGGAAGTGCTTGGCGTTTATCTCCACCCATTGGACGTTCCTTCCCTTCAGTCCGTCCGCAATGATGACTGGAGCCCTGACGACCGCATAGTCGAAACCGTGTGCGATCGCGGTCTCTATATGGTCCACCGAATTATGCCTCGTGCCGCGATAGAGAGTGTTGGTATCCGTTATGAAGGGCTTGCCTCCGCTTTCCCTGATCCTCTCGACGATGTCCATCTCGTAGGGCTGGTGGGTGGGAACCTGGATCTCGGCTGCCAGCCCTTTGTAATCGGGGGCGGCGTATATGCCGTTTTCGTCCGTCGGGATGCCCAGGTCCAGGGCGATCTCCTC
>JBLIRL010000060.1:0-14507 GCA_049472275.1 Thermoplasmatota archaeon | reverse complement strand
CACACGTCACGACCGGCGGCTGGCCGAGCCGACGACGCGAGACGTTCGGATCTTCGCCGATTTCACCCAAGTACGCGAGGTCGACACCCGCGTGACGCTTGGCGACCTGCGCGAGCTTCTCGTAGGTCTTGTCCCCTCCCACGAGGTCATCGGACCTGATCTCGATCCTCTGATCGATGTTTACCTGCGGGGCCTTCTCGAACCTGCTGAGTATGACGACGACCGCGATGGGTATGATGCCCATGACGATCATGAATATGAACTGGATCAGGATGGATGAGGGGTACCCCGAACTCGACCAGGCCAGAAACCATATCGCCGAAAGTACAAGAAAGAACACACCGATGGAGATCAGGACCACCTTCAACCAGGTCTTCATCGGCGGCCTATCGTTTTCTCCGGATTAAACGTTTACTTCGGTTCCCATGATGAGAAATGTTCTCGAACGAGCCCGTGCACCTTCTTTCCGCTTGCCGCCTCCATGATCTCGAAGGGCCCCATGGGACCTTTCTCCGTCACAACCCTTGTTACCAGGTGCAGGGGTGTCTGGTCGAAGTAGTAATTGGTGATGTTGACCCCTTCGATCTTTTCCGCGATCTCGTCGGGAGGCCTCAAAACCTTCCTGTAGTTATCAATCCCGGAGGGGAGCACCTTGACACTTCCGGCCACGGCTATCAGGTCCTTCCCGAGGAGCCTCGCCTGGGCCGCAAGCCCCCTGGTCCCGATCTTGTTCACGAGATACTTGTGCGACAGGGCATCCGCGCCAACCATCACCATGTGGACCTCCTCCATTTCCTGAAAGAGGGCGCTGTCGGCGACCAGATCGACACCGATGCCAAGGTTCTTGAGGGCTTCGGCCATGATGATCCCTTCCCTGACCGGCCTTGCCTCCGACAGGACCACCTCGAACTCCCTCCCGTCCGCTGCCGCCTTCCTGAAGGTCTCCATCAGGGTCGAGCTGTTCGAGTAGGTCATGATCCTGTAGCCGTCCGCCACCATGGACGAGGCGATGTCGGATACCATCCGGGAACCGCTCTCGATCTCGTTTTGGAACTCCGCCAGGAAATCCGGGAGAGGAACGCCATCATCCATCGCAAGGAGCGAACCGTTGACAAGATTGACAAGGGGGGCCATGGTGGGTTTCTGGTCGAGCAGCTTCAATAGGATTTCCACCGCGAGCTTGCTGTCTCCAGCCTCCCGGAACTCCCCGAGCAGCTCGATGGCGGCCAGTGTAAGCTCCGCCGCTCCACTTTCATTGTCCTTTCCTATCCCTTCGACCCTGCGAAGTAGCATCTCCGGTCCGCTCATGTTCCCCACTCACATTTTCGGTCCAATGGATAAATAGCTGATATCGTTTATAATGGTGGTGAGAAAATGGAAGAGGCCATATTCGGAGCGGGGTGCTTCTGGGGGGTCCAATCCTCCTTTGACAAGCTTGAAGGTGTGATCCGGACGGAGGTCGGATATTCCGGGGGTCATACTAAGGACCCGACCTACAAGGAGGTCTGCACGGACAGGACCGGCCATGCCGAGGTGGTCAGGATTGTTTTCGATCCGTCCAGGATCAGCTACATGAAGCTTCTGGACCATTTCTTCGGGATACACGATCCCACGACCCTCAACCGGCAGGGGCCCGACAGCGGGACGCAGTACAGGTCGGTGATATTCTTCTCCTCCCCTCAACAGGAGAAAGAGGCCATGGTGGCCAGGGAGAGATGGGACAGCTCCGATGCCTACAAAAGACCCATAGTGACGGAGATCTCGAGGCGTGGGGAGTTCTACCCCGCCGAGGAGTACCATCAGAAGTACTTCGAGAAGAACGGATATGTCGGATGCCATTGAGCGGTCCTTCCGGTCTTGCTCACCGGACGAAGTCCTCCACTAGGAGTTCGATGTAACAGCATTCCGGTTACAAGGCAGCGAGGACGCTTGTGCCGAACTTATGAAATATCCCGATGATCTCGTTCTCCTCCATCCACATGAAGGGTGCCGGTTTGCGGTATGGAGTTATCATTGTCCTGTTTGACGGATAGTCGAATATCCTTTCAATGGTCATTATTTGCCCGATTCTAGCACTTTTTACTGTCCATATCCATCCTCTCCCAAGATAGATGTAGAATTGTTAATCCAACTATTTGATTTTCTTTTTTTATCCAGCAATGCAACAAAATTCCGATATTTATCGAAAATGACCGCTATCCAGTGACTTTTATAGTTCCATGATATAACTATTAATAGTAATCAACTACATGGATGTCCGGGGAATACCATGCCGGAAGAAGAAGACAATCCTTTCCTCATCAAACCGAAACCTCAGGTGGAAGCCACCCAGGACCAGCCTCCGATCGTCGAGACCTTCGATTTTCTTGCCTCTCCGGAGGAGGCCGAGAAGATAAAGCACCGCGACGATGTGGTCAACACGATGAAGCCTCATTACGAGAAATCAGGCACACCTATCTGGGACAAGAAAGAGGTTGGGGACATACATAATCCAGATTACGAGGTAGTCGATCATAAGGTCAAGAACGAAGAAGAGGAGTGATCCATCCGTTACGGATATACCTCCGAGGATCACAGGTCCCATCATGGAAGCGGACCGGAATATTAATTCAATTCAGCATGCTGGCATGTGATCGTTGCCGAATATCATCTATGACGGCCTTTCAGCTCTGTTTCTGCCCGGCATCCTTCTGAGTCTGCTGAGCGGGAAGGTTCGATCCCGTTCCGCTCCCACCTTCCCGCAAGTTCTGGTTCTTGTTGAGCTCCTTCAACCTGTTCACGAGGTCCGTTGCCGCCTGGGACGGGGCCATCGGTCCCGGAGGCCGGACAGGCGGGTTTCCGGCAGTTTTTGGTTCCACTTTTTCGGGTCCTTTCACCGTTCCATCTTCTTCTCCTTCTTTTTCATCAACGGAGCCGGAGCTTCTCTTCTTCCTCACCATCAGGAACGAGAGGGCTCCGAGAGTCCCCGCAACCACCAGAACGATCATGATGATGAGAAGGATCATCCATAACCCTCCCCCGTCATCCTCCGTCTCGTCGACCGTCGGGTCCGAACCCTTCTGATATTCCTCAAGGTCCGGCGTACCGTCCCTGTCAGTATCCTCATCGGCGGAAGGGGTCAGAGGGTCGAGACCGAATCCCACCTCCCATCCGTCCGGCATACCGTCCCCGTCCGAATCGGGATCGCTCATGTTCGTCCCCCTCTGGAATTCAAGCAGGTTGCTCAAACCGTCGGAATCGAGGTCCATCGAACCATCCACCGGATCGTTCATGTCCAGGCCGTATCTTCTCTCATAAGTGTCCGGTATCCCGTCACGATCGGAATCATGATCCGCTGAGAGGACGAGAACGTTGAAATCGACGGAGATCGAGTTCCACCCGAGGTCCTGAACGTACAGGGAGACCCGGTGCTCCCCGGCTTCCTCCATGGTCGATGAGAAGGAGGAGGAGTTGGTCCCTCCGGGGAGCCCGATCCAGGAGATGGACCTGATACCCACGTTGTCCTCGATAACAGCATCGATCCTCAGGACCTCGCCGACATACAGGGTGATGTCCGATATTGGCCGTATCGTCGGGTCGATGACATCGATTATCGAGACCTCGTGGATGACTGATGCATTGTCGTTCCCCGAAATGTCGGATGCTTCGAGGAGGAGATGGAGCGTTCCGGTCCTATCCATCGGCACATCCATGGAGAACTCGAACCGCCCGTTCACGGGGGCGATATTGTCGATTATGGGATTCTCGTCGTCGATCCAGTACTCGATGCGGAAGTTGTTGAGTTCGAAATTATCCCTGACGGTGCCGTTTAGAAACAGGGTGTCCCCCGTGCCTATCTCGTACGGAGGCCTGTCATATTCGATGATGGGAGGATCGTTGTCCAAGATCTCCAGCATCTTAGCAGGTGTCGAGATCGTGTTCCCGCTGGTATCCTCGAGATGGACGATATAGGACAGTCTCGTGAATCCCGCCCCGGGTACGATGATCGAGAGCTCTGTGATAACGGAGTTGCCCCATTCCTCGGTCACATGCTCCTCGTCATCGAACCAGTATTCGAGGCGTATGGATCTGATCGCGATGTTGTCGCTCACCTCCAGTGTGATGTTGAAGGGATCCCCCGTCGTTACCGCTCCGCTCTCCTGCAGGTCTACCATCACCGGGAGATCATTGTCCTTTATGACGGACGTTCCCTCGATGACCCCCCAGTTCCCCGAGCTGTCGGATGCCGAGATGCGCCAGTAAAAATCCTCGATGGAGTCCGTGACGGTGCTCCCGAAGCTGTAGATGTTGAAGACGCTGTCCATCGTCACGTTCGAATGCTCCTCCCCCGCTCCCAACCAGTATTCGAAGTGGACCTCATCAACCTCGATATTGTCGGTAACCTGTGCCTGGACCTCGTATCCGTCGCCGGTGGTCAGGTTCTCAAGGTCTTTGATCATCGAGATCAAAGGTGCGTCATTGTCCTCTATCGGGACACTGACGGTCCCGGATGACATGGAGTTATTTGTCGGATCGAAGGCCACGAAGCGGTATCTCAGATCGCCTGTGTTGTCAGGAACGATGATCCCCGCGTGCCATCCATCCTCCGCACCCCTGGTCATGGAAAGGTTGAAGGGTCCCATGAGATCAGTCCAGTATTCAGCATGAACTGACCTCACCTCCACATTGTCAACGACTTTCACTGTCAGATCGAATGGATCCCCCGTTGATGCATTCTCGGAGGACACATCGCTCTTGAAAACAGGAGGTTCGAGGTCTATGGCAAAGACCTCGTTGCTCCAGGGGGATGCTCCCACGGAATTGACGGCAGTGATCCGGTAATGGTAGCCTTCACCCCTTTTAACGGTCCTGTCCAAATATGACCTGGATACAAGACCTTTCCTGATAGGTTCATAAGGATCGTCCCCGAATTTCCTGTAGATATCGTACCGGACAGCCCTCGTACCTCCATCGTATGAGGGTTCCTTCCAGGAGAGGGTCACACCATCCGCGGACCAGTCATATGACAGGTTCCTCGGAGGGTACGAGATGATCTCGAGGGTCAGCTGGGTGATCGTGATAGAGTAATCGTTGTCCTTGTTGTTGGAGAGTCCCGTGCCTGTGTTCGGATAGTCCGAGGAAACTGTAACCCCCACCATGACCGGGAGATCGTTCGAGTCCATCTCGATGCCCTGTGCCTCATCGGTGTGGGTCCCGCCTATATAGGTGGAGTTCAGCACCTCAAGGGTCTTCGAATCCAGCCTGGTTAAAAACGCATCGGTACCGTAGCCTCCCTGATTGAAGGTTGGATCATAGGTCCCTGGGGTGACCAGAAAATCATCCGAATACGTGTAACCGCAGACGTAAACCGTCCCGTGCCCGTCGCAGATTATCCCGTTTCCCCTGTCGGTCCCAGACCCTCCGATCAGATTGCTCCTGACGATGGAGCGGTTGGCATCGAGTCTCGTGATGAACACATCGCTCCCCCCCTTGTTCGTGATGTTCGGGGCCCAGTCCGTCTTGGGAAAATCGCTCGATGAGGAAATGCCTGTTATGAGGACCTCGCCATCCTCGTTGAAGGTCAGATCGAAGGCCCACTCTCCCTGCGAGCCTCCTATGTATGTCGAATAGTTCAGGCTCGCACCGTCCGGGGAAAGGACCACAAGGAAGCCGTCGTCTCCATTCGGAACGCTGTCGAAAGCATCAGGGGTCGTCGGGAGATCGTCGGACCTCGTCCTTCCGACGGCATAGATATTGTTGTCGGGTCCGATCTCGACGGACCAGGGCCATTCCTCGTCGTTGCCCCCTATGAGAGCGCAGAAGTCCAGGGCCGATCCGTTCCGGTTCATCTTGAGAAGGAAGATGTCGTCATCATATCCTCTCACGTGGTAGGCCCCTTCGGTGTAGTAATTGCTGTTCGTGTAGCCGAGGACGTAGGCCGACCCGTTCGCATCGACGTCCACGTCATAGGCGTACTCGTACCCGGTCCCTCCAACGAAGCTCGAGTAGAGAAGAGCTGAGCCCTGCGGGTTCAATTTGAATATGAAACCGTCCCTGGCCTCCCTCGAGGTCTTGTATGCACCGGGGGTTGTTGGGAAACCGCTGTATCCGGTGCCGCCTGCCACGTAGGCGCATCCTAAGCTGTCGATATCTATGCCGCCGCAGTGGTCTATGTAGGTCGAACCCACGTAAGTGCAGTAGACCGCGGATGTCCATTTCGAGTTGACCTTCACGACGAAGATGTCACTGTCCCCGTTCCAGGAGGTGTCGTAGGCGCCCGTGGTAACCGGGAAGTCGTATGATCTTGTCCTCCCCGTGATGAACAGGCAGTCGGAGTCATCGATCATCAGGTCCTTCCCCTCGTCCATGTTGATCCCTCCGAAGAACGACGAATAGACCAGGGGATCTATTATGACAGTTCTCGTATCGTCGTAGTCCCCGATGCTGAATCCGTATCCGTTGGAACCCACGCTTCTGAAATCGCATTCGATCCCTTCCCCTCCGTCGTCATACCAAGCTTCGAGGTCACAGTCCTGCAGGGTCCCGGTGCCCCCGGGCGAGAATTTCACCTCGGAGCGGCCGACATCTATATCGGCTCCGGAGACCTCGAAATGGATGTTACCGGGGTCAGATCCGGGTCCGAGTATCAGGTCGTACTTGAGGCTCCCATCCATGTAACGGAACCTGAGGTCGATGCCGTCCCAGATGTTGTCGTAGATCACTTCCCTGAAGTTCTCGACACCGGACCTCCACATGGAGGGGTCCTCACCCTTGAAGAAATTGGACCTGAACTCCAGTGCATGCTCACCTCTGGGAGATGACGGATACCCGCCTTTCAATCCCAGCCTGACGGAGCGTTGGAGATCATCTTCGGTATCGATCATGTTGAAGACCACCTCCCCCTCGCGGAATCCCACATGGCCGAACCTCGTCCTTCCAACGAACGACAGGTCGTGGTCCCACTGCCCCTCGTTGGCCACGAAATGATCGCTGAGGAACCTGAGAGAGCGAACCTCCGGTTCATTCCCGCTTTCAACGCTATCTTCCGCCATGGTGGGGGATCCCGATCCCTCCATCCGGATAAACCACGAACCGGGGACCAACAGCGATCCCATGATCAACAGAAGAAGTACCTTTGAACACTTACCATCCATTCTCCCAGCTCCCTTGGATCGACGTTCGTTGAATCGTATAGGGATATTTAAGAATGATTGGCCCTGGCACGCATCGCGGCGGAGTATTCCTCAGGACGGGAGAGGCCAGATACTATCTCCCGGAACCCATCAATGCCGTCAGCTGCGATCTGTAGGTCTCCATTGATCTTCGCGCCTCGTCGATCCTTCCGGCATTGCGCGCCTGGACCGATCTCAGATAGCCCGGTTCCAGGTGTGATATCGCCACGCCCTTTGTCCTGGCCTCCGTCCTGAGCATCTCGACCTGTCGGAATAAATCTTCTCCGCGAGGTTCCGGTGCATTCTCCGGTCCGGTCCCGGTGTTGCCCTCCCGCTCCTGCTCTTTTGGTTCGCCTCCTCCTCTTCTCCCGAGAAGCAGAAAGAGCAGTATCCCGATCAATGCGAGGACCGCAAGAAGGACTAGGACAAGTGGTATGATGCTTCCTCCTTCGCTCCTTACCGTATCCTCCTTCGCAGGAATGACAAGAACATCCATCGTTGTCTCCTCGAACTCCCCCGACATGTCCCTGACCGTGAGGGTGATCCGGTGATGGCCCGCCGGGATTTCGACGTCTATCTCCGCACCGGTCCCGATCTCTCCGGATATGTTCGATGTCCATATGAACTCCATCGAGTCACCGGCCGGGACATCCGGGTCGAAGGCGCTTCCGCGGAGCTTGAAGGATATCCCCTCCTGGTAGACCGTATCCATCATGGATATCGAAACACCCCAGGGAGGATCGTTGACCTCCTCGACAATGACGGTAACGTTCATCCTCGTTCCGGAGCCAGAATCCTTCGCCAGGATCACAAGAGATGCCGTCCCGGACCAATCCTCCTGCGGGACCAGAGATATGTTCCTGCCGTCGATCCTTTCGGCCCTGATGTTGATTATGCTTTCAACGTGGATCGTCAGAGGATCGTTGTCCGGATCCATGAAAAGCTCCATCACGTCCAGGACCACTCCCGTCTGGTCCTCCTCGATGGTGATGGTATAGGGATCGACGGTCCGGACAGGTGGATCATTCACATTGACCACCTCCAGCATCATCTCCTCATGATCGAATCCTCCCTTACCGTCGGTCACGCTGATGTTCACAACATGGACCCCGACGTCATCGTTCTCGGGCTTCCCGGTCAGGAGACCCGATCCCTCATCGAGCTTCAGGAAATCCGGTCCGAATTCCAGCTTCCAGGAAAGGATGTCAATGGAAGGATCAATGTCGACGGCCTCGAACTTGACCGAAAGCTCCGAATCCTCGGGGACCTTGACGTCCTTGACCGGCAGGATCACTGGAGGATCATTTGCATTTCCGACGGATACCGTTATATCGAAGAGGGTGACCCCGCCCCTCTCGTCGGATACGCTCAGGTTCACGACGTAAAAACCCACGTCCGCGTTCGATGGTGTGCAGATCAGTGTCCCCGTGTCGGGAACGATCCTCATGAACCTCACCGGGTCCCTCAGTCTCCAATACAGGGTATCTTCGGGATCGTCCACATCCTCTGCCTCGAGCTCTATCGTGAGCTTCTCGTCCTCGAGAACCTGATATCCGGGATCCGAGACGACCACCGGCGGATCGTTGACATCGAGAACATGAATGGTCAGGTCCAGCTCGTCCGATCCACCCCTGCCATCCCGTACCACTATTACGAGGTCATATATGCCGACATCATCGTTCCCCGGCGTCCCGAAAATCGTTCCCGAGTCCTCTATTGAGAGGAATCCGAAGCCGTCGGTCAGCTCCCAGGTGAGGAAATCGTTCGTCGGGTCCTGGTCCGTCGCCTCGAGCCGGAGGACGACCATCTCGTCTTCCAGGAAGGACACGGGTCCGATCGGTACTATCACGGGATCATCGTTGGTGTTCTCCACGATGATCTTGAAGTCCAGGAATGTTGCATCGATCCCGTCGAACAATGATATCCTGACGGGATTGTCCCCGACGTGCTCGTTCCCGGGTGTCCCGACCAGTGATTCCCCGTCGTCATCGATGGACAGCCATGAGGGTCCTTCCAGGATGGTGATGGATACATCGTCGCTGTCGATGTCGCCGTACTGGATGGCGTGACGGAACCATCTATCCTCTGCGGCCTTGGGATCACCGATGTCCTGGACGACGGGGGGGTTGTTAAGGACCATGACGGATCCGACACGGATCCGATCCTCGTATCCCTCTCCGTCAGTGTCTGTGAACATGATCCTCAGATCGTACATCCCAGCGGTCCATTTCAGACCGGGTTCGAAGCCGAAGGTGACGGTGGTATCCGCTATCGAGGAGATGTCGATTAACCTCCATTCTTCCAGAGCGCACCTCGCTTCCAGAAGTATGTCCATGTCCGATGTCCGGTCCTCCACGTCCTCGATCCTGACCGAGATCTCAATCCCGTCCCCCCTGAGCACATATTGCTCCGGGATAACGATTCCGGTGAGGGAGGGCGGTGAGTTCTTCAAGAGTACTGCGTCGTGAATGTTGTACCAGTCGGTCGATGCACCGTCCTTGTCGACTCCTCTTGTCCTGATATCGTAGTAACCGATCTCGGCACTGCTTCCCGGAATCAGGTCGAAGGTGAAGTTGCCACCGACAAGGCCCTTGCCCTGCAGGTCCGTCCATTCTCCGGTAGGCGACCTGTATTCCAGGAATGCGGACATGACACCGGGCCCATCCTCCACGTCCGTGACGTTGACCCCGATGGAAAGGGTCTCTGTCCTGAAGAACTCGGAGTCGGACAGGGTTGCGATCTTTGCACTCGGGACGTTGTTGAGGACCTCGAATCCAAGGTAGTTCTCCGGTCCCACGTTCCCGTCCGGATCGGAGAAGAACACGCCCATGAGGTAGCTTCCGTGATCGAAATGGACCGGAACCGTGAATGATGATTCCCAGTATCCCCCGGTGTTATGGTATGTCGGGGTGACGAACCTCCATGTTCCCCTGGGGTCCTTGACCCTCATACTGCAGGTCAGGTCCGCCTCGGAGGTGAGGTCATCCGTGGAGTTCACATGGAACCAGATCGTCCCGGACCTCATCATCGTGGAGGAGGAGCTCCATATCCCCTCAACGGTCGGGATCCCGCCGAAATCGCATAGGGTATCACCGTTGAAGGTTTCCCTTCCGAGTCCGGCACCCCTGGTGTAGGAATATCCCTCGCCGGGGGAGTCGGGGGCATATCCTCCCTCTCCACCCGTGAAATTGAGAGTGCAGTCCGTTATCCGGACCTTCTCCTCGAAATCGAAAACCAGAGAGAGGCTCCCGCCGTCTCCCACATCACCCGTGACCTTCCCCTTTCCCGGGGTCCCGTCCTTGTGGTAGTTGCGGATCCCGCCATCCCCTGTATAGCCGCCTCCCCCGGCTCCGTTGTAGTAGTAGTACTGGCCGTATCTCTCGTACACGAGTCCGCCGGCACCACCGTCCCCTCCGTCCCCTCCTCTGGTGGTGACAACAGAATCCTTCAGAATCATCGAACCCGATCCCGACAGGTTCACCGTGGCATTGCCCCCCGTCCCGACCCTGCCTGACACGTAGCCTGATCCTCCGGTCCCTCCCTCGTAGCCGCCTCCCCCCCCTCCTCCGTAGCCGCCTCCCCCGCCGCCGGAGATGTATCCGTTGCCACCGTTTCCTCCGATTCCCCCCTCGCCCGCAATGCAGATTATCGAGGTTCTGTCCAAAGACAGATTGCCGCTTTCGAGGGTGAAGTTCAGATCCCCTCCGGTCACGACATGCTCCGAGACCCTGCCTATGCCCCCTCTCCTGGGTCCCCAGGTCGCTCCGCCGCTTCCCCCTCCTCCTCCGAAGCCGGCGCCCCCTCCTCCGCCATTTGAACTCGTCGATCCCCTTCCTCCTTTACCACCGGACCCTCCGTTCCCACCAGAAGCTCGTATGTCGGAGCTGTATAGGGTGATGTTGCCTCCGGAAGAGAGACTGAGATCAGTATCACCACCTGATCCCACGTGTCCCGAGACGAAGCCGTCGCCGCCCTGATATCCGTTGCCATTCCCGCCTCCGCCTCCTCCGTAGCCGCCTCCCCCGCCTCCGCTGCCGTATCCGCTACTCGCCGGTCCTCCGTCCCCTGCCCGTCCTCCTTTCCCTCCGTCGCCGGACCTGATATCGAATCCCGAGCGGTTCATCTCGATCGATAGGTAACCTTCCAAAATGAGGAATGAACTGCCCCCGGAACCCACGTGTCCTGTGACGTGGCTGCTGGGAGAATCGGAGTTGGTCCCCCCGTTCAGACCGCCGTATCCCCCGCCTCCGCCACCGCCTCCGCCGCCATTTCCCCCGTCCCCTCCGTCCCCGCCACTGCCGCTCGATATCGAGATGTTCGAATCCAGGAATTTAACAGACCTTCCTCTGATATCTACGGAAGCATTGCCGCCCGAACCGACGTATCCGAGAACGGCGCCTCCGTTGGAATATCCTCCTCCTCTGCCCGCCATTGTGGAAGAAGCATCCCCGCCGTCCGAGGCGTCCCCGCCCGCTCCACCCGTTGCGTTGATGAATGAATCATCGATGATGACCGTCGAGTTCGAAATCATCCTGACGGTCGCATTTCCTCCCTTGGCCGTGGAACCCGTGACATTGGCGTCGGACCAGGCATTGGAGGTGGTATGCGTGCTTGCAGGAAGATCGTATCCGTCCCCCCCGTTGACGTTGATCTCGGAGTCCTTCAGGAGTATGGAGCCGTTCACGTGGATGTCCAGCTCCCCGCTGCCCCCCTGGCTCGTTGAAATGTAGCCATTACCGGGGGACCCCTTGATGAGGATGCTCGAACCGGATGTGATTATCAGCTGCTTCATGGTTCCCTCAAGTGTTGAGTTGGAGGAAGCCCCATCCCCGTTGAGGATCAGATCGCCCCCCCTCATCTCCAGCATTGAGCCGTTTCGGAACTCGATCCCGAAACAGGATAGGGCGTTCCCCGTTGAGATGTAGAGTTTCCCTCCGTCCTTCACGGTGATATGGTCCCAGACCTCTGAACCGCTTACGGTGTGGTTCGACGTTATCTCGAGGTCGGACCCGGCCGCGGCGAACACATCGCCCTGCATCAGCGAACCCACCGGGGAGAAGGCGGCCGCCAGGATGACCACGACGATGAGCATGCATTTCATGCTGTCGATCTTCGGCTTCATCTTGATCCCCCCTTCATGTCTCCGATCGATGGCGGCTGCGGATGCTTCGGAGCCACCGTTTCCGGTGGGTCCTGCTGTTCGATCGGTGGGATTTGAGGAGGTTGAGCCGAAGGTTCCTGCCGCCCATCAGCAGCCGATGCTTCAATCTCTTCGGAGACCTGAGGCAGCTCCCGGGGGGGTTCCGGGGCTTCCATCTCCCCGATCTCCGGCGGTCCTGTCTCCTGTGCCGTTCCTTCCTCAGGTCCTTCCTCATCCTCCTCCCCCTCTTCGGACCCGATCTCCTCCGCAGGGTCGCCCTCGTCCTCTACTTTCCTCTTCCTCACGACGAGGACGGCCAGGACGGCAATTATCAGGATGCCAACAATACCTGTGGCAAGAGTTGGGACGATGAGTGAGGATGTCTCGATCCTTTCCTTTGTCCTGATCGAAACGGATTCAGACCTTTCGCTCTCGCCCGCAGAGTTGAAAGCGGTCACGGTGTACTCGTATTCCTTCCCCGCCGAGGTTGCCGGATCCACATAGGAAGCGTCGCCGGGTCCGATCTCCCCGAGCAGGATATCGTTTCCGTCGATATCCTTTCTGTAGACCCTGTAACCGGAGATCTCCAGTCCCGGTGCTGGTGCGGGGGGATTCCAAGTCAGATGGACCTCCCTCCCTTCCAGGATGACGGTAAGGTTGGATACAGCACCTGGTGCCGGACGGAAGACCGCCCCCACTTCATCCGACGGATCCCCCTCCCCTCTCACATTCGATGCCGTGACGAAATATGAATATTGAACACCATGTCCGACACCATCGTCCGCATATCCTGGGTCCGGAGTATGGGATATCATCTCCGGGGCCTCTCCAGGTGCTTTTCTGTACACACTGTATGCGGAAATCCTTGACCCTCCGTCCATAAGGGGGGCCTCCCATGTCAATCCCAGTCCCCCGTCCACCTGCGTTATGCGCAGCTTCACGGGCGCACCCGGGGTGGTGAGGGGGACCGCCAGAAGCTCATCCGAGAACTCGCCCCCTCCCAGTTCGTTCACGGCCTGGACTGCAAATGAATACAAAACGCCGTTGACAAGACCCTGGTCGGTGACGGAAAAGGTTCCGTTGTCGACGAGGGCGATCTCCTCACCCTCCCTCAGTACCCTGTAGCCCGTGATCGGGACCCCTCCGTCGAAGAGGGGTTCTGACCACGAGACGGTCACGTTGCCGTCTCCCGTGGACACCTCGATGAGGTCCTCGGGCTTCTCGGGCAGAGTTATGATCATTACCTCGACGGGGTCCGAGAAGGGGCCGGCCCCTCGCATATTCTCAGCCCTCACCATGAACTCATAGACCGCTCCGGGAGATAGGTCCCCGATGTTGATGGAGAGGTTGCGTTCCTCATGAACGATTTCAAGGCTCTCGTCCTCGAGGGATCGGTATCCTATGACGTAACCGATTATTTCCCTGCCTCCATCGAGTTCGGGAGGTGCCCATTCGAGGCTGACAGACATGTCTCCTCTCGAATGCACAATGATCTCCGGTCCACCGGGGTACGTGTAAGGAGATGCCCGGATGGTGACCGTACCGTTCCCGTTTCCGAGTCCATTGTAAGCCTCTACCCTGTAGAGGTATCCCTCTCCGTTCGTCAGACCAACATCCGTATAGGTCGGGTCAACGGTGGAATTGAGATACACCATGGGGCTCCCCTCAGCTCCCCTGAATATATCATAGTGCGTGATCTCACCACCGCCGGTGAAGGCCGGCGCCTCCCAGTTGAGCGTCACACCTCCGTCGAACTCCACTATGTCGATGGAGTTGACGATACCTGGGAGGACAAGCGCCCTGCCGATGCTCGTATTCGATCTGCCCCCCTCTCCGATGGCGTTGACCGCCGAAACGGAATATTCGTACTCCATTCCGGTCTCCAGACCGCTGTCCGCGTATCTGACATCCTCAACCACCGAGATCATCACATATTCTCCGGTCATGTTCTTCCGGTAAACGGCATATCCTGTTATCGTCACGTTATGATCATGCAGGGGCGGCTCCCAGGTGATCGTTAGCTCCAGGGGTCCCGTCGGAACGGATGTAAGGTTCAGGGGTTCGGAAGGAACATCCCCGACAAGTATGCTTCTGGTCATGGATGAATTCCCCTCTCCCCGCATGTTCAAAGCCGTGATCCGGTAATTGTACACGATCCCGTTTCGGACCGTTGTGTCCTTCCATGATCGGGTCCCCGGTTCGGTCCTGCCGATCAG
>JBLIRL010000006.1:0-33926 GCA_049472275.1 Thermoplasmatota archaeon | reverse complement strand
GTCGTCGGCTAGTGAGTCCTTTACACTCACTACAACCTGATAGGCCGCAGACCCATCCTGAAGCGCCGTAGCTTTCAGCCTAGGAACATTCCAGTATCGAAGACCTATGGGGTATTATCCTCAGTTTTCCGAGATTATCCCCCGCTTCAGGTTAGGTTATCCACGTGTTACTGAGCAGTTTGCCGAGGGCCGAACCCTCTCGACTCGCATGGCTTAGTCGGATTCCAAGAGCGGTGACCGCCGGCAGGATCAACCGGAATTGACAGATAGAAGCAATATACTTTCCATCTTCCTGCACACAACGATCGATTCGCTCGAGTTTCACTGACATCGAATGTCGGATGGGAGAGGTCACGGAACTTTCCGGGTTTCTCCAACCCCTTTCACTGTTCGCAGTCTTGGATGGTCCCGATCATAAAAGGCAGTGCGCCACTTCACGGAACAACGCATGTAACTGCGGGTAAGAGCCCCTTAAAAGAGGTCGGGTATTTAACCCTTGCCCTTTGGGGGCCACATTCCCCGGGGCACGTCCCGAAAGATGCGCCAGGGGGAGGTCGGCTAAAGAACATTCTGTATAAATATTTTGTTTTTGACGATACCGACTCAATCTATGCTCTGCTCGTTGGAGAATTCGAGTTCTTCCTGAAGCTCGTTGACCACCATCTTAAGCACCTCTTCGTAGGTGAAGGACCTGAACTCCCTTATGCCCCCGAGGTCGCTCTGAAGCTTTGCAACGATCTCGTCTTCGTCCTGACTTATCTCAATGTGGCAGATCGGTTCTTCCATGGAATTTTCCTCCAATGTCTCATGGGGCAAATTTACCTCTTGTATATCTAATGTTCGGATTTGGTTCCCCTGCATCTTTTCTGTTCCATTTCAGTGCGAGGGACCATAAAGAATAAATCGCTACTCCAAGATAGGTCCTACATGAGGAGGCGTATCCCCTTGCACCCGAGAATGACCCTGGTCATGACAATGATGTTCCTCGCAACAGGCGCAATGCTCTTGATCCCGGAGAACGGAGAAGCCCAGGGGGATGATATTGCCGATTGGACCTTCATGGTCTATCTGGACGCCGACAATAACCTGGAGAGTGCCGGTATCGACGACATGAACGAGATGGAGAAGGTCGGTTCCACCGATAGGGTTCATATAGTGGTCGAGATGGACCGGATAGACGGATATGACACGACAAACGGGGACTGGACGGGGGCGAGGAGGTTCCATATCGAGCGGGACAATGACCCCCTCAACATCAATTCCCCGGTCATGGAGGATCTCGGCGAGGTCAACATGGGGGATCCGGCGGAGTTGATCAGGTTCGTGGACTGGTCCGTAAGGAACTATCCCGCGGAAAAATACGCACTGGTCCTCTGGGATCACGGCGGTGCTTTCAGGGGTATCTGCTTCGACGATACGGTTCCCGGACTGGCGGAGGGCGAGTACGATGCCATCAACATGACCGACATGAACTATGCCGCGGAGAAGATATATCAACTTGCAGGCAACAGGAGGATCGATCTCTGGGGGTTCGATGCATGCCTCATGGCACAGGTTGCGGTCCTCTATGAAATTAAGGACTTTGCGAAGGTCGGTGTCGCTTCGGGCTACAACGAACCGGGAGACGGGTGGGCCTACGATCCTGTCCTTGAGCCGCTTGTCGATGATCCCGCCATGGACGAGAGGGAGCTCGCGGAGATAATCGTCCATGAATATATCAGGTCCTACGAGGACGGTGCTGAGGACCCCGACGATTATCCGATGGTGACGCAGGCGGCCTTCGACCTCGAGAAGATGGATGAAGTCGTCTTCACACTTGACAAGTTCGCGGAGGAACTAGGTTCGAAGGGGCCCCTCGGAGGGATGGAATACTACACGCAGATATATCTTGCAAGGACAAATGCCAATTCCTACGACATGGCGAACGTCTTCATCTACGACCTGACAGGCTACCCCCTCTATGATGTGATAGATTTCACCCTGGAGCTCGAATCCTACATCTACAGCGCTTTCCCGAAAAACACCCATATACTCGACCTCTGCAAGGAGGTGCGGACCGCGATACTCGGCACGGAGCAGCAGCCGGGTTTCATGTTCTACTCCGAGCATGACAGGTGGCATCCCGACGCTAACGGGCTTTCCATGTACTTCCCCAACAGGGAAACCGGAGACCAGAGCGTCACCGGATTGCCAAGCAACTACCTCCTGAGCTACGAGGAGACCGGGTATGCAAGGGAGCATCTGTGGAACGAGTTCCTTCATGCGTATTACGGGGTCGATCCCATCGAGGATTCCCTTCCAACCATCTCCATAAAGCAGCCGACCTTCAACGCGACGGTGGAGAGATATGACATCCTCACCATTTCGGGGACCGCATACGATCGTGAGATGATCGACCGGGTGGAGATCCGGATAGACCAGGGAGATTGGAGGACACTTCCCGGAATCACGGGCCAGGGATATGTAATATGGCTCAATCAGATAGACATCTCGGACCTTGAACCCGGCATTCACTTCATCGAGGCCAGAGCCAGGGACAGACCTGCCAACACGGACCCGGGAACACCCGGACACATAACCGAACCCGTGAGGACCCAGATCTACGTTGTGGATACCTCCACCCTCACCGATAAGGGGTTCGAGGTCCCATCATGGGCGGTGAGCGCCCTCTTGATCCTCATCATCGTCGCCGCCCTAGCCCTTGGAGCGGTGGTGTTCAGAGGGAGGAATGGGTGATTGAAGGTCCCTTCCACGAGGGGGAAATGGGCGGCCCCTGACGGGTACGGACCGGCTGTTGAGGTGAGGGGCGCAAAAAAATCATGGGGATCGATTAAGGCCCTGAAGACGGTTGACCTCAAGGTCAACAGAGGGGAGATGTTCGGCCTCATCGGTCCCAACGGTGCCGGAAAATCCACCCTGATGAAGGCTCTTCTGGGCAGCGTCAGACTTGATGACGGAACCGTCAGGGTCCTTGGCATGAACCCAAACAGCGAAGACCTCCGGATCAAGGCACATACGGGTTTCGTTCCCGAATCCGAGTCGCCCCCGTCGTTCCTCACGCTTTCCGAGTTCCTGGATTTCGTTCTCCATGTGCGCGGTTTGGAGGCTTCCCGGGAGAAGAAGGAACGATGGACAAGGTTCTTCGATCTGGATGGTCAGGAAAGCAAGGTAGCAAGGAACATGTCCAAAGGAACTCGGCAGAAAATGATGCTGGCATCGGCGTTCATACATGATCCGCCATTATATCTGCTGGACGAGCCCTTCATAAATCTGGACCCCATCTACCAGCGGAAGGTGAAGGACCACCTTCGCTATTTCGTTGACAACGGCGGTACAATCCTTCTATCCACCCACATTCTGGCACTTGCGGAGGAACTCTGCGATCGAGTGGCCATAATCAACAAAGGGACCATACTGAGGACCGATGACAGGGATGCGCTGGTATCCGAATTCGGTGGTCTCGAAAAGGCTTTTCTGACGCTTGTGGGATATTATTCTACATAGTTCAAGGGGAGCAGGTCCTTCTCGAGAAGTGTTAGCTCGGTCTGGTCCAGGGCGTCAGGAGAGAGGGCCACGAGAAGGATGCACTCGGTCTGGGACACATTGTCAACCAGCTGTCGCAGGAACCTCAGCACGGAATTGAACTTGTTATTTGTCAGGAGGTATTCCAGACCGTCGATGATTATCATACCCTCGGTGGTCTCCTCTATGAACTCCTCGATGATAGACATGATGAATTCGAGTATAGGGAGAACGGACCTTATGTCGCCGTGGATCTCCTTTCCGGTCAGCCAGATCGAATCGGAGTCCTCGATATTGTACCTCTTTGCGAGTATCTTCGGATTGGTCCGGGATATTGCCATCCCCTTGATGTCATTCTCAAGGGCCTGCTTGTAGAGCTTGAATAGCTTGTCCGGACGTTTCTCCTCCACGAGATACGATAGGCCGGGTGTCAACTCCTTTATCGCGATCCCGGGATCCCAATCGGCGGGTTCCGGTATGATCTCGGGTTCAGG
Organism: Thermoplasmatota archaeon; assembly: GCA_049472275.1. GTDB lineage: Archaea > Thermoplasmatota > Penumbrarchaeia > Penumbrarchaeales > Penumbrarchaeaceae > JAFGLL01. Next base: position 29,910 of record JBLIRL010000006.1, on the reverse strand, counting down.
CTCGGGTTCCTTCCTGGGTTCGGGTGCCTTCTCCTCGGGTTCGCCCGTCTCCGGTCCGGTTCCAGGCTTCTCTTCCACCGGCTCGGCGTCCTCGACCTGCTGAGGAGTGCTTTCCAGATGGTCCCAGATCCGGGTCACCAGCTCTTCCTTGACCCCTATCGCCTCGAGATCGTACTGTGTGCAGAGGTTTCGCAGCTCCGCTTTCGTAAGTTTCTTCAAGTCATCCTTGGACTGTATGCTCTGCTTGGTCTGGTTCCTCTTCGCTTTCACCACTTCGTAGATGGACTTCTTGGAATACTCGATGGCGGCTTCCCTCTTGTTCATCTTCAAGGCGTATTTCGCCTCCGAAAGGTACTCCTCGGCCAGGGAAGTGTTTGCGCCTTCCCTCCTGGCCTGGACGATAAGCCTCTGCCCCCTCTGAATGATGTTGAGGATCTGTACGAACTCCGCATCTCCAGCTCTCATGACCTAACCTCAGGCACTTGAATGAATGTGATTTTCCATATTATACTTTCCCTGAATTATCCCTGCGGGAGGATACCGCATTCCTTGCGGTCCTGCTGTCGAAATCATCCATGTCGTCTTCCAGCTTCCTCTTGTTGAAAAGTTGTTTCACGAAGTATCCCAGTATGAGGAGAAGGACCCCCACGATGATCAGCATCCAGTACCAGGGTGTTGCGGGGGGTTCATCCGGGTGGTCCAAGGGATCCCTGGGCTTCGTTCCTTTCGCTCTCTCCTGGATGTTGGACCAGAAATCTCCATCTGGATCATCGTTCGGATCGTCCCTGAACGGAAGTGTCCCCTCCAAGGCTTCCCATCTGTCATCCATGGAGTCCCCGTCGGAATCGGTACTTGACGGATCTGTCAGATAGTACATCTCCTCGAGGAGGATCAGCTGGTCCCCGTCGCTGTCATCGTTGGGGTCATCGATGTCAATATCGTGCAGGTCTTCCCACAGGTCTGAAAGACCGTCCCCGTCATCATCGATCCATCCGACCAGATCGATTGTCTTCCATTCAGACACGGGATGCCATCGTCCATCCTCCGACCCGGGATCCCATTCGAGGGTCCTGTATGTGATGTTCGTCCCGCAGTATACTGCAGGAAGCTCGAAAGACAGGACCCCCTGGTCGCGGCTCCCATGCTGGAATATCCAGGAATTTTCGGCACCGGGATACCTTGCCTCGACCGCTGTCTCGGTATCCGTGTCCGAGATCGTGACAATGAAGTCTGTCCCCATGTTCATCTCATCGGGATCGATCGGTATCTCCCTATTACCCTGGCCCGCCGAGATCCCTGAAAAAACCGCAATGAAAGCGATGCTCGCTCCGATCACTGCGAATTCGAGGGAACGATTTCCACTTTCTCCGTACACGGGTTCCCATGATGCTCTGACTGGTATTATTGTTTTCACCCGATGTAGAGGTGAAATCCGAAAATCTCCCCATCAAGATCGGGCCATCCGGTCCAGGATGTCCATCTTCTCAATTGTTAGCGATCGGATCTTGACGCCCATGAACCCGACCTTATTCTGAACCCCTCTTCGGATGATCTCTCCGGCGGAGGACCGGTCATCAGCAAGCTGATCGAGGGGGCGCTTTCTGAAAACATCCCTTGCCACATCAAGGGTATGAAGCGTCAGGGTCTCCTCGATGAACCGATGTACCTCCTCGTCCTCCTTTCTTACGAAATGACCGGCGGCCGATCTAAGGTCCTTCTCTTCATCCCCTATCCCGTATCGAAGTGACAATTTCAGGTCCACACCTTTGTCAGGATCGGATCCCGTGGGGATTCTCTTGGCCTCCACCACCGATGACCAGGTTTCCAGGGGGATGAAATCGTACCCCTGAACGATCGGAATGATGAACTTGCCGCCTCTGATAACGATGATGGACCCGTGAGGTTCAGTTCCCTTGCCGTAAACTATCATTGCCTTCCCGGGGGGCACCTTCTTGTATCTGATTTTGTAGATGATGATAAGAGCGCCCATCATCAACAGGAAGAAGACAGCAGTCATGATTAGGGGCAACACTGCATCTATCTGGTACAACATCAAGGTCGTATCGGTGGAAGACTATATCAAATGACCCCGTTCGGGGGAGGGGGGGGCCTAGTATTCGGCCTCATTCCTTCTTCAGCGGACCTTTGCCGTTAGAACGATCGCTCTTGTCGACGATGGAGGGCATCCCATTTCTGTCCTTATCTGGTTTGAGACCCTCATTATAGTTATCGTCACCCTTCTTGTACGCACCTTCCACCATGCTTCCCTCGCTTGCGTATGATGTGCACTGGGAGGTCATGTTCTGTCCGTTCATGTAGAAACTGTTCATGGATATCGTCGCGTTCACCGTGGAATGCTGGAAATGGATGGCAATCGTGTTTGATGTGAAATTGTTCTGGTATATGGAACCGGTGAAGATCGACTTGTAGAAATATATCCCGAATGTCCCGTATGCTATGAAATTGGAGCTGATGTTGACACTTGAATTTGTTTTGTCGAAGTATATATTGTAGGTATTGTTGTATATCCTGTTGTTTTGGATTATCCCTGTGCCCGTGGATTTGATGAAGGATATGCCCTTCGTGTTGTGATGGATCTCATTGTGGGTTATTGTATCGTTGGCTTGGGTCAGGTAGAACCTGATACCGTAGGTGTTTTGGGCTATCTCGTTGCGGGAGATCGCGGTCTGAGAGGTCGACTTATCGAACCTGATGGCGTAACAGGTCATCTCGACAAGGTTCCTCTCGATCAGATCGGAGCTGTTGGAATGGAGATAATAGATGCCGTAGGTGCTGTTGTGTATCATGTTGTTGACCACATCGCTGTTGCCGACGGTCCTCAGGGATTCGATGCTTTTCTTGTTGAAGGATATCTCATTGTCGGTTATGGTGTTGTTGTTCGTGGTGGATTCGTGGGCGATCCCGATATAGTTGTGCGAGATGGTGTTCTCGCTGATGACATCGTTGGTGACAGTGTGAACATATGAGATACCGTTGCTGGAGTTGGTGAAACGGTTCTCCGTAACGGCGTCATGGTTGTCCGATCTCCTGTGGTATACGCCGTATGTGTTATCGTGGATGTAATTTCGATATATGAGGCTTCGACTGAAGGTATCATAGAAGGAAATGCCGTAACAGCTTGAGTATATCTCGTTCATGGAGATCAGGTCAGTGACGTTCGCGTCATCGAACTCGATCCCGTACTTGGTCGATTTGAATGTGTTCAAGTATATCCTGGAACTGGATTTTCCACCATGAACATGGATGCCGGAATATACCGAAGTGAATTCATTGGCATAGATGCTGTCCGCGGGGGCGTTGTACTTGCGGTATATGCCCATGGTAACATCTTGGAAGATGTTGTCGGAGATCCTGTCTGAAGACCTACCGAGGTCGAACAGGATACCGGCCTTGGCATCAAGGAACCTGTTGTAGGATATCTCATTTCGGGATGTGACGTTATGGAAATGGATACCGTAATGAACGTCCTTCACGACATTTGTGAAGAACGTCAATCCGCTGCTCGAATCAACGACGTACACACCCGCCTTCATGGATCTGAACTCGTTGGTGGAGATGTTGTCCTCGATCATCGATCCGTTGTAATACATTCCGTAGTTCAGGTCCAGGAGATGGTTCTCCTCTATCAGATCCTGGGTTCCTGATGTCTCCTTGAAGATGCCGACCTGTCCGTGTTTGAAGGTGTTCTTCCTGACAAGGTCCTTTGTGAACGAACTGTAATGGAAGATCCCGAAATGGTTCTTTTGGAAGATGTTGTGGAGAACATTGTTGGAAGCGGTCAGCGAGTCGTACTGTATACCATATTTGTTCTTCTCGATCCGGTTCTTCATTATGGAGTTCGATGAGCATTCGTCATTGAGGTATATCCCGGCCTCGTTGTTGTAGATCCAGTTATCGAAGATCGAGTTGTAGGAGGACCCGTTCGTCAACTTGATCCCGTGCTTGTTGAGAAAGATATCGTTTCCGCTGATGTTGCAATGGTCCGATGAGTTGATCTTGACCCCTACGTTCCCCGGCGCCTTGCCAGGAGAATAGATGCTGACCCCGGTGATGTTGACCCAGTCCGCCTCTATCCTGATGACGCTGTGATGGGGGGTCTTTCCTGTTATCTTGGTTGAACAGGGTCCTTTTCCCACCAGGGACAGGGTCTTGTTGATCACCACGTTGCCCCAGTAGGTGGTGGAACCAGATAGATATAATGTATCACCTGGCAAGGCGGAATCGATCCTCTCCTGGAGGCCGTAGTCCTTCTTCGGGCCTTTGCCAGGTTTACACTCCGCACTACCGGCACCAGCCTCGTAGCTCCCGAATGCGATGGTAAGAGCACCAAGTATGATCATTGCAGAAAGCACTATCGCGATGGGTTCCATCCTTCTCATAATATCACCCGGCATATTTCCATCGGATCGGGTACATTTACCGTCCCCTTGATGATCGACCGACCCTTTGGTACGACCTGTTCCCAGAGAAGCTTATGCTAGTCACATGTAATTAAATATTGTTAGAACTCCTTTATCCAGACTTTTACATAAGTAGACATGCGTATAGTAAATTGTCTAATTATGTATCTTTTAATACATGTTATGTATCGAGTGAAAGTTCAGATCAGGACTTCCCTGCCACATCCCGGGCAGACGCCTTCCCTGCGACCGCACCCCCTGTGCATTGTGGCACCACACCTGCACCGTACCTTATCCTGGCTTTCCCGCACCTCTCCCATGCATACCTCGCAGTACTGGAGAGCCACATCCATCTTCTGTTCCAGGTCGCCAATAGAGGATGCTTCCCTCCAGTTCCTTTCCCTGACATACACTGAGGCTGCATATCCGAGGAATGTGAGGAGGACCAGGACCGCGAACATAAGGAAGAGGATCGAGGATACCTTCATGAGGTCCCATTCTCCCTCGGAACGGATTTGGTCAGGCGGATGAACCGTCATGTTCATCTGGTCCACGGAAACCCACTGCCCGTCGAAAGCTTCCACCCTGATCTGGTGCTCGCCTCTGAGGAGATATGCCCTGACCTCATAATCGGTGGACACTTCCTCGCCGTCAATGGACCATGATATTCGGGTATCCTGACCATCGGGATCCATGACCGAAGCCCGGAATTCATTCCATCCCTCGGTGGGTGCCGTCCCGGTGTCCAATATTGTTTGGAGCTTGACCGTCGGCCTTCTCGAGCATATCGCGATCGTCCCCACATATGATGATGAGCCCATACCGTCATCGACGCGAGCTGTTATCTCCTCCGCGACCCCCCACCGAAGATCGGCCTCGAACGATATGTGGGAGATGTTCTGCGATCTCGAATAGTTCGATGCCCAATCCACCATCTCCAACCATCCGGAGGTGGAATTTCGGGTCCAGACCCCTGAGATGAGCGGTTCTCCGTTTCTCCATGGTATCCCCACCCTTATTTTGGCCGGGTTCGAATCGGGAGGTGAGGTAACCTCGATGGATAACTGGGAGCATATCGTCGGATTCTCCTGGGGCGAGGCCGCAACAAGGAGTGGGCAGGCCGATGCGACGAGCAGGATAAGAAACACTCCTCCGGCGATGCCTCTGGCAAGGGAAGATGATAACATCTCAACGCACTCCGGTCGATCATCCGTCAAATGGATAGATAAAATTTTCCTATGCAGTATCAGGACCCGAAAAACATTCATTTTATATCGGCCCGGACGTTACCCAAGTCCGTGGAGGGTAACGACAGATGACCGACCTCACCAGGTTCTTCAAGCCAAGGAACGTTGCAGTGATTGGAGCATCTCAGAACAGGGAGAAGATCGGGTACAAGACTTTCAACAACCTTTTCACAGGTGGGTTCAGGGGCGGAATGTTCCCCGTCAACCTCAAGGGAGAGGATGTCTGCGGGCAGAAGGGCTACAAGAATGTCGGAGAGGTTCCTGCTGAGATCGACCTGGCCTTGATCTGCATACCTGCCCAGTACGTGAAGCAGGAACTGATCGAGTGCGGTGAGAAGGGGATACCTTTCGTCGTGGTGATCACATCGGGATTCAAGGAGATAGGGAATGTGGAGCTGGAGATGGAGCTCGTGGAGGTTGCCAGGAGATACGGGATGAGGATCCTCGGCCCGAACGTTTTCGGAATGATCTACAGCCCCGTCAACCTTAACGCCCAGTTCGGACCCGAAAAAGTCCTTGCGGGGAATGTCGCCATCATCACTCAGTCGGGCTCCCTTGGCATCGCCCTGATGGACAGGGTATTCCAGGAAGGGATAGGGGTTTCGGCCCTCACATCGGTTGGGAACAAGTGCGACCTCTCAGATGAGGAAATCCTGGATTTTCTGGTATCCGACGAGAACACGAAGATAATACTGATGTACATCGAGGGCCTTAAGGACGGAAGAGCTTTCATCAGGCGGGTCAAGGAGGTATCCAAGGTCAAGCCTGTCATCATTTTGAAATCCGGTAGGTCCAAGGCAGGAGCTAAGGCGGTCGCATCCCATACGGCTTCCCTCGCAGGTGCTGACAGCCTCTTCGACGCGGCTTTCAAACAGGCCGGAGCCATCCGCGCACCAACACTGAGAGAAGCGATAGACTGGACAAGGGCATTGAACGACCTGCCGCTTCCGGATTCGGAGGAAATTCTCATAATCACCAATGGCGGAGGTTTCGGAATACTGGCGATCGATGAGGTCGGTCTCTCGAATCTGCCCCTGTTCTACAACATGGAATGGATCAGCCAGAACCTCGGTCCGCTCCTACCTCCCTTCGCATCCCTGAGCAATCCGGTCGACATAACAGCACAGACGCCCCCCGAAGGATACGTGAAGTGTCTGCAGGCTGCCATGAGGGAGGAGTCCATAGGTTCCGTTATCGGAATATACGGAGCGACCGCGGGCATAGACGTTGATAGATTCACAAAGGACCTGATCTCATCTATGAAGGACCCGAACAAACCGCTGGTTCTCTGCTACATCGGAGGCAAGGATGCGGACAAACAGATAAGGTCCTTCAACGAGGCGGGTCTTCCTGCCTTCTATTTCCCGGAAGAGGCTGTCTCGTCATTGGAGGTCCTATACAGATACAAGAAATATCGGAACTCGCGTGACAGAGAGCTTCCTCCCCGGATCGAATGGGACCTCAGGAAGATAAGGAAGTTGATAGACCGGACCAGGAAGGCCGGTCATCAGTTCATGGACCTCGAGACATCGCTGGAGTTCCTGAAGGCCGGACCCATCGAGCTTTGCAGGTACAAAGCCGTAAGGAGCATAGACGGTGCGGTGAAGGCGGCAAGGGAGATAGGATTCCCGGTCGTGATGAAGGGATCGGCCTCCGATCTGATCCACAAGACCGAAAGGGGAGGCGTTATCATCGACATCGACAGCATCGAGGAGCTGGTGGAGGCCTACGAGAAACTGGAGCCGATTTCGGAGAAGATCATCGTCATGGAGCAGGTGAGCGGACGCGAGGTCATCGCAAGCGCCATAAGGGACGGCGTCTTCGGACCTGCTGTGATGTTCGGTGTGGGTGGTGTTATGGTGGAGGCGATGCATGACGTGGCCTTCAGGGTGGCTCCGATTGGAGAGATCGATGCGGAGGAGATGATGAGCGAGATAAGGGGCAAGGCCCTCCTCGGAGCCTTCAGGGGAAAGAAGGAGGCGGACAGGAAGAAGATAGCGCTTGCCCTGAAAGCCCTTGGAGACCTGCTCATCGAGGTCCCCGAGATAACGGATATCGAGATCAATCCCCTGTTCATTTCCGAGAAAGGTGCAATTGCAGTCGACTGCAGGGTCAGGATCGAGTGAGTCTTTTCAGCATACGAAGACTACGGCCCTACAATTCCTTGCTGGACAGGGTATTTTTCCGAAAACAGTTTATGCAACGAAACTGTTAATTCCCAAGGAGCCGGGGAGAGATGCTAACAACAAGGTCCGCAGCGTTCGCCATCGTGGTTATGGTTCTCCTTTCACCTCCGGGGATGCTCACATCGGGAAGGTAGGGGGGGTGCGGGAAATCCCCTCACCCGGGAATGAGAGAGAGGGGGATCGCTTGGGATCGGGATCCTCCGAACCATCGCTTTCGGGTCACTTTGTGGAGAACCGGGGGCAGTGGCCTGACAAGATCAGGTTCGTCGCCTCCACCGATTTCGGCAGGGTCGCGATCACCGGGGATGGACTGATTTATGACATCAGACGGACCTCATTCAGTGAACGTATGGCTGATCAGAGATCCGAAGAGCCATATGGACAGGGGATCGACCCGGGGGGGAGGATCATAACTGCCTCTTTCGAGAACGGGGACAGTTCGGATGTAATGGGAGGATGTCCGGTGGAACAGAGGAACAATTACTTCATCGGGGGGGAGGCTTCAGACTGGATAACCGACGTTCCCTGCTACGCCGAAGTCCTACTGGAAGATATCTACTATGGGACGGACGCCAGGTTCTATTTTCGGGACCGCAGCTTCAAATACGATCTGGTCCTGGCCCCGGATGCGTGCCCTGAAGATATTCGCCTGAAGATTGACGGCATCGAAGAGGTGGAAGTCAAAGACCGGAGCGTGGACATGCGGGCTGGCGGGGCGGTGATATTGAGGGACTCGGACCTGTTTGTCTACGGTTCGGACAGCGGAAGGGAGATCGCGGCTTCGTTCCGCTCCCTGGGAGGAACGATCTACGGGTTCGATGTGGCAGTGAGGGAGCCCGGTGAGAGCATTGTGATCGATCCTGTAATCAGGTCCGCATTCATATCCGGAGAGGGGACGGACGAGGGTCGCAAGGTCATCGTGGGACCCGACGGTTCGCATTACCTGGGGGGTGTCACTCATTCACTGGACTTCCCGGTTACCCCGGGATCCTATCAGCTGGAGATGAACACGACCCCTGGTTACTCAGGACCCGACATGTTCCTTACGAAGATGACCGGCGACCTTGACGGGATCGTCTTCTCGACATTCATCGGCGGAATAGATTACGATTGGTTCACGGACATGGAACTCTACGATGACGGTTCGGTGGTCATTGCCGGATACACGAATTCGGCGAACTTCCCAAACACGACGGGGGCACTGGACAACAGTATGGACGGATTTCAGGACGGTTTCGTGACAAGGATCTCGCCATCGGGGGATGAGCTCATATTCTCTACCTTCTTTGGAGGGGACAGCAACGATTGGATAGAGGGGATCTCACTGGACGATGCGGGAAGGATATATCTTGCGGGATGGAGCTTCTCTTCGGATCTCCCGCAGACCGGAGCTGTGAAGAACCTCTCGTCGGACAGGAACCTCATATTCACCTCCGTTTTGAAAAGCGATGGGTCTTCCCTTGCAAGGTCGATGGTACTGAACAGCTCTGTCGGACAGAGGTGCTACGATATCCTGACGCTGGAGAACGGGAATGTTCTGATATCGGGGTACACCTACAACCGGAGCTTTCCAGTAACGCCTGGCTGCATCGATACGGGGCCTCAGGGTCGTGAAAACAGCGATGCCGATCTTTTCCTGACTGAGATCGACATATGGGGCCACTCCATCGAAAGGAGCGGAAAGATCGGGGGGAGCATCTTCGAGAGACCGGACGAGATAGAGATCGACGATAATGGCGACATATGGATCGTGGGTGTTACAACCTCACCCGATCTCCCTCTGACAGATGACGCCTTTCAGGACCCGGTCGAGACCGGTTCTATGGACTGGTTCGTGATCAGGGTGGACAGGAACATCACGACGCTTGGGTATTCCACCTACATATCGGGGAACAAGGACGAATGGAACATCAACATCGAGGTGGGGACCGACGGCATCGTTTACCTGTCGGGCAAGACCTGGTCCACCAACATCACCATGACAGATGACGCCTTCGACGACACCTTCGACGGCACGACCGATATCGTTGTCATGGCGTTTCGAAGAGAGAACATGTCCCTTGTCCATTCAACGTACCTCGGTGGTCAAACCGGTGAGTACGCCAACAGCATGCAGTATCTGTACGAAGGAACGATCGCCATTGCAGGATACACCCTTGGTGATTTTCCGGTCGGGATAGATCACTACCTCAATCATTCGTCGTTCAGACCGGGTTTCGTGATATACTATCAGCTCCCGGTCCCTCCGGGCCCCCCGGAGAACCTGACCTACGAGATCGAGGTCATTGATGACCGCTTCTGGATCAACCTCAGCTGGGACCCTCCGTTCATGCAGGGTAACGGATTTCCTGTCGAATACCAGGTAGTCCTCATATGGAGAGAAGGGATCCAGGAGAGGTTGGCCGATTTCGACGAATTGACGGATACGTTCATCGTTTTCTCAAGACGGCATGCGCCATATGAAGAGAGATGCATCGTGACGGCAAGGACCACATCGGGAATGTCCGAATCCGGCAGTGTGGTCCTCGAGGAAGATGAGCCGCCAAGGTTCGTGGCGGACTACACACCCGACAATATCACGAGGGATTCCTACGTGATGTTCAACGTGGACATCAGGGACAACTGGAAACTGGACGAACGATGGGTGGAATACTGGTACGATAACGGAACCCGGTTCAATGCTTCATTGGGCCCATGGGTGGGGAACACGTACAACCATACGATATATACCAGGCTGGCGTGGGGCCCGGTCCATTACAGTTTCCACGCAACGGATATATTCGGCAACCGAAATGAAACTGAGAACAGTACCGTTGACGTTATCGATGACCAGCCACCTCTTCTACTGGACCTCACACCTGAAGAGGTTGAATACGGACAGAACATAACTTTCAGGGTCGGGATAGACGAGAATGCCGGTCTGGAAAGCGTGGTCCTGACGATAGTCCATCCGCTCAACAACGAAACATTCAACATGACCCTGGAGACCGGAAATAACTGGACGTATGTTTACAATCCCGGTCCCAGCGATATAGCCGTCCAGTACATCATAACAGCCCGAGACGTCTTCGGACTTGCCAGCGATGTCGAGGGCATAACAACCATCATCGACAGGTCGCCACCGATCCTTGTGGAGGACCTCTCGGACGCCAGCATCGAATACAACAGCGCCTTCCTCATCAGGGCCGTGTTCTGGGACATGTCGCCCATGGACACCATAAAGGTCAGGTATCTGATAGGCACCGATACTGTATGGCAGGAGGCTGTAATGTCCGGCACCTACAATTTCTCTCACACGGTCGAACTTCCATGGAAGGAGAAGGCCCCGAACCTCTGGTACACGGAGATCACCATCACCTACTATTTCGAGGCAAGAGACTCGTGGGGAAACTTCCTCAGGACTGCGAACGTTCAAAGGAACATCTCAGATAGCGTGGAGATCGGACCATTGACGTTCTGGCACCTTCCATACGGATACACCGGCGATGAGTTCCTCTTCTTGGTGCAGGTCGAGAACGGAACGGACGTCGAAGGCCTGGACATTGCCCTGTGGTATCATGAGGGGTCCCGCGAGAGATATCCGATGGACCTCTTCAACGAAACGCCGGGAGTTTTCTACATCTCGACCACCCTTCGTGGGGATTCCCTCGATCCCCTGTTCTACGAGATCATACTCCGAAACAATGCGTTCGGCGAGGCCGTATACGGACCCTATAATATCACCGTATTCGATGGAACACCTCCCACACTGCCTGCGATAATGGACAGGACGATCCGCCTGGGGGATCCGATCACAATCATAGTAAACGCTTACGACAACATCGGCATCGTTCAATATCTGTGGGAAGGGACTCCTGTGGAGGCCTCGGGGAACTCATTCAGCTGGATAGCGAACAGGATAGGGATCTTCGAGATCAGGGTGTTCGTCTATGACGGAGCCGGCAACTCGAACACACGATCCTTCACCCTGACCGTGGAGGACGATGGCAGTGGAGGGGACGGCCCCGTCACCACTGAAAAGGTCGAAGGTGACAATACAGGGGTCATCTGCATCCTTGTCCTGATCATTGTTGTGGTCATCATAACGACGATATACTACGCGAACAAGCAGAAGAAAACAATGAAGGGGGTGGATCCCTCTTCAAAAACCACCCTTGCTGGATCGACACCATCCGAAGAGAAGCCGGGAGTGGCTCCCGGGGTGGGAGCCTCCGTCACAGAAGAGCCGATATCAATTCCGTTGGAAGATGAAGGGGAGGGGCCTCTCCGGTGGGAGGACGGGATCATTTCGGAACATGAAGAATTGACCGGGATGGAGGACGGAGAGGAGACCGCGATCGAGGATGACTTCGAACCCCCCCCAAGGCCCGGCGGACCGAGGCTGGCACCTCTGCCTCCACCGCTAGATGAGGAATGATGGACCAGGGGATCATGGATATTTTCACGAGGGGAGCGGGCTCCCGTGGGCCTTGTTCAATTACCTTGAGCGAGCGATCAGTATCTTCTCCATTTACGGATGACGAAGACGAACGATACCACAATGACTAAGGTTATGACGGAGAACGTTGCGATAGGGGAGATATCCAAATCGTCGTCCCTCGAGGTGATATCCGCAGCCGCATCGTCGTCAGGCGGAGCGTCATCGTCCGGGGCACCGTCGTCATCCGTCATATCGTCATCATCGGATACAATGCTTCCAACGTACCTCTCGTCGGTGAAGGTTATCGACTGCTCCCATCCGGTTTTGGAGACATCGGGTGGCCTCTCTCCGAACGGCATGGTTATTCCCTGCAGAATGCCATCACCCATGAAGGTCAGATGAAGGGCTTCTCCGGATACTGAGGTGCTGAAATGTTCGAGTCTACCGATGAACTCCGCAGTGCATGTCCCATTGGGATCATCCAGGGAAGTTACATAGACCCCGATATTGCTGTTGTATGGGGATGATATCGATATCATGAGCTCCTTTCCGCCTCCCGTGAGGTCGATGAACTGGATCCAATCGTCCTGCCATAAGTGATGACCGAATAGCGGCTGCTGCGATGTGGGCAGGTCCATGACCTGCCCTCCGACGATCTCGTACATACCGTAGGTCCACCGATCCTCCTTTCTGATCATGATCTCCGGTATCCCGTCACCGTCCATGTCCGGATGATAGGGTAGGAGGATTGTATCCGACCATTGAGAGAGTACCTGGCCGTTTGATGAATCCACCGCGAAGACCCAGGGTTCTCCTTCCCTTACCTGATCGTTCAGCCACACATGGATCAGGACCTCTTTCTCACCGTCCCCGTCCAGGTCCATGACCTCGATGGTGTTAAGCTCGGTATATCTGGGATCGAAGTTGGAGAGCAGTACATCCCAAAGACGCTCCCCGTGGAAAGGATCGAAACAGGCGAGCCTCGTATCCACGGCATCATCGGGATCATAGACGGCAAGGACCTCGCCGTTCCCGTCGGAATCCAGATCATCGACGATCATTGCCCTGTCACGCCAGAATTCCGGCCAATCTCTCAACGGGGTCCTTCGGTCGATGCTTCCATCCGAGGCATCGATGTAGCATATCTCACCTTTCGGATCGTCGTACTTCACACTTAGAATGTAATCCTTCCCCTCCTGTACCGTTATATCGTGGAAACCGAACATCCTCTCCCATAGCACATTATCGTCGCTCAGGTCCTCGGCCAGGTACGAACCGTCATGCTCATGGAAGGGCGACCAGGCGATCCACCGATAGTTATCATGGAGGAGGAGTCCATCCCCGATCCCGTCCCATGATAGATCGTGCAGGTTCTCAATGTTAATCCTTCCGCCGAAGACATATCCGCTGTCGTTCCTCATAACGGTCCGGTAGGAGGCGACAAGTTCTCCGGTGGAGGGTTCTATGGCGCAGATGAACTCGGGTCCTATGATGGAGAGAGCGGGGGATCCGGAGCTATCGTACAGGACCCTGGACACCTCCGGATAATACATCTCCTCCCCTCCATACGACCATAATGCCGAACCAGTAATCGGGTCAAGTCGTTCGATCACCGTTCCCCACCTGTCGGACCTGCATAGGAGCAGGTCGTTCGAACCGTCACCGTCCCAGTCCTCGGAGAACATAGTGACATGCATTATCTCCTCCTCCCCATAGCCCGATCCCGACCCGATTGACCTCTCCCAGGAGGTGCTGCCGTTGGACCTGTTGATGCATACTATCCTCGCATCATGGCCGTGATAGGCCATCTTCTCGAAGAACAGCATCTGGGATGTTCCCTCCACATCGAGAAGCTCCCAGTCCTCTTCTCTGTACTCTTCCATTCCGAAGGGGTGCGGTCTGCACCAATCGATGCTGCCGCTTCTCGGGATGATGAGATCGCCCCTTATCCGAAAGAGCGGCATGGAGACCTCCAGATAGTTGAGCAGGGCACCTTCGGGAAGCATACCGGAGATCTCTGGATCTATACGCTCCAGTACATCGACCTTCACGAAGGAGGGGCGGGGTTTATAGTAGCGATCAAGACCAGAATACAGGGTTTCCAGTATGGTCAGGTCCAGGGGTAGATCGGGTGGTGTGAAGATACCCAATCGGACCAGGCTGCTGCCCTGGAGCATCGATGATATCTCGAGCGGGAACACTACGCTGTCTGTCCGGAACGTGTAGACAAGAGGTTCTATGCTCTTCTCCTCGCCGTAGATGGGATAGCGGTCCAGAGAGAAGTAGTTGAAGCCCCTCGAGGTGTAGTTGCCTATGATCTGCTTTAGACCTGCGGGATATCCTTCGATGTCGATCCCGATCTCCTTTACTATCGCAAGGAGCTCCTCCTCGAACCCGTTCATATCGTTCACTCGTATCACGGTGACGTCGTGCTCCCCTATGGTGTCCTCGAACATGATCTCCACCTTGGGAGCGGAGGTGTTCCCCTGGAGACCGTCGTAGTCGTTGGTCCACGCACCTCCTTCACGGTAATACTCGCTGAAACCTCCCAGTTCTTGGTCATACCTGTCGAATATCCGTATGTCACCCAGCTCGACCTCCGGCATCGAGGGGAATGGAACGACATGGAAACCCTCGGTGTCCTCATCGGCATATATATTGACCGACAGGCACATCATCTCCGTCTCACCGTCCCAAGTTATTATCGAGTTCTGGCTCGATTCGAAGACCTCCTGGATGGATACAGGTATGAAACCTCCGTCACCCTGGACAAATGGAAGGATCGAGACCACTATCATCGAAGATATGACCAGCAATAACCCGGATCTGGGGGAAACCCCGAAATAACTAGAACCCATGATGCTCCTCTCCCGTAAATTCAATCTATCCAGGGGTCTCATCGATAATATTTTTTTTGGAACAAAGGTGTCCCTGGTATCATATCGATCTTTAAGGGAAAAGACACCGATCGACGGATGCTCCTCCGGTGTCCTGGAAAGGTCATATGTCTCTAGGCCGGATGTTGCATTATGGAAGGACATCTCCGGAAGGGGTTTCGGAGCAGAAGGAGGTTCCGATAGTGAGGGATTCACCGCCACGCAAGGAACTTATCGGGTTCCGATTTGGCTCCCGTGAGGAATTTATTTTCCTGGGTACAGAGCCTTAGCTGCCCGCAGTACTCACCATCCATCTCCATCAGAGTATCGATTCCACGGTGTCCCTTATCTTGTCCGCTATCTCCACCTTCCTCTCGGAAGCGTCTACCACGAACCATTTCGTCTTCAGCGATTCCGGCAGGTGTCTGCCCCTCGAAAGCTCGATGAAGGTCTTCTTGACCCCGGCCTGGAAATCATCGTCCTCCTCGAAATACTCCATCTCGTCGCCCCTCTCCTTCATCCGGCGGTGGGCAAGCTGAGGGGAGATGTCAAGAAGGATGGCGATATCGGGCCTGTCGGCGTACTTGTTGATATCCCCGACCCAGTCTATGTCGACCTTCTGACCCTGGTAGGCGATGGAGGAATAGACGTATCGGTCGGAGATCACAACCTTTCCAGCCTCGAGTGCTGGACGGATCTCCTTCTCGAGATGTTCTATCCGATCGGAAGCGAAGAGAAGTGCAAGCGCCTCATCATCGAGGAACGGATCCTGGAGGTGCTCCCTTATGAGCTTCCCGAGGGGGCCCTTCGTAGGTTCTGCGGTAAGAACAACGTCCTTCCCAAGTCCCTTCAGATGTTCGAAAAGCAATCTCGACTGGGTGCCCTTTCCACACCCATCAATACCTTCGATGACTACGAAAGGTGCCATCAAAGTTCGATTGATGAAATAATATAAAAGGATGCCCCTCCGGAGCATCCGTATTGATAATATCCTGCCTTCATGCAAGCTTCCTAAGTGTCAATGCAAGGAGGTCCCAGAAGTCCTTGACGGAAGGGACCCTTACCCGCTCATCCGGAGAGTGAGGGTTCTCTATCTGGGGCCCCATGGACGCCATGTCCATCCCGGGGAACTTCTCCCCTATGATACCGGTCTCGAGTCCGGCATGTATCGCCTTCACCTCCGGTTCCTTCTTCCAGAGCTCTATCGCGGACTCCTTGAGAACGGCAAGTACTCTGGAATCGAGATTCGGCAGCCATCCGGGATATGCCTGTCCTCTCTGGGCTGAACCTCCAGCAAGGACAACGATCGCCTCTATCTTGTCGCGCAGTGCCTCCAGCTGGGATGATGATGAAGAACGTGAGGCAAGCTGGATGTAGACATCGTCCTCTGTCCTTATCTTTGCCATGGATGTCGATGTCTCGACGAGATCGGGTATGTCCGGGCTCATCCGGTAGACGCCATGCGGAAGCGAAACTATCAGGTGGAGCGCCCTCCTGGAATCCTCTTCCGTCATCGTACGCTGCGGGAGCTCTATGTCCTTTATTTCGAGGGTCATGCCCGGCTCGATTGACCTGTACTCGAACTTCACCTCCTCGAATGCCTTCATCAGGACCTCCTTGATCGGTGCCGGGTCTACCCTTGAGACTATCAAAGCTTCAGCCTCGCGGGGTATCGCGTTGTGCTTGTCGCCTCCGGTGAGTTCAGATATCGAGAAATCATGCTCCCTCGCTGCCTTCCAGAGCATCCTTGCCAGCAGCTTGATGGCGTTCGCCCTTCCCAGATGTATGTCCACACCGGAATGCCCTCCCTTCATCCCGCCGAAGTTCACATGGAATGCATGTCCCTTGGGATCCTCCCACAATACGGGCATGTTGATCTCTGATTCTCCGCCGCCGGCGCATCCAACGTAGAGAGCTCTCTCCTCCTCGGTGTCGAGATTGATCAGGTGCCTGCCTTCGAGCATGTCCTCCCCAAGGGCGAAAGCACCAGTCAGGCCAGTCTCCTCATCAACCGTGAAGAGCGCTTCGATTGGGCCGTGTACAATCTCCTTGTCCTCCAGTACCGCAAGGGCAGCGCAGACGCCTATGCCGTTATCGGCTCCCAGGGTGGTGCCGGTGGCGTAAAGGTAATCATCCACCATTCGAAGCTTTATCGGGTCCTTCGAGAAATCGAAGGACTCCCCCTTGTTCTTCTCGCATACCATGTCGACGTGTCCCTGCAGGACAACGACAGGTGCCTTCTCGCGGCCGGGGGTGGCAGGCTTCCTGACAACGAGATTGTTCGCCCCGTCCTTCTTGTACTCAAGACCCAGGCGCTCCGCCACCGAGATCACGTAATCGATTGCCTTCCCCTCGTTCTTCGAACAGCGGGGTATCTTCCTAAGCTCGTCAAAATGCTTCCACAGAAGCTCTGGTTCCAATCCTTCCAAGATAGGGTCCATGGGATCACCGTTCAATATGATTGTTGCGGCGGGAGTACCAAGTAATCCTATTTTAACGGTTTTGCCAAAATCCCCCGAGCGAGGCTTCGAACGACCCGGACGATGGGATCAATGCATCGAATCCTTCAGTCTCTTGTAGGATATCACGGATATGAAGGTCCACAGCAAGAATGGTATGAAAGGTCTCTCCTTGGGGTCCATCTCGATGCTCCTTATGGAATCGATGAAACGCTCCACGGTCGCGAGCTCCTCCTCCGGATCTCCGGGGGTCTCGAGAGCGAGCTCCACCAGACGGTCCTCGACCTTGACCAGAGCCCTTTCGAAATTGGACCTGGCGTTCAGTTTCGTAGCTTCCAGGTACTGGGTCGCCTGAGTGAGCTCCGAAAGGATGCTAAGTCCGTTCATCAGCATCTCCAGGGGCTCCTTGTCCTCCAGGGTGCGTATCTCCTCGAAGGTGTTCAGGACCGGAAATATCGCGGATATGGACCGAGCAAGTATGTTCCGCTTCACTATCTCCGGATCGGACTCGAGCGTGAGCAGGGAACCATGCAGCTCCCGGCAGTTGGCGAGATGAACGCCAGCCCTGTCGATCAATTCATCTTCTTGTCCGCTGCGGGTAGCTATGAGCTTCCTGGTCTCCCTGATCATGGCAAGCGCGTTCGTCGACGAGGGCTGTACCAGATACCTAGCCATTGCCTCGTCGATGCCCTTGGAAGAGGTGGGAGCCATTTTTGTACCCCAGATAAATCAAAAGGGGGGCCTGGAGGCCCCCCGGATCCGATCACTCTACGTCCTTCGCCTCCACGTCCATCTGGTCCTCACCGAAGCGGGTCTCGACGACGTTCCGGATCAGCTTCGTAACATCGACGCCCGTGAGAGACTCCACCAGAGCGGGCATCTGGGCGGCTATGTCAACGGTCTTGTTCACGAAACCGTTGGGACCCTGCTCCCCCATTACGATGACCTTATCGACACCCTCCAGAGACGAAGCGGCGGCCTGAACGATGGCAGGCAGCTGATCGACAACGAGCTGGGTGATGGCAGCATCACCGTACTTGCGCCAGGCGAGTGCCTTCTTCTCCATTGCCTCGGCCTCTGCAAGCCCCTTGGCTCTTATTGCATCCGCCTCCGCTTCTCCCTTCAGCCTGATGATATCGGCCTCGGCGGTTCCCTCCTTACGGATCTTCTCGGCCTGACCCTGGGCAAGCATCTCGAGCTTCTCGCGCTCTCCGTCCGCGGTCAGTTTCAGCTCGGCCTGGGTCGCCTCTGCGAGACGGATGGTCCTGATCTTGTCCGCCTCGGCTATGCGCTCGATCTTCCCCTTCTCTCCGTCTGCCTCTGCGATCTTGGCGTCGGCCGCCTTCCTCGCCGGGACGACCTGGAGCGCTTCCTGCTCCTTATCCTTCCTCTCTATCTCCTTGTCCTGGAGCTCGATCTGCTTCTTCTTCTCCTCGATGTCTATCTGGACCTGCTCCTTGATCAGTTCCTGACGCCTCTTCTTGTCCTGCAGGTCGAACGATATGGACCTGTTGGCGCGGGCGATCTCGACCTCGGCCTCGGCGTTCTGTTTCGTGATATCCCTTTCCTTGTGGAACAGTGCGACCTGAGCCTCCGCCTCGGAGTTCGCTCTCTCGGCCTCCCTGGCGGATTCGGCCTCCTTGATGGTTGCCTCCTTGTTCGCGATGGCCTCTCCTATCCTCGCATCCCTCTTGACCTCGGCGGTCCTCTTGCGGCCGAGGGCGTCAAGGTAGCCGTACTCATCCTCGATCTCCTTGATCACGAAGGACCTTATCTCTATGCCCATGTTCCTGAGATCCTTCGCTGCCTGGGACTGGACCTGGGCCGCGACGGCATCCCTGTCGGAGTTGATGGACTCTATGGTCATAGTTGCACATATTCCCCTGACGTGGCCTTCAAGCGTCTTCTGGGCGATCTCGTTGATCTGTTCGTCCCTCTTGTGAAGCAGCTGTTCCGCCGCAGTGTACAGGGAGGCCTCATCGGAAGCGATCTTGACCTGTGTGACAGCCTTGATGTTTATCTTGGCACCCGAGGTCTTCACATCCGTGACTATGTCCCGCACAAGGATCTCCAGCGTTCTGACGTCCAGCGGCAGGAACTCGTATCCCTGAACCACGGGGAGGATGAACTTGCCCCCTCCCGATACGACAGTATAACCTCTCGCACCTTTCTTGGCCCCTTTACCATAGACCACCATAGCACTGTCAGGGGGCACCTTCTTGTATCTGCTCGCGTAGATTATCAATATGATTATCACGAAAGCCACAATGACCCCCACTGCACCGATCAGTATCCCTATCCCCGATAACGCGTCTACCATCTAATCACCTCTTTTCTCCTCGAGTTCCAGTTGTATTACCTTTAGCTTTCTTCTCCCTTTGTCGTTTTCTCCACTCCGATAGTGTAACGACCTTGACGGTATCCCCCGAGACCCCCGTCACGACCACCTGTGCATTGCTCGGGATGTTGGTCGCCGAGGTCGCAGGTATCAGGGTCCTCCCGCGCTGTTCGGTGAAGAGGACTATCTGACCCTCCTGTCCGGGAGCTATCGGAACGGTCACGGATGCCTTCCTTCCTATCAGCTGGTTGAACCTGACGGTTGAGTCCGATTGAAAGTGTTTGAAGAAGTAATTGACGATCAGGAAAAGGATACCCGCGAGCGCAAGGGATGCTATTGCCGATATGAACGGCGTGGCCACCCTTGGAGCATCGAAATATGTCAGGATGGCTCCGAGGGCGCCGAAGGCTGTCGTGAAGCTCAAGATGATCGGGAGCGAGAAGACGCCTATGTCACCACCGCCTGCATCCAGGTCCATGTCGGCATCGATATCAAGGTCGATGTCGGCACCATCGAAGCCGAGGTCGAGCCCGCCGAAGACCATCATCAGGATGAGTATGACCAGGCTTGCGAGCCCGATTACCGCATACACGTAGAATATCCAATCCATCATCTCCTGCCACCTCTTCTCTTGTAATCGAGCCATTCTCGGCACCGTTTCATATTGATACGGTATGTCTCCTCGGCCGAGTCGAGGTCCAGTGCTTTCTGGAAATAGTTCATGGCCCTCTCGTACTCCCCGCTCTCCATCAAAGCGAGCGCATACTCGTTGAAGGCGAAGGCCCTCTTCTGGTCCTTCGGGTTCACACTTGGCTGGACGGTGGTCGTGATCGAACGTGTATCGACCCTGCTTGGCGGAGCTATGATCGGCTCGGATATGACCTCCACCCTGGGTCTGGACCTCTGGACCGGTTGGGAAGGAGAGATTCTCTTCTGCTGCGGTCTGGGCCTGGGGTCGTAAACCTCCTGGGTGCTACTCTTTCGAACGGGTTCCTGCCTGGGCGACGGTTTCTTCTCATGATAATAGCTGAGCTGGGGTTTGATGCGGTCTCTCCAGTAGATGTATTCGTCGTCTTTGACCGACCTTCTTCCCCCCCATCTCCTTTCGAACGGCTCGTCATTTCCCCAGGTCTGTTCCCAATCCTTGTCCCTCTGGATCCTGAGAGAATCCGGAACCTGCGCGGGCCCGACGTCGGGCCAATCATTCTTGTCCATAACATCATCGACATTGCCGATACCAACGTTGCGGAAACCGACGGCAGATTCTTTCCTGAAAATGACACCCTGCAGTCTGGTATCGATAAGTCTGTTGGGATCGAAACCAAGCTCTCGATCATGGTCGAAGTTCCTGTTTCGCCTCTGCAGTATCCTGGGCTTTCGGAACTTCACCTGACACTTTGACGTGTCGTATAGCCTCTGGGTGGACTGGCCTGCATTTTTCCTCTTCCCATTTACCAAGGGCACCTCACTCCTCGGAGATCCCTGCTCCCCCAATAACATTAACTTGAATATGAATATAAATAACTATGGGCCAGGCATTATATTGGTTGGGACATCCCCGGGAATTTTTTCAACGGAGGGCAGGGAGATCTCATTCCTCCCTCTCCCTTCTTTTTCCGGTAATGAAGAACCCTGATTTCGGGGAGAGATAGTACATTTTCATAGTATACGGTTTCAATTTCTTGGAGAAGGAGGCTTCAAGGTCGTTTCTGGTGTAAAGACCGTGATTGTCCACGATCAGGAGAATGGACTTGTCCCAGAGCTTCAGGTTGGACAGCTCCTTCAGGACATCCCTCTCTAGGTTCTTCAATCCGTCGGTTTTTGAGAACCTGCCGGTCTGATTGTTCTTCCTTTTCGCATACTGGACATCCTGATTGTGTATGACAGAGATGCCAGCACCGGAATTGAACCTCCATGATGCCACGGACGTCGGTCGCTTCTTGCCGAACCTCGCAGTGACGGCAAACTGCATCGAATTGAGGTCGACGAATGATATGTCGGCCTTTGCCTTCTCGTACTTCTCGAACCCCAGGCCGAGATGCATGGGGGAGGTGGAGATGGTTCCGGTCTTCGCCTTCTTCTGCCTCCACCTGCCGTCCTTTCCCATCGTGAACCTTCCTGTCTCGACCTCCGATATTTCCGTAAGCACCCTCAACTTGCAGTATAGTTCGGATACTATGTCCCATTTTGTCAGATATCGAAACGGAGCTTTTTGATATTCACCTTTCAATACATGAAAGGCTTTTTCAAAGCATTCTACAAATGGCGATGACCATGATTTCTGCATATTGTATCAATATCTAATTTTTTATTTAATGGTTTTTATTTCCAGGATTTATGAATAAATGTATCTGGATAACTACCCATCATTTGATTATGCCAGCATATGGATTATCAGATTGCTGTTCAATATTGTAACCGTCCGATCATGATTCGTGTGCTGTTCCTCCCGTGAACTTCCCATAACGTATATATCCCAAAAGCATCATGGCGGCTCCGGTGATGACCGATCGTACTGGATAATCTCGCAACATCCCTAAGGGGCACCCTGAAGAAGATTGCCAATGCCTCCAACATCGACAAGGAGATAATCAAGGAGGTCGTCCGGGACATCCAGAGAGCCCTGCTTCAGGCAGATGTGAACGTGAAGCTCGTCCTTCAGATCACCAAAGAGGTGGAAAGGAGATCGCTGGAGGAGAGGCCACCGGCAGGAATGAGCTCCAGGGAGCACGTCATAAGGATCATCTACGACGAGCTGGTGAAGATCCTGGGAGAGGGGCGGGAGGTCCAGCTGAAGAAGCATGTCATCATGATGGTCGGCCTGTACGGTCAGGGAAAGACGACTACCACCGCCAAGCTTGCCAAGTACTTCCAGAAGAGAGGCATGAAGGTCGGTCTGATAGCGGCTGACGTCCACAGACCCGCAGCCTATGACCAGTTGAAGCAGCTGGCGGACAAGATCAACATTCCCGTTTACGGGAATCCCAAGGCCAACAACGGCGTGGCTGTCGTCAAGAACGGCATGAAGCAGTTCGACGATTCCGACATCATCATAATCGATACCGCCGGACGACATTCCCTCGAGGACGACCTGATCCAGGAGATGAAGAGGATCAACAAGGCATGCAACGCCGACGAGAGGTTCCTGGTCCTGGATGCTTCCGTGGGACAGCAGGCGGGCCCCCAGGCCCAGGCTTTCCACGATGCGGTTCAGGTGACCGGTGTGATAATCACCAAGCTCGACGGGACCGCAAAGGGCGGAGGTGCGCTATCAGCCGTTTCCATCACCAAGGCGCCAGTCACCTACATCGGGACCGGGGAGCACATCGACGACATCGAGAAGTTCGAGCCTCCAAGGTTCATATCGAGGCTTCTAGGTATGGGCGATCTTCAGACCCTGCTGGAGAAGGCCCAGGAATCCATGGCCGAGGGCGATGCGGAAGCTGTCGCCCGGAAGATGATGAGCGGCAAGTTCACCCTGATAGACATGAGAGACCAGATGGAGATGCTGTCCAAGATGGGGCCGCTTGACAAGCTCATGAGCCTCCTCCCACAGGGTTTCGGCGGGATGCCGAAGGGAGCGATGGAGCAGCAGGACCCGAAGGAGACCCAGAGGCGCTTGAAGAAGTTCAAGGTGATCATGGACTCCATGACCAAGTTCGAACTCGAGAATCCCAAGGAGATCAAATCCTCCAGATTGAGGAGGATAGCAAAGGGGGCGGGCGTCGACCAGAAAGAGGTTCGCTCTCTCCTGAAATACTACAACATGTCCCAGAAAGCCGTGAAGGGACTTACCTCCAACCGGAGGATGCGCAAGAAGCTGATGAAGCAGCTCCAGATGCCCGAGATGGGCGACCTGGACATGTGACCGACCACCGGGAACGAACATTTTATCTACCATCGGAGCGGTAATCCGCAACGGGGTTTTTGGATCTGAGAACAGAGGTGTGTCCATCTCCCTGAGCAGACCCGTTAGTGCAACAAGTTTCTCCAGTCTGGTGGTCCATGATGTTCGATCTGACAATCGGTGAACTGATCATCCTTCTGTTCACCG
Source organism: Thermoplasmatota archaeon (assembly GCA_049472275.1). Classification (GTDB taxonomy): domain Archaea; phylum Thermoplasmatota; class Penumbrarchaeia; order Penumbrarchaeales; family Penumbrarchaeaceae; genus JAFGLL01. The sequence goes on along the minus strand of JBLIRL010000006.1, from coordinate 5,909 downwards.
TCCTATTTGGGTTTTACATGGCATGGACCATCGGAGCGAATGATGTTGCCAATTCTATGGGGACGGTCTTCGGATCGGGGAGGCTGTCCCTCAAGAGGATTATCATCATAGCTGCCGTCTTCGAATTCCTCGGGGCCTTCCTGGTCGGAGCGCATGTGACGAAGACCCTGAAAGGCGGGATCGTTGACCCTATGTATTTTCAGGACGAGCAGTTCTTCAGCGGCGACACGGGAATCTATATCTTCATCGCAGGTATGTTGGCCGTGCTGCTTGCTGCATCATTATGGGTGACCCTTGCCACCTACAAATCCCTCCCGATATCAACGAGCCAATCGATAGTAGGGGCCGTTGCGGGGTTCGGGACCGTAGCGGTCCTTCTCGGGGACATACCCCTCAAGGCAATGAGCGGAGAGACCCTGATCGAGATATCGATCGGATGGGTGCTCTCTCCTGTTCTCGGAGGGATCATGAGCTTCTTGGTTTTCCTTCTCATAAGGAAGGCGATATTCAACTCCTCCGAACCGGAGGAGCGGGCCCAGAAGCTGATATCCTTCTTCATAGCACTGGTTTTCTTCATCATCATTCTCGCCGGGATATCTGGTGGACTGAAGAACCTTCGTGAGACCCTCGAGAGCATCCTTCCCCTCACCATCGTTGACGTCATATTCGAGGAATCATGGTTAAGGGTCCTCGTTGTCGGGGTGTTATCCACGGTCCTAGGAGTGCTGGGCGGGATCTATGTCAGGAGGTCAAAGAAGCTCAGGAACTTGAAGAGCGTGGACAGGGTCGAATCGATGTTCGGGGGTTTGCTGATCCTCACGGCCTGTTACGTCGCATTCGCGCATGGCGCCAACGATGTCGCAAACGCCATTGGCCCGGTAGCAGCGATATCTCAGGTCATCTTCAAGCACGAGATATCCTCGAGCGTGGAGATACCCGTGTGGATACTCGTACTCGGGGGAGCAGGTATCGTGGTGGGGGTTTCGACCTGGGGCTACAAGGTGATGAATACCATCGGGAAGAAGATCACGAAGATCACTCCCACAAGGGGTTTCGCGGCATCTTTCGGTGCCGCAAGCTCGGTCTTGATCTGCTCCCTGTTCGGGATCCCCGTTTCAACCTCTCAGATCATAGTTGGAGCGGTGATCGGTGTCGGTTTGGCAGGAGGCATCACCGCGATCGATCTCAGGGTCATCAGGAACATCATTATATCATGGGTGTTCACAATACCTATTGCAGCAGCAACAACAGCCGTCCTCTTTCTGGTTTTCAGGATAGTAGCCCTGAATATCTGATCGGGAGGAGGTGAGAATATGGAAAAGGAGACGATCTTGGATAACATAAGGGCACCTATCATGGATACGATCTACAAGAGTCCCTTCGAGGGACTTGTCGAGCACTCGAAGAAGCTGGACGAATGTGTCGTGAACATCAAGGAGTGCATCTATGCCTATCTGGACTGCGATTTCAAGAAAGCTGACAATTATTCGAGGTCCGTGAGACGGATCGAGCATGAAGCGGATCTGATCAAGGCCAATACCAGGGCACACATACCGAAATCGATATTCTTCTCCGTATCCAAACAGGAGTTTCACAACCTGCTTCATTTCTCTGACTCCATTTTGGATTACGCTGAGGATGTCGCGGTCCTCCTCACGATGAAAAGGACATGCGTACCCGATGATGTGGCGGAAGGTATGAAGAGGTTGATCGACAAGATAATCGAATGTGTGGGGGCTTATCAGAAGGTGATGTCCCATATGGAAGACCTCGTGAAAGTGAGCTTCGGAGGCAAGGAGAGAGACATAGTGAAAGGACTGATAAAGGAGATCCACAGGTATGAACACGAAGCGGATATCATTGAATTCGATATCTCAAAAAGGCTTTTCAACATGGAAGTGGATGAGATGGATCCGGTATCCATCATCCATCTTCTCAAGGTCATCGACAGGATGGGAGGCATAGCCAACAAGACCGAGAATGCGGGGGATCGGGTAAGGGCGATGCTTGCGAAATGAGAGGCTGGAATTCGATCGAACCGGATCCTCCCAATATAGAATATATAGGTCTACATATTCTATGGTGGAACATGTAATAGACCAATTCACGCTACAACTCTCGTGAGGTCTCAGAAGAACGGAAACCGGCCCAGGATGGAGGGTACAAACGGCCGAAACGAGGATCTCAACCGCGGTAATGCTGTATTCTTCAAGGGACCTAAAATGCTTCAGAGGATCGGTCAGAACCAATGGTTCAATCTTCTCATATTCTTCATCGCCATCTATTTCTTCATCATAGGCATCAAGCTGATGGGAAGCGGGCTGAAGGGAACGGGAAGCGACTTTTCAAAGAGCCTCATACAGGAGACCAGCCCGTTTGTCGGTCTTGCCATAGGAGTGTTCGCCACCGCTGTGGTCCAGAGCTCCTCGGCGACCACCTCCATGGTCGTGGCCTGGATAGCGTCCTCCGAGCACCCCGAGGAGGTGTTTCCCTACGCCATACCCATCATCATCGGCGCCAATATAGGAACGTCGGTCACCAATGTCCTCGTCTCTCTCGGGCATATCCGGCATCCCCCCTCGTTCAGAAAAGCGTTCTCCGGAGCGCTTGTCCACGATTTCTTCAACGTCATATCCGCATCGCTTTTCTTCCCCCTGGAATGGTTGATCCGGGAGCTCACGGGAAAGGGCTTGCTCGAAAGGATGGGATTCTGGACGGCCGAACTCCTGGTGGGGAAGTCGGGAGCGGAATTCGACCTCATAGACCGGGTCCTGGAACCGATCCTGCACCCTATGAAGGACGGGATCTCGAACGTTGGATTCCATCCGGAAATCATGATGATAATCATAGGGGTCATGATCCTATTCATAACCCTCACACTGATCACTCGATCGGCAAGGAGGAGCATTGAGGGAAAGGTCCAGAAGGTAGTGGACCGGGTGCTGTTCAGAAGTGCCCCGACCTCCTTTTTGACGGGGCTCGGATTGACCTCGTTCGTCCAGAGCTCTTCGGTGACGACATCGCTCGTGGTCCCCCTCGTGGGAGGAGGCATACTAACCATCGAGCAGATATTCCCCTATACCCTGGGGGCCAATGTGGGGACCACGGTCACGGCACTCCTTGCGGCCATGGCCAGTCAGAATGCATCCATCGGAGCGAAATATGCTCTGGCCATAGCCCTAGTTCATCTGTATTTCAACCTGCTGGGGATCCTGTTCCTCTATCCTCTGAGGAAGGTCCCCATACACCTTGCGAAGACAGTGGCGAGGTACATATCCACCAACAGGAAGATGGCGATACTGTTCATCGTCATCGTCTTCTTCGCGATACCGGGATCGGTGATCCTTTTGGACAGTTTAATATTTTAACGATCATGACCATAAGAAGCAAGAAGGAGAAATGGAGATGTTCAAGAACATATGGGATGCCCTGAAGAAGAACCCATTGATCGATGATTCATACAGGATAATGGACAGGCTCCATCACCAGACCCAAGAGATGTTCATCCTGTCCATGAAGGTACTCATCGACCAGAAAGGCGAACCCGAAGAGATCCTGAGGATGGACAAGGATGTCAACAGGAACGTCCAGAGGGTCAGAAGGAAGGTTTTCGAATATTTCTCACTGAGCTCGGTGCCGAACATACACGGGGGACTAGTTCTCATCTCCCTGGTCATCGACTACGAGAGGATCGGGGACTATGCCAAGGACCTTGCCTCCATGAGGGACGAATACGATTTCAGGAAACCCTTCCAACCCGATGGAAGAAAGGAGCTTCATATGATGAAGGACCTGATAATCGAGATGTTCCCTGGGGCACATGATTCTTTCATGTCGCCGGACCAGAAATATCCTACCCCGGTAACCAAACTCGAAATGGAACTGAAGGAGCACTATGACAATCTCAGAGAGCTGACCCTGAAGAAGAACATCCACAGGGACGAAGCGCTCGTTGAGATCATCTCCGCGAGATTGATGAAGAGGATAGCGGGCCACCTCGACAATATCGCCTCATCCGCGGCGAGACCATTCCCCAAACTCGGCTTCAAACCGGGTGCATCTAGCTGGGAGGATTAAATCCCCCATCTTTCCCATTCCCTCCTAGAACGTAGATGATGCCTGTTCAGGAAACCTGCCCTGAAACGTTCTGTCCAGTGGAACCTGTAAGGCTTCTTGGGAAGCGTCGATGCGAATTGCTGAAGGAAGCTCCTGACCCTTGATGCATTTCCTCTGTTGATGCCTTTTAGCTCCAGGAAATGAAGCTGTGCTGCGTGCGATGGGCGCTCCTCGTAGACATTGATCACAAGCTCCACCGGATCCATCACTATGAACTGGAAGACATAGGACATCGCAGGCATCGATATGGCCACCCAGAGCCTGTTGAAGGAGTGGATTCCACGGTCCCTCTCATATTCCCATCCCATCGAATCAAGGGTCTCCCTCACGACCTTGGAGATAGAAGGGGCATCGTAGCATACTGCGGCCCTCCAGGTCTTGGGTGGTGTCGTCATACTCAACGAAGGTGGAATTTCAGGGTCGGATTTACCTTTTGGGGTCCTCTGAAAAGGTTTAATCTGGTTTGAACGCAATCCGGAACGGGGTTCGATTTGCAGGAATATATCAAACCGAGAGTGTACATAAGCCGCTGCCTCGGGTACGATCACTGTCGTTTCGATGGTGCGATCATCAAGAGCGATCCCGTCGAGAGATTGAAAGGAGCGGTCGAGACCGTCCATGATTGTCCCGAAATGGGTGTCGGTCTGGGGGTCCCCCGGAGACCGATAAACATCAAGATGAGCGAGGACGGACACAGGCTCGTTCAGCCTGCCACGGAGCGCGATATCACAAGGGAGATGGAGGACTGGGTGAGCAGGAGGCTGGACACCCTTGAAGAGGTCCACGGTTTCATAGTCAAGGCCAAGTCTCCATCATGCGGGATCGGGGACGTGAAGGTCTACGGTCCGACAGGCCGGGGGCTGATTACGGGAAAGGCGGACGGCTTCTTCGGGAGAGAGGTCAGAAGAAGGTTCTCCTCACTTGCGATAGAGGACGAGGCAAGACTGTCCGATCCGTCTATCCTTGACCATTTCCTGACGAAGCTATTCACCAATGCCAGGTTCTCACAGAGCAGGAAGAGGGGAGCCGCGAGCGACCTGATAGAGTTCCACTCAAGGCACAAGTTCCTTCTGATGGCTTACTCCCAGAAGGAGCTTCGGGAAATGGGGAAGATCGTGGCATCCCAGAAAGAGAAGGGGATTGAAAAGGCCTGGGACCTCTACTCTCTTCACCTATCCTCCGCCATGTCCAAGGGACCGAGGTTCACTTCCCACATCAACGTACTTTCCCATTGTTTCGGCTACGTATCCGACAGGCTCGGAACAGATGAGAAAGGATTCTTTCTGGATCTGCTGCAGGCTTACAGGGACGACAGGATCCCTCTTTCCAGCTGCAAGGAGGTGCTGAGGTCGTTGATCATCAGGTTCGATGTTGAATACCTCAAGGAACAGGTCTATTTCAGACCCTATCCCGTGGAGCTAGCCCCGGGATACGAACCAAAGAGGAACAGGGAGCTCTGGAGATGATACACGAGGAAAGGATACACCATCTCAACGATCTGGATGCGGGCAGGGGGGATATGGTTCTTTACTGGATGCAGGCATCCCAGCGGACACTGCATAATCATGCTCTCGAATATGCCATCCGGAGGGGGAATGAGGCATGCGTTCCCGTTGTCGTGTTCTTCGGGATCAAGGAGGACTATCCCGAGGCGAACGAGAGGCATTTCAGGTTCATGATCGAGGGGCTGGCGGAAACAGCCTCTGGGCTCAGTTCCCGGGGCATCCGGCTTGTGGTCAGAAAGGAAGAACCCGTCGAAGGCGTGTTGAAGTTGAGCTCAGAGGCCGCATCTG